>SDNO01000029.1 GCA_004524435.1 Candidatus Thorarchaeota archaeon | reverse complement strand
TTGACCTGAACAAGGCACTGAAGGAGATTGTTTCTGAGATTCCGGATGCTCATGGCGGTGGCCATCCACAGGCTGCTGGGGCAGGCATGAAGACGAATGACTTCCCTGAGTTTCTTCAATCTCTGGCGGAGTATGTTGAAGACCGGGGTTAAAGAAACAGAACTATGGCACTCCAGAAGACCCAAAGGACTGTAACAATGGCCTCCCCTGCAACAACACCACTGAGGAGTCTGCCATATCTCTCACGCCTCCCCTCATGACATGAAACTCCGACTTGGTCATTCTCTGGTATTTTGGCTCTCTCTTTCTTCAGTCGGTAATCGATAAGACCACCAATCAGTATCGCAACCGATGTCGCGGGGGGTATTAGCAGACCTACTGCAAGGCTCATGGGACTCATTTTTCGTTTGCTCACTTCACGACCAAGAAGGAATCCCAGTACACCGAAACCGAAAAGGTACGCAAATCCTAGGGCGGGGTGAAGAGTGGGAAACTGATCGAGTCCAGGCATCTGGAAATTCCCTATACCTCTCAGACCAATCACCAAGAATCCGAACAGCTGGGCTGCTGGACTTGGGAACTCGGCAGTGCCAAAGCCGTATGTAACATAGATCATGTACGTTATCAATGAACCAACGAATGTTCCTACTATGACGCCGATGAAAACTGCCTTGAGCACATCTCTCCCCCTTACACTGGTCATTTTGCCCAGTTTTAGGTGGACAAGCAGTGCAATAGCCGCGTCTTGCAGTGCCCCAAGCATTGACATGAATGTCGTAATCGCCTGGAATGAAACGCGAAAGAACAAGATGGCAGGTATTGCCACAACATCTGAGATGTATCCTGCAAGCATTCCTGTCTCACTAATTGCCCGCGCTGTGAAATAGGCAGAGACCATTGCTAGCGGGGTTCCGAGCACAAACAACAGCCAGTGAATCTCAATTCCGGGAAAAGGTCTCAGGAACGAGAACACTGCGATTCCCACTATCATATACAGTATCACTGACAGAAATGCAACCCATGGTGGAAGTTGTCCCCGTCGTGTCCTCAGGTACTCACGAGGATTGCTGATCATCTCACGAATCTCGTACTTGAGGGTCTCTACCGAGAACAGCTCCTCTCTGACCCTCCTAATCCTTGCCAGTTGGGATGGTTGTTCTGGTTTATCTTCTTCAGGTTCTGTGTGGCATGCCCCTTCCGTCCGCTGCTCATTACTTGGTTGATCAGACGGCTGTTCTCTTCTACCAGTCAGAACGTCACCCAGGACAACAGTGGCGAAGACACCCAAAGCGAGGTACAGAATCTCCGGTCTACTCAGATGCGTTCCGAAGGAAACCGGAGTTGCCCCTTCTAAGACCACCCATATCAAGAACGATGCGAGACTCCCCAGAGCGAGAATAGCCGCTCGTTTCCACCCTACAAAGAACCCGATAGCTGCTATCAGAGGAGAATTTGCTACCCCTATCCAGTCCGGTACTGAGCCTGCGGCCGGTGCTATTGGTTGGAGTGCATGAGGTAGCGAGCTCATATCTGTCCCAGTCACATACTCTGCAGCTCTGGTCGCTCCCACCCATCCAGCTGATGCTATCAGACCTTTCCCAACGCTCTTTCTTGCCTGGGCATCCTCGCCGAGAGAGATTATGCATTGCGCTTGCGGTCTGACCTGAGGCCACGGTTCCTTCTCGAATCGATCACGGAAAGGAGCGAGAAGGAGGAGGCCGAATATCGCACTCGTCCCGGTGACAAACGCAATGAAGGGATATGTTATGAGCGCGGAAGCTATAGTGGGTTCGAATATTGCTATCGCGGGAAATGTAATCAGAACTCCTACTGCAACCATAGAGGAACTATTCGCAATCGCGACTACTACAGTATTCTCTTCCTTCGTATATCTCCCATGAGCACTCAAGAGAATTGCACCCAACATCTCAGCCCCGACGAAGTAGACTACTCCAAGTTTGAGAGCTAGGTATATTCCTAGGAATGTCATGATGACTGCAACTACGATGCCGGTCACCATGGCCCGTCGCGTCAGAGGAAACTTCGGATTGCTCATCAAGGCACCATAGACAGCGAGCCCGCCGGAGGCCATGATGACAATTTCAGACAGGCTTCCGATTGAAGTGGAAATGACGGTGTAGAGCAGTATCGCTCCAGCAATGCAGGCCAGGCCCTTCTTGGTCACACTTCGTCCGACAAGTGCGAGGAAGAGCAGAAAGATCTCGATTCCAAGTGCAACTAGAATCGCCGGGTCTTGCCATCTCCCCTCAAGCATTACCAAGACAACGTAGAAGATACCAGCTGCATACAGCCCTGCCAGCAGTCTTGGCGTAGATTGGGTTCTCTCTGTCAGTGGATGAAGCCTCCAGATCTGACGGCTCTTCCGACGTTGTTGTGTTCTATCAGCATGTGCCGGGGCTGCTGTGGAACATTGACAGCGCCATTTATACGTTTTCGAGCAAGATTTCCCTGATTTCTTCCGCATCTCTTCCTGCAATCAGAAGTATCTTCTCAGGAGATTTGTGCCCCGAAGCAATTGCGATCTCCGACATCATACAACCCACCACATCAGAGAATCGCTTCAAGAGTTCCTTGTTGGCTTTTCCCTTCCGTGCAGGACTGTGGAGATTTATCTCGACAAAGCGTGGTAGAACGCCCGCGATAAGCTCCTCCTCTCGGGACTGTGTCTTCACAACAACTCTGACAAAAGTACCGGCGTCACCTTTCCAGATAGCTTCGTCAATCATTTTAAGTCAGATTGACTGAGATTGCACCCCACTATTATGCTATCGCAATTAAGATGAGGCCATCGTGATTAACTTAAAATGGAAGCCCTGTTCTTTCTCTTCATAGACCCTTAGTTTGAATGAATCGGGGTGAATTCAGAATGGCAGATCCAGTAATGGAAGCATATACACAAGCATACAACGATTCGAATGAGATGGTTCAAGCCTTTGGCATAATAACCACATCTGGCAATGTGTTATGGCAGAGTGATAATTGGGACCTGACCGAGGATGCTGCAGCCCTTGGTTCTGCTGTCAAGAGCAGTGCCACTTCAGTAGTTCAGAATCAGGTAAAATACAGTACACTCAGAACCACGCCCGAGAGCCTCGTTGCTCGAAGCGTATCTGGGAATGGTATTCTGGTTCTGGCGAAGATTGAGGGTGAGAAGTTTGTGGTGGCATGGGCCGACCCCAATGCGTCTCCTGATGGAATCTACGTCGATGTTGATCGTGCCGCCAAGGCACTGAAGGGCAAAATCTAGGCTAGAGTAAGCTTCGGACAGGGGTTCAAGTCTGGAAACCTATTCCTTTCAACTACCGTAACTTGTAGAATTTGGGGGTTACCAATTGGAATCAGCTATCGATAACGCTTGGAAGGCACTATATTTCAATAACTCGAAGTTTCAAGCGTTTGCAGTGAGTGCGGGTTCGAAGATTATCTGGCAGACCTCCAACTGGAATCTGGTTAATGGTATCGAAGAAATCGATCACTCTATGAGATCGGGGGCTGATATCAGTCTGGATGGTACCGAATACGGTACGGTGATTCGTGAGAAGCATCGCTATGCTGGAACTGCTCCTGATGGAAAAGGACACCTTTTGATGGCCCAGATTGTCGGAGATACCTGGGTTATTGCTTGGGTGGAGGAAAGCGCAATTCCTGCTTTGGCACTTGTCGATCTTGAGATGGCGGCCATCGGGCTCAAGGGTGCCGTATGACCGCGAGCGTTGAACTGCAACAGTAATAAGTGGGATGCCCTATTTCTTTCTCAGTCATCGAAAAGAGTGTGACCAAATGTCTGTACTTGCCTATATTATGCTCAAGGTCAGAAATGATCGCAACAAGGAGATTCTTGAAGAGATTAAAGGATTCGATGAGACCCTAGAAGCTTTCATCATCTTCGGCGCCTATGACCTGATTATCAAAGGCGAATTCAAGAGTAATGACGATATGGGCGACTTTGTCGTAGACAAGATAAAGCCTATTGAGGGGGTACTTGAAACACAGACGAATATATGCGCTAAGTGTTAGTTGAATGGCGTACTCAGTTGGACCGAAGGTGACTACTGCTCAATCCGACTTCTGTCACGCAGTATCAGCGAAGATAATGTTTCGTAGTCTGCTCTTGATCTCTAGGAGCCGCTCATTTTTGAATGTCCATAGGTCTACTAAGTAGCCGTACAAGTCCAGTACGTCGCTATCGACGACGTCACCCCGAATCATGTTGGCAACATGGGTTCGCCCCTTAGCCTCAATCTCCCACTCCTCTCTTATGAGGCGCTCGACTTCCTTGGCCCTGTCTTCTGTCAATTCTACGCCGAATACCTTGTCTAGCCTCTCGATTAGCAGATCCAGTTTCTTCTCTCGAGCTTTCTTGTCGGCTGTTAGATACCCAGATGCTATGACGAAACCCTTGGCTGTACGCCGGTAGTAGTCAGTGGTCCGTTTTCCGGTCTTCGCTGTACAGTACTTAACCACAAGCCCGGCCTCTTCAAGTTTCGGCAGATGATGATAGACTTGATTCTTTGTTATCTCTTCGATGTCTTCGTGTTCTTGTGACATCTTGACTATCTCGACTACTGACAACACATGCCGTTGCACTTCGCGTTGTCTGATAATCTTGTCTCCAGTCTTCTCATCAATTCTCTCTGTGGTAAGCGTATCAGCTACTCCCTTGCGCAGAACGGTCACGATGGCTAGCCGGACAGGATCATCCAATGCCTGCATCGTGCTATCATCCGTGACAAATATGAGCTCCCTCTGGCTCTTTCCTTTCTCGTAGAACTCGATGTCGTCTGCACTCTTCAACGAGTCGGTGATTTCTTCTTCACTCATTCACATCTCACCGCTGGAACTACTACAGAATGACCTTCTGTACAGCTCTATACTCACCCAATTCCCAATATAAACGTTTACGTACCAAACTATATGATAACGACCAGTTGATTTGATAAACCATGTCCAGTATTCTCATGTTAAGCATGGTCACTCTCCCTCCTTCCTGGACAAAACACTCAGACGTAAGGCGTGACTCCGTTCCATTCAGCAGATGTTTATGTAAACAGATCTAGCCTGCGATCGAAGGGTGTTTCCTTACCATAGCCTACGGGCGCCATCGTGTTCTCGCCGAGATAGTTTGGTAGTATGATGGGGCTGCACCTCTCGGTCTTGACTCCACTCTTCTGAAGTTCTTCCGAGTACCTAGTAAGGTGTGTAAGTTTCAGATCTGACTTCCTTGGCATCTTCGTCTTACTAGCGAGTCTTGCCGCGCTGATTCCTGCTCTTCGCCCATAGACGAGGAGCTCCAGCCAAGAGTTACCCATGAGCCGGTTATCACCATGAACGCCTCCAGTGGTTTCTCCCGCAGTGAAGAGTCTCCCGATTGGTTCTCCGTTGGGCTGTATTGCCTGAGCATCCGCATTGATGGCTATTCCACCGTTCTGATAGTGGAGGGTTGGGTGTACAAGGACGGGGTATTTCGAGGCGTCAATATCAAAGCGGGCGTAGAGTCGATGTATGGCTGCTAGTCCCTCCTCAAAGGCCCCCTCTCCCCGAATCTCATCTATCAACGGGGTGTCAAGCCATACACCCATCTGCCCGGTAGAGGTCTTGACACCCTTGCCTTCTCGAATCTGCCTCAGTTCGGCGGCGGATTCGACATCTCTTGTTTCAAGAGGATAGATGAAGGCCTCACCCTCAGCATCCACAAGCTGAGCTCCCATACTCCTGCATTTCTCTGTGATTAGTAGCCCCACAATCTGTTCCGGGTAGGCTGCCCCTGTGGGATGATACTGTGTCGACTGCATATGTACAATATCAGCCCCAGCTCGGTAGGCCATGACTACGCCGTCACAGGTTGCTCCGTAATGATTCGTGGTTGGGAATCCAGCGACATGGAGACGGCCAAAACCTCCTGTGGCAATGACAGTCGTCTTAGCTCGCACAACATGATATTCTTCGGTCTCCAAGTTCCATACAAGCCCTCCCGTGACATTGCTACTATCGTCAGTCAGCAGTGAAACCGTGGGACAGAACTCCAGTACTCTCATTCCTCTGCTTAGAGCTTCATCCATGAGAACTCTCTCAAGCTCTAGGCCAGTATAGTCTTTACAGCTGTGAATACGTTTCCTTGAGGCACCGCCGGCCATGAGTTCCTGCATCCCGCCATCATCATGTTTGTCAAATTCTGCACCCAACAACTCCATCCACTTGATCATGCTGGGGCCATTCATCACAAGCTGCCGTGCAAGTGTCCTATCATTCGTCCAGTGTCCTCCAGACATAACATCAAGCCAGTGAATCAGTGGAGAGTCGTCCTCACCATCGCATGCCTGAATACCTCCCTGACTCATCTTGCTGTTAGAATCGCCTAGCCGGAGTTTCGTAGACACGACAATGTCTTCCATCTTTACTCCTTCGTTATTGGCCCAGAGTATGGCTGCAAGGCCCGCACCCCCTGTGCCAATAACAAAGACCTCTGCGTCATGTTCGATGACAGAGAGGTCCACGCTTTTTGGGTCAACCCAAGGATACGCCTCTAAGACGTTTGCTACCTCTGTGGGGACAGTCTTTCCTTTGGAGGGTCCGACGGCAATCTCACGGAAGAACTCGGGATCAGATTTTCTGTAGTCCGGGTGCCATTCCTTGAGAATCTCCATTGCCTCATCGTCACTCACCCTGTCAAACTCCTTGTCTTTTCTCTCCTCTCGTGTTGCCTCAACCTTCCGAACTGATTCCATCATATATTCTGGATATGGTTCAGTCATGTTTTCCAACCTCCCTCTCAGGCAATTGTAGTGGATTTCCCTCTCTGATTCTCACGAACAGTTCCTTCAGCTCCTCCTCCGGAAGTCCTACCAGTATGTCCATATCCGCATCGTATTCTCCCGCTTCAATCTCCTTGACACGCTCCGCTGTATGTTCTGCCCTCTTCTGAACATACCTTCCCACAAGCCGTCTGACCAGCTGAAAGACATGATAGTGCGTTATCTCCGCAGGACATCTCACAGAACACGCTCCACAAGATACACAGTCAAAGCTCAGGTCGGCTGCCATCTTGAGGTCGTTTCTCCGGATGGCTTGAATCGCTCTCATGGGCGAGAGATTCTGTGGACAGGCTTGAGTACATGCATTGCATGAAACACACCTCGTGATCTCTGGGAAGAAGTGTATGATGCTGTCCGAGTTGGCCTCAAGGTCTTCTAGATTCCATTGTGGCTTCTCAGCCGGGACGAAGGGAATCTGGACGAGATACATTCCATCCTCGACCTTCGTCTGACAGGCAAGGTCGATATAGAGCTTGTAGTCTTCCCTCTTCCGGTAGATGGTTGTACATGCCCCGCAGAATCCGCCTCTACACCCAACCCCTCTTATCAACCTATATCCAGCATACTCCTGGGCTTTCATTATGGTGAGTTCGCTGGGTACCTCATAGGGCTTGCCCATGATGTATACTGTCACAAGGTTTCCAGTCGTTTCATTCTTCTCGGTTGTTGTATCTTTACTTGGCATAAGACTTCATCCCCTCAAGTAATTCTCTGACATTCTTCTCTCTCTCAGGCGAGAGATGCGGATTGACACCTAAGGAGAGGGCGAGAATCTGAGAGAAGAACAGGATCGGAGTCTTCTCTTCTAAGGCTCTTACCCCGAGCCTCAGGTTGTAAGTACAAAGAGGGCAGGTGGATACTACGAGGTCGGCGCCCGCCAGCTTAGCAGAATCAACGATGACCTTGCTCCGTAGTTCCACGATTTCCTTTCTCATAACGGTATGATAGTTTCCACAACATTCTGTCTTGTAGGGATAGTCGACAGGGTCCGCTCCCACGGACCTTATGAACTCCTCCATGATGGAGGGATTCTCCGGCGCGTCAATAGCGATACTCTCCGGCCTTATGAGGGCACACCCATAGTATGGAGCAATCTTCAGCCCTTTCAGGGGAACAGTCACACAGTCGGAGAGATGGTCAAATCCAATGTCATCTCTGAGAAGCTGCAGGAAATGGATGACTTCAAGATTCGCTCGATAATCTACTTCGTCATCGATGAACAAATTCACATTCTCCAAGGCCTCGGCATCTTCTTTGAGGGTGAGGTTGACTCTTTTCATGACGTTGTAGCACATAGAACAGAGTGCGACGACCTTCTCATCTCCACTCAAGTCCGGCATCTCCTGTGCACTAATCAGCGTGCGGACCGCGCCCAAGTGTCGCATGATATTGTCAGAGAGACTGAAGTTCACGCCGCAGCAATTCCACTCGGGAATCTCTGCCAAATCAATGCCTAATCTCGTGCATGTTTCTAGTGCACTCTTCTCGAACTCCGGGTAACTGTTTCTTAGGCTACAACCGGGATAGT
The DNA here is from genome assembly GCA_004524435.1 of Candidatus Thorarchaeota archaeon. Lineage (GTDB taxonomy): Archaea > Asgardarchaeota > Thorarchaeia > Thorarchaeales > Thorarchaeaceae > TEKIR-12S. The sequence goes on along the minus strand of SDNO01000029.1, from coordinate 9,972 downwards.
ATAGCATTCTCGTCAAGACTACCACGTCAATTTCTGCGCTGCTGCTGTCACTGCTATCTGAGGAAGGTCCTCAAGGTTCTCAATCTTCTTCAAATCTAATTTCTGATATCCTCGTTTCCTGATCTGTATCTCTCTTAGTCCCTCCATAACAGCAGCCACGTCGATACCCCTCGGGCACCTAACAGAACAGGTGAAACAACTTGCACAAATCCAAGGGGTTTCTTTGTTGAGGACGGAATCATCGCCTCTCTGAATGTACATGATCACCTGGTGTGGCAAGAGATCCATCTGTTCGGTAAACAGGCAGCCCGCAGAACACTTGCCACAGAGATAGCAGGCATCAACATTGACCCCAGAAATCTCTCCTATTCGCCTCTCCATTTCATTCACCATGATTCCTCCTGATTTCATCAAGTACTAGAGCCACAACTCTGGCAATCTGCTCTTCATAGTCCCCGTGGACCCCCTCCTCTAGTCGGATGTCTTTGATGCATAGTCCGTATACGTGTACACTGCTTGGAAATCTATCTTCGTACACTTTTCGATAGATCTTCAGGACATCCACGATGCTGGCTGTGTGTGGGGTCAGTACTGTCACATCAGTTGCGTCCAGGTCCGTGTCCCAATCTATGATTCTCTCAGTGTTCTTTTCCCCATCGAACCAGGCGTCTATCAGGATGGCCTTCTTACAATCAAGAAGTCGATGCGCGACAGAGAATGGTGAGGCAGACGACCAGCATACCGTGATGCCGGGAGGCAACTCTTCCCTCTTGATTCGTTTCGCAACCTCTATGCCTACTGCATCATCGCCGAAGATGGGATTTCCCCAACCGTAGACCATGATCCTGTTCTGCTTGTTGCAGAGCGAATGTCCCTGTTCTATGCTGATCTCCTCCTAATCCTCTTCAACACACGTCCCTCTTTGTCACGGAATATCAGTTCGAGAGGGGCATCTCCAGGCATTGCATGAGCCGAACACGAAAGGCACGGATCATATGCACGATATGCCATCTCTACTCGATTCAGTATCCCTTCTGACACATTACCATGAGAGATGAGCTGACTGGCCGCCTTCTTGACGTCCATAGAGATGGCCGCATTGTTCATTGTAGTTGGTACAATAAGATTTGCAGCGGTCACCAATCCCTTGTCATCTGCCTTGTAGTGATGGATAAGGGTACCTCGGGGCGCTTCAACGCATCCAATACCTTCTCCTGTGAAATCGCCCTCAAGGTTTCTTGGTTCACCCTCAATGAGGTCTGGGTCGTCTAAGAGCTCTAGAATACGCTCAAGATTGTAGATTGACTCGATAAGGCGTCCCCAATGAAAACCGAGCGTTGCATGAGCAGGTTTTCCGAGGGTGTCAACGAAGTCATCGTATGCTTCATCTGCCCTTTCTGTTGGCATACCGTCAGTGACGTTGAGGCGCGGTAGAGAGTTGACTCTATAGACACCGCTATCGGCTCCGTCTTCGAAGCCCTTCCATCCGACATTCTTCAAGTATGGGAATTTCGAATAGCTCCAAGGTTGACTGATTTCCGCAATATGCTGAAGATAGTCCTCTGGAAGAAACTGTGCATATTCTTTTCCATGGGGATCGATGACCTTCAACTCGCCATCGTAGAAGTTCATCTGTCCCTTTCCGTCAACCAAGCCCATGTAGTAGGTTTCGAGACGGTACAGGTCACCGAAGAAGAGATCTTTGTATTTCGCGTTGGCAACAACATTCTCTTTGAAGAACTCAAGCATTTCGAGAGTGAAATCCAGAATCTCATTCGCCTTACCAACTATCGCTCTCTTCTCTTCATCTGTAATAGTCTTGGAAACCCCACCTGGGATGACAAAGACAGGATGGACTGCCTTCCCCGAAACAATCTCTTGGATTTTCTCTGCTTCGGCATGATATCTCAGGGCATCCTTTGCAACTTCGGGATGCTTCTGGAGTAATCCGATGATATTCCTAGTAGAGGGCTCACTTTCGGGTGAGAGAAAGAAATCGGGCGAGGCCATCACAAAGAAGTGCAGAAGGTGTGAATGGAGATTGTGCGCGTTATATACCATCTCTCTGAGTTTCTTAGATGCTTCAGTAGGTTGAATACCAAAGAGCCTATCCATTGCTTTCGCTGAGGCCATGTGATGAGCCCATGAACATACCCCGCAGACTCTAGAGGCAATCCTAGGGATCTCTTCGGCCATCCTTCCTTTCAGGAATCCCTCATATCCTCTATAATCAAGGACCTGGAAGTACGCATCCTCTACATCCCCGTTGTCGTCCAAGATGATATTGATCTTGCCCTCTCCCTCAAGGCGTGTGCACGGTTCGACCTTGACAATCTTTCTCATTTGACTAGTCCCCTGTGTACCTCCGATTGAACGCTGCAACTGCAAGCGCAAATCTATAGAATTGGCCTACAGGATCCAAAACCTGCTTCTTCACCAGATGCTGAAGATCTTCGTCACTCATGTTCTTCTCTTTTCCCAGCACAATTGAAGAGGCTATACTGGAAAGAAACTTCGTTCCTTGATCTCTCACCTTCGGAAGGGGTCCGAAGCAGCCACGACATGGCATGTTCTTCTGGATACACCTTGGTTCCTCTCCACATCCGGCTCGAGTCACCGGTCCCATGCAGAGAATGCCCTGGCTCAGGAAACACTCATCCTCGTTGAATTCCACCTCATGGATCCTCATGATCCTGTCAATGGAGATTACTTCTGGTTTCTCACGCTTGCAGAAGTCACATACGCTTGTTTCCTCGGCAATGAAGTGCATCTCTGGTATAGGGTCTCCAGCGGAATAATCCCGGATGAGGTCAATCAACTTTGACACAGATTGAACTGGCGGTGGACACCCAGGCACGAACACGTCGAAGTTGACGAGGTCTGAAGGCGCAGAAATGAAGGCCTTCAGTCGTGGGACCTCCATGGTCTGACGCTTCAGTTTCCTCAGACCAGGAATCCCGTCATTGGTTGTATTTGGTGCCTCCGAATATGCTGTCTGGAGAAGAGAGTCAGATGTTTCCACATTCCCCAAAGCCGGGATTCCACCGTAGCATGGACAAGTCCCAAAGGCGACAAGAATCTTGGACTTCTCATCCAATAGCCGGAGAACCAACTCATGGTGTTCTGTCCTCACTGCGCCGAAATATATGCCGATGTCAATGTCTGAGATCTTCTTCAGTTGCTCAATCTTTCCATCAACAACTGCAGGCCAATATACTATGTCGACAAGCTCAGCCAGGTCCACAAGTTCTGTCCCGACATCGGTGAAGGCAACATCGCAGCCGCCACAGATTGAGCCATATCCAACGGCCAATCTCGCCTTCTTCACTCTGGCATGGCCTCCTCTTGTGTCTTCAAGGGCCCCAGCTTCTCCAATTGCTCTGTGAAGGATCGTATTGTTTCTGCGAATTTCTTTCCCTCGCTTGCCCTAATCCACTCGAGTCTTACTCGGTCAGGATTCACTCCCATCTGTTTCAGGAATACCTTCAACAGTTCTACTCGTTTCAACGCTTGGTAGTTGCCATGTTTGTAGTGGCAATTGCTTGGAGTGTAACAACCACCAATCAACACCCCATCAGACTTCGTGAGTGCATCTAGAACATGAGTCAGATCGATTCTACCTGTACATGGGACTCTAATGGGTGTGACAGTGGATGGGTACTTCATGCGCGAGGTCCCTGCCATATCTGCACCTTTGGAGCCGCACCACTGACAGAGGAACGCGGTTATTCGGGGTCTGAAGCTCATTATCTGGGCTCCTCCGAGACGGCATCAATCATGCTCATCATCTGTATCCCTGTCATATTGGTCAATTCAATGGCACCGCTCGGACAGATTGCTGCACATAACCCTCCACCCTCACAGAGGGCCTCATTGACACTTGCAGCGCCATCTTCTATTGTGATTGCACTATAGGGACAGACACTCACACACAGGCGACATGCAGAGCAGGCATCCCGCTCAACGCGGGCCACTGTTGGAAGATGTGTGATCACGTCGTGTGAGAGCATGTCCAGAACCTTGCTGGCGGCGCCACTGGCTTGGGCCACAGTTGTCTGAATGTCTTTTGGCCCATGTGCCACTCCGGCAACAAAGATGCCCGCGGTTGGTGTTTCTACCGGTCTGAGTTTCGGATGCTCTTCACTTATCCATCCATAGTCATCATACGATATTCCCAGTTTCGTTGCCAGGTCCCTGATTCCGGCGGGCGCGACCATACTCAGCGCCAGAACCGCCATATCGAACTGATCTTCTATTCGTTCTCCCTTCAGCGTATCAATGCCAAAGACAGTGACCTTGCCATCCTGCTCGAATATCTTGGACACCTTGCCTCTGATGTAGTTGATACCTTCGTCTTGCACCCGCTTGATGAACTGCTCGTAGTTCTTCCCTGAGGCCCTCAAATCAATGTAGAAATTGTAAATCTCTGAGTCGGGATAGTGCTCATGAAAGAGCAACGCCTGCTTGCTCGAATACATGCAGCATATAGAAGAACAGTAATCATTGTGATTCTCATCGCGAGAGCCCGCACAGTGAATGAAGGCCAGCTTCTTGGGGATTTTTCCATCACTGGGCCTTCTGGGGGTTCCGCTGGTGGGGCCGTTCGGCGCTAGGAGCCGTTCGAATTGCAGTGATGTAATGATATCTGGATACTTACCGGCACCATATTCTCCGATGTTTTCCGGCGCATACAGTTGATACCCGGTTGCCACCACGATGACACCAGCCTGTTCTTCAATCATCTCTGAGGATCTGTCATAGTTGATAGCATCGGCCTCACAGACGTCTCTACACTTCGAACAGATCACCGCCTTCATCCCCTCTGGGTTCAAGCAAGCCTCCGTATCAATAGTGTACGTAGATGGGACGGCCTGTGGGAAGGGGATGTATATCGCTTTTCTAAACGAGAGATACTCGTCAAAACCAGAGAGCACATTCTCGGGACACACCCCTTCGCACTTGGCGCAGAGGTTGCAGGCATCCGCATCTATGTAGCTCGCTTTCTTCAGGATCTTCACACGGAAGTTACCAACGTAGCCCTCAACATCAACAACCTCGGCATTGACGATGAGTTTGATATTGGGATGATTGGCCACCTCCGACATTCTCGGCGTGAGAATACAGGAGGCACAGTCAAGAGTTGGGAAGGTTTCGGCCAACTTAGCAACATGCCCCCCTATGGTCGCTTCCCTCTCCACGAGGACAACCTGGTGGCCTGCGTTGGCGATATCCAGAGATGCCTGCATCCCCGCAATCCCCCCACCGATGATAAGTGCCCTTTTGTGCAGGTCCACCTCAATGGGAGATAACTCTCTGTTTCCCCTGACCTTCTCCACAATGCTTCTGGTGATTCTGAGAGCTTTTGCGGTTGCTTCTTCCTTATCAGTGTGTACCCACGAGTCCTGCTCCCTGATGTTTGCAATCTCGCACTTGTAGCGATTCATACCAGCTTTTTCTACTACGTCACGGAAAGTCTTCTCGTGAAGGGTGGGAGAACAGGCCGCTACAACTATTGAGGTAAGACTGTGATTCTTGATGGCATCTCGTACCATATCCTGTCCCGGTTGACTACACATGTAGTCGTAGTGTTCACTGAAGACAACAGATGGATGTTCCCCAATCTCCTCGGTCACTCGCTCAACATCTACGGTTTCTGCTATATTGCGGCCGCAATGACATACAAATACGCCAATTCTCTCGGTTGATTTTCTTTCCAAACGGGATTCCTTCGTAGAAATGTCTTCGACCTTTAGCAGAGTATTCGAAAAAGGACCTTAAATAGACTCATATTTCTGAGCTTGTTCTCTCATAAAATCTACATGCTACTATAGGAATACTGGTGGTCCGAAGTCTGGCCACTTGAGTCTCTCATATCCTACAGTACATCTACCTATTCAGGCAGCTCGATGTCAGCAATATCCATGCCCATCTGTTGCAGACGCTCTATTGCTATCTCATACGCCTTCAGAACATCCGCCTTCGTGAGAAATCCCATCATCTTACCAGGCTCCGATGGGTCTGCTACCACTGCGTGCCCCTCGTCCCGTTCCATCATTGCGTGAAGTGCACTATCGATGGTACAGCTTGGCGGAATCCGCAAATAGTCCGTATCCATGAGAATACGAACCACTCTCTCCACTCCGGGTTCAGTATCGTGGAAGAGGTCCTCAGCAATGAGGGTACCAACAACACGACCGTCGTAATCAACCACGGGATATTTGGTATGGTGAGTTTCATCAATAACGGCTAACACCTCTTGAGTATCCATATCAGGTCGCAGAATGGTGGGTTGTCGGGTCATCACTTCTCTGACTTCTATGATCTTCATTGCATCGACATGAATTCCCTGCCGAAGGTACACACCCCTTCTCGACAGCTTCATCGTGTAGATGCTTGCATCATCCAGCAGGGACGAGACCAGAAATGAGGCCGAAACGGCCGCCATGAGCGGGAGAATGAGTTGATAGTCAAACGTCATCTCCATGACAATCATGATTGAGGTGACCGGTGCCTTACCGCTCCCTGCTAGAAAGGCCGCCATACCCACCAAGGCAAAGGCCATGGGTTGTTGAACGATATCCGGGAAGAAGGTTGAGAACGTAAGACCCAAGGCCCCTCCAAAACCGGCACCCAAGAACAGTGTTGGTGCAAAGACGCCACCGGATCCTCCTGAACCAAGGGTCAGAGCTGTGGCGAGAGCCTTCAGGAGACCAAAGACGACCAGTACAACGAGCCCGACATTCGCCAGAAGAGTTGCGTCAATGAACGGGTATCCTACCCCCATAATGGCCGGGAAATAGGGCTCTTCTGGTCCGAAGACCCCCGAGTATCCAAAGATCTGTTCAAGGTAGAGTGTTAGGAGGGCGATTAGCCCTACAAGGAGTCCACCTATCGCAGGAACAATATATCTGGATACATTGAGCCTGTCAAAGATATCCTCGATGTAGTAAAATCCTCTGTTCCAGACAACGCTGCCGACTCCAAACAGAAGTCCTAGGAGGAGGTAGAAGACGAGTTCGATGGGGTTCTGAAACGAGAAGGTTGGAGCCATGAATGAAACATGTGGTCCAATGAGGGTGTAGGTGACTGCCGTTGCAACGACGGATGCCAGAATGACTGGTATAATCGAAAAGCCCACGATACCTCCGGCAATAATCTCGATTCCGAAGAGTGTGCCTCCAAAAGGCGCATTGAAAGTTGCAGCAATCCCTGAGGAGAGTCCACAGACCAACAGGGTCTTTCTCTCCTTCTTGCCGAGACGGAGCTGTGTCGCGATTGCCGATCCTATCCCAGATCCAATCTGGGCTATGGGGCCCTCTCTTCCACAGGAGCCACCCGAGGATATGCAAAGTGCTGAGGCAATACTCTTCACGAGGGGTACCCGCATCCGCATCTTCCCGGCCTGGAGGGAATATGCGGCCATGACTTCTGGAACTCCGTGACCCTTTGCCTCCGGAGCGAACCGGACGGTAATCATGGCAACCAATAACCCTCCGATGATGGGCGCCAGAATCCATCCTATCGTTCCTATGGCACCGGGGATGATGGAGAAGAGATAGCTGGGGTAGAGAATCAGATACCGAAAGCCTACGGCAGTGAATCCGGCAGCAGCGCCAACAAGGGCGCCAAGCACATATAGCTTGACACGTTCCCTCAGCAGTCTCCGTCTTAGCACAATCGTCATCCTCAGTTCATTCTAGAACCTTATGAAGGGCAGAACTAACACGGGACGCAGCGCGAAAACAGTCCGATTAAAAGATTGTGTTGTGTTAGACCCACTGGGCTCTCGGAAAGGCGCCAATGCCCACCCCAAGGAGCAGATTGGGACCGAGGTGAATCGTTGCTGGGTCGCCAAGGCCTCCTGCGGTGCTCTATGACTTGTTAGTTCAGGATACAAATTTTGAATAATAATCCAGTTCATATTACAAACCATCTTGGACAATTATAGTTGGTAAGGCAAACCTTTATATTGGTAAAGGTACACAACTAATACCGTAAGAATAGTTTGTTTAACAAACTAAAAATGGTGACAACAATGGCACTAGCAAAGAACACTCGGAAGGAATCCCTTGGAAAGGATATGGGCTCACGAATGCTGAAGGCAGAGGCTGTTGCCTACGCCTATGTATACCGGAGGTAGGAACAGTTGGCGCTTTCCATAGCAGTAGAGTCCAATGGGAAGAGGAACAAGGCCAGAGCAGCCTCAACTGAGGCTATTGGCTATGCATATGTATACAGGAGGTAAACGATTTGACCAGCAACAACGATTGTGTAAGCGGACCAAGCAGAAACAGGAAAGACGTGTCAACCCGGGCACTTGCCTATTCGTACCTCTACAGGTAGATGACCTTGACGTACGACACTGATCAACCAACACCAGTTGCCCAGGAAGAGCACAACTCTCTATCAGAGCGTCATGAAGGCGCAGTCACCCGCAAAGAAGTGCTCGCGTGGGAACCCACATGAGCGCTTCTAAGAATATTTCCTACTCATTCTCCCCAATTCACATTATGGTATCACGTATCTCATTGCATCCAATTGCATAGCTATGAATCAGCCTCTCATTAGTGCTGGAATTCATTCTGACCGATTCACTCTATCCCCGCGCAGGCGATCCAATTCCGAACTCTTCACCACAAACTCTCTCAGGAACAGGCCCTCCTCTTATCATACGAACTGATGGAGTGGTTTCTTGCAGACCGATGTTTCGGTATAAGGCTATGGCCTCACTATTTCGCTCGAGGACCCCGACCGAGGCTCGTACTGGTCCCTCTTCACATGTGACGCCTCTTATCAAGCATTCAGCAGTATCTGCACCACTATCAACAACGAGTGGTCCAATCCTTAGCACTTTCTGAGTCTGTGTTGCTAGACAGTATCCCATGATTCGCCCGTCCTGCGTTGCCACTCGGCAAGTGTTGCGATAGTTGTCCAGCGAATGTCTCAAGAAGTAGCTCCTATCAGCTCCAAAGACCCGCATGTCCAATGCGAGAACCGATGAGATGTCATCATCATGGATGGGTCTGATCCTGCTGTCCGGTCGGCATTGAACGCAACCACGAAATCGCATGGAGTAACAGACTCGTCGGAATCCCAGCCGTTCATAGAGCGGAATTGCTTCCTGTACGGCATCAAGGAAGATCCTTTCATTTCCTAGTCGCTCTAGGTGATCTGCTGCATACCTTGTCAGCTCGGTTCCTATTCCCCTGTTTCTCCGCTCCTTCTGCACAATTAGGCACCCTATGAACCCAAAGGCCCCATAGGAGACCGCACTGACCATACCGAGTTTCTCCTTGCTTCTTTCAGCCACAAAGACAGCATTGGGGCTATATCCGAGAAGCGCCTCGAAGTCTGATGGAATATCTGACCAGCCCTCAGATGCAGTCAACCCCATTGCAAAGGGGATATCGTTTGCTTCCATGGGCCGAATCTCAAGCAGTCTCCGTGACCTCCTATGTCTTCACCTGCCGATGGACCGGTGTGGCATACAGAGCTGCAGTCTACTTATCAAAGAGTTGCTTTTGCGCAATCTTTCAACATCTATGGTTTCCTATGCATGCTCGAAGTTGGATGGAGGAGTCACCCCCAATGAGACCTCCATGGGATGGGTTTCGACATCTAGGAATGGGTCTCGCATCCAGCTTATGATTCCCATGATGGATGGAGTGAGGGATGTCACAAGAAGGGTCAGAGAGAATGCCACGACCGTAACTGCTTCTATACCAACGAGCCCGAAAAGAAAGAGTAGCGTTCCCTCTCGAATCCCCAGACCAACGATGGACACAGGGATTGCAGTGAGCATGACGGAAACACTGAGTGAGACTGCGAGATACTCCCACGTTATGCCAAGTCCCATTGTCACGGCTAGGAGATATCCCTGTACTGTATATAGAAACCATGAGCTGCCCGCCAGAAGCATGGCAAGTGATACCCTCTTGAGCCCAATTGATCTGATGGTGTTGGGTATGTCGA
>SDNO01000221.1 GCA_004524435.1 Candidatus Thorarchaeota archaeon | reverse complement strand
GTCACGGTGGAACAGGCAGGCTATTTCTCCAGTGGGAATCTGACGGGACGTACAGATACCGGTGTTGATTCTGCAGTAAATCTCACCATCGACGAGGAGAATGAGTGGGTCGGCAGCAGAGCAGAGATCGATGTATACAATCTCGAACGCCTCTACACAGCCAATGGAACGTTTGATGATGGTATTCCGGGAAAGAACCAGAATCCGACCCCGGCCACGACCGACTTCTATCCCTATGGCTGGGCTGCCAACAGCGGTGAAGCGGGTGAAGGTACTGATGAGAATCAGTTCGCGTCCTACGAACCCCAATCGGACCCGTATGTCACGGTAGAGAACCAGGCAGTTGAGGGTGGCCTCTGGCAGGACTATTATGACCACTATACAGGTACGTATGTCGTCTGGCGGCAGATAGTACAGAATGCGCCATCTACCACCGACTTCGTCGTTTCCTTTGACTACCTCTATTTCAGCGGCCCTCTGTATCGTCCCGGTGGCGATGATCCTGGGGGAGATGCATGGGTGATCGTGGCAGTTGGTGGAACGGTTGTCTGGAACCAGAGTCTCCTATCCCTCGGCAACAGAAACACGTGGTACAACACGGGAGATATCTCCTTGAGTGATCTGTCCGTGGGGGACTACTTCGTCTTCTCCATTGGACTCTATATCGCTGATGGAATGCGTCTTTACTCCGACAGAGACTATGACAATGATGGCGTGAATGACGGCACGGGGAATGCTGCTTCTATCATAGTACACTTCGACGATGTGACCCTCATTGGAAGCAGCCCTCCGAGCTTTGAGTCCGTTGAACTGCAATTCAAGGCCGGAACGTTCACCACAGACATTACGGGCGCGAATGGAATCGGTAATGCCAGCATCACGAACGCCAACTCATGGACCACTGACCTTCTCGGCATTGAGATCCTCTCAAATACGAGCGTCAGAGTTGAGTACCGGACCCGCCTCCTCTCCCATCGATTCATCAACTCCACCTGGTCCACCAATGCTCTGGCAACGGGAGTTGCTTTCGCAGCCGCTCCGGACGAGAGTCCTGAGATGACACTGTATGCCTATGTTGGAGTTGTGGATCCGTATGAGGACTTCTTTGTCAACATCATTCACCCAACCGACTGGGCTAACGGAACAGTTCTGAATCCATTCCTCACTGACGTTACATCTGGCACCACAAGCTCAGATGGGATGCTCACGATACCCACAGACCTTCTTTCTGTCTTGGGCTGGTGGAGAATATCATTAGATTCGCCCAACTACCTACAGGGGAAAGACATCGAGCTTCTAGACTCAACAACGTGGAGAAAGACCACAACTCTGCGACCTGACAACACGACGAGAGCGACCGTTGAGATAGGGACGGGCGACTCGTCGCCTGTCATATCCTCCGCCGTGAATATCACCTGGTACCAACCTGATGATACGGTCTGGGCCGAGCAGCAAGCATCAAACGTAACTGGAAACATCGTTTCAACAGATTTACTGAACCTGGGCCCCCTAAACACCTCTGCCGGTGAGTGGACTCTGTCCATCCTGTGGACAAATGGGACTGAGATTGCTTACGGGACAATGGCTTTCGATTTCTATCGCACGGCATCTCTCGAACCCGTCTTTTCATCACTATCTGTGGACTTTGGCGAGGTTGTTTCGAACTTCCTGAGGTATCGAGATACGGAGACCGGAACGGACCTGCTGGAGGACGAAGCCGAACTATTAGCCAACTGGTCCACAACGACAGTGAGCTTCTCTCCAAACCTTGTCAGAAACTGGTGGGAGGCGGACTTCGATACCACCATAGTCGGTGGAGGCAGTTTTCTTGTCGTGGTCAATGCGTCTAGACCCTACTATGACAATGTGACAACCGCTTTCGTGATAGAGTCAACGTATGTGACATGCCTGACTATTATCTCGCCAGGTGAAGAAACCATCGAGAGGGATTTCAACAAGACCTTCGAGGTGGCATTCAACTACACCCGGGAGAATGGTTCTGGAATCAGTGGTGCGACGATCGATATCTCCTATACTAGCCCAAAGCAGGGTCTGAATTGGGACCCCGTACAAGACTATGGCAATGGCACCTATTCCTTCACTCTGGCGGCAAACATGTCGGGAACATACACCGTTACCATAGATGCTTCGAAGGAGTCCTACTCTCCTTCAGGCGATTCCTTGACTGTCGTCATCAACGAGATTGAGACACAAATCCTCTCCCAGAATGGGACTATTGGGACGGTACGATTCGGATCGCCATTCAATTTCGCTCTGAGGTATACCAATGGTTCTGGATATGGGATACCTGGAGCCTCGGTCAGTATCGTCAGCATCGAGCCATTCTCCTCACTTCCCCCCACAACTGTTTACGACCTGGGTGATGGCTGCTACACCATTGCGTTGGATTTCGAGGATGCAGGGGTCTACACCATCGTGTTCGAGGCGAACCTGACCAACTATGAACCGCAGTTCCTGACATTCACAATCGTAGTCAGGGAGATTCCAACGACACTGAGAGCGGTCGAATCGAGTAGAACGCTGGCAGTCGACCTGTCCTACTCGCTTGTTCTTGTCATGGAAGATGATCTTGGCTTCGGACTGGCCGGCGCAACCCTTGAGGTTGTGAGTCGCCCTCCAGAGGTCTTTGTTTCATCCTTCGAGGATCTGGGTGACGGCACGTACAATGTGACACTCTCTGCCGATGCTGTCGGCGCCTATGACCTGCTGATACGGGCCCGTCTACCCAACTACCAGAATTCCACAGAGACTTTTACCCTACTGGTGACTCTTATCCCCACTGATGTTCGAATTGCTGGTGGCATATCCTCCCTGAGTGTTGACTATGCGGAACAGAATGAGATTATCATCATCTACAGAAGAGTAGACCTGAATCAGAACATTACTGATGCCGTGATAGAGGTCTCCACAGGTGCGTCAGGGGCTACCATCGCAGCAGTCTATCAGTCAAACGGATACTATGTCATACGATTTGCAAGCCACCAACTTATTCCTTGGCAGCTATCGGTCACGGCGAACAAGTCTGACTATCGACTGGCTACTACATCACTTCTCATTCAGACCGATAGAATCGATACAGTCCTCGTGGGCGCGAATCCTGCGGGTGAGCTTACCATCCTGCGATCGTACCAGCTACCATTCAGCTACCTGTTCCAGAGCAACGAGAGTGGCATTCCATTCTCTACACTGACACCTACGGGCGAGGCTGCATCATGGATTGAGGGCATTGAAGCTAGCCCGGGGGAGTACATGTTGAATCTGACTCCAGAGGAGCTCGGTCCACACGTCATCACACTGAGTTTTGAGCGAGAGGGTTTTGAGACTAGGCAATTCAGACTCACATTCACGGTCATCACTGCTCCAATGGAGGTCGTCTTTGTTCAAGGTCTCTCAGGCTATGAAGGTGCCCCCTCCGACCTGGTTGTGAGAGTGCAGGAGGTAGGTACAGAGACTCCTGTGACTGGCGCAACTGTCGCGTATCGGGTTTTCGATGCTCAGGGGATAGGCAACACTCCGACCCCGATGAATGAAGTGGAACCGGGAGTCTATTCTGCCCAGCTCATCATGCCTGACTCGCAAGGCTCGTATACAGTTACAATCTTGGTCGAGGCCGACAACTACGAGCTGGAGGGCAGTGCAATAGCAAGCCTGAGTCCGCAGACTGAGTTTGGTGCTCTTGTCATGCGCACAGTATCTGAGAACATCCTTCTCATCGTGGGGCTTGTGTCAGTGGCAGTTGGTCTTGTGACACGGAGTCTGTATAGGCGTCGCCGTATCCAAGAGAACCTTGAGGCCCTCGCGGTTAAGAAACGCTTCGATGATGCAAGGAACATACTGGGTGTCATAGTCCTGCACAAAGCAAGTGGGCTACCGTTATATTCCAAGATGCTTCGCGCGGGCATCGAGGAGGGTGTCATCTCCGCCTTCATTACAGCTATTCGCAGTTTCAGACTTGAGTTCGGACTCGAGAGTGAGGGCGTCGAAGAAGGGAAGATTCTCCCAATCTCTGATGTCATGCGGATTGTATCAACTAAGAATCTCGTCTGTGCATTCATTACAGTTGATAGCCCCTCCCAACAGCAGAGAGGACGTATGCTTGATTTTGCCCGTAAGGTTGGCGAGGTCTTTGATGAAACCTTCAGTGATACACCCACGGAGGTCATGGATTCTGATACCACGGCCGCCTTTGACTCTCTACTCCAAGAAGTCATGGATGTTGCTCTCCTCAGACGCTACGAGGTCCGCGAAGATGTGGAGATCTCACACACAGACAAGTGTGTGGAGCAGGGTCTCGCCGAGTTCAAAGGGTCCGAGTTTCTCCTAGACCAGCTTGCCGATGCAATCGCAAAATGCGGTCTCGAGGAAGGGCGTGCCTATGTGGCCATTCTCGAGGCCATGAACAACGGAGTCCTGACTCCCACTTCTGAACAGAATTATACGAGGGTGTCTGAGGCGGAGCGGTTCTTGAAAGATGTTGAGTCGCCTCCAGAGAATGGGCATGATTCCAGCGATGCCCCTTAGCCTGATATTGAAATAGAATAAGATGTGGTGAGTTGGGCACTGGGCCCAACTCGATAATCGCGCAATGTGATTGAGGTCTACTCGGTGCTCTCGGTCTCAGGCTCTTCAATCTCTTCCTCATCGAAGTCGAAGTCCTCGAGTGGCTCGGGTGCTGGGGTTGTGATCATTGTCCAGCCGATCCACATCGCGATGACGCAGATCAGGACCGCGCCAACCAAG
>SDNO01000220.1 GCA_004524435.1 Candidatus Thorarchaeota archaeon | reverse complement strand
GGTAGTACATCCTGCACAATATATGCTGACTTCTTCAATACTACGGTATCATGGAATCTCTTCCGACGCAACCTCACTGCAGATTACGAGGAGGCATTTGGGCCATCTTCAAATCTGGTGATTGACGAGATTGTTCTCAGGATATCAGTCTCGACGAACGACGGTCTCACAATCCTCTTCGATGAGATGCACTTTATTGACGGTGCCCCTCCTGTAATCGATAGTATCTCCTTGTCACCGACTTCTCCGATGTACTATGATTCCGTGCAGGTAGATATCTATGCGCATGATGATCGTACCGGGATTGATGAGGTGTATCTTGAATATCACAACGGGACTGGATGGAATACCCTCCCGGCGACTGACATGGCCACTTTCTACACTGCAACTATTCCCTCCCTTCCCTACGGGACGACTGTTCTCTATGGCGTGACCGTGACCGACGAGGCCGGGGCCAGCATGACGGACGACAATGGAGGTCTCTGGTATTCCTATACCGTTGGCGATGATGTTGATCCAACAGTCACCTTGGACTCCCCGGACAATATGACAGAATGGGAGGGCTTTGCACTCTTCCAAGTCACTGCCCATGATGCGGGGGCCGGGATCGACTATGTGGAGTTCCTTCTGGGCATGTTACCTATGGGGACGGACTATGAGGCCCCATATTCTTGCCCGTTGAACCTAAACATACAGTCCCTCGGTCTGCATACGATCACTGCTGTGGCACACGATATGGCAGGTAATACGGCAAACGATTCAGTGAGCATTATCGTCGTGGACAATACTCCACCAAGCATCGATTCCCCGGCCGATATCGGATTTGACGAAGGCGAGATTGGCCACTATGTTGTGTGGGACCCCTCCGATCATCGTCCTGCAAACTATGAGGTCTTCGTGGACGATGTGTCATCATTCTCCGGGGTGTGGAACTCCTCATCGGAGAAGGTCAATATCTCACTGGATGGCCTGACCGTCGGTGTCCACAATTACACCCTTGTTGTGACAGACGATGCCTCTAATATGAACAACGATACTGTCCTCGTCACGGTTTCAGACGGGGCAGTACCAACCATCGACCTCCCCCCAGGCATCGAGTACATCGAGTTCTCTACGGGCCACTCGATAACTTGGTCGCCTGCCGATCTTCATCCTGAGAGCTACAGTATCTATCAAAATGGGACTCTGGTGCGGTCTGGGCTCTGGAACTCCAGTTCTGAAACAATCTCAATATCAGTGGACGGGCTCGGGCTCGGGACCTACAACTACACGATTGTCGTGACCGATGTTGGCTCGAACAGAGTGACCAGTGAGGTCTGGGTGACTGTTGTGGATGGTACACCGCCCACGATTGACACCCCCTCCGATGTAGAGTACGCCGAGGGAGCGACTGGAAACCAGATAGCGTGGAGTCCCTACGATCTTCATCCCTTGAGCTACGAGATACTGCAGAACGGCACGTCTGTGGCCTCAGGTGTCTGGGAGAATGCCTCTGAGCCTATATCCCACTCGGTTGACGGTCTTGACCCGGGAGTCTACAACTTCACCATCATCGTAGAAGATGTGGGTGGAAACACGATATCTGATACAGTGATGGTGACAGTCACAGCTGCAACAGCTACAACAACTACAACAACTATAACAACTACAACAACTACCACTACGACCACAACCACAACAAGCACGACAACAACCTCCACGACTGCTACGACTACGTCTCCCCCTCCTGAGGAAATATCCCCGATGATGGTTCTGATTGCTGGTGCCTTTGGCGTGGTGGCCATAGTCGTCATTGTTCTGGTGATGCGAAGACGGCCAACATCGTGATTGTATTCGGCTGAAAGTTTGAGAGAAGAGCCAGTCATGAGGACCGACTGGCTCTCACTTATCTCTAAATGCAGATACAACACCTGCTATGCGACTGACCACACGGTGATGAGCATTGGATCCACGGGTAAAGAAACATGCCGAAATCATGGTGAACTGGTCAACGGCCGTGGTAGAGGACGAGATGGTCATGATTGTTGCTCCTCCCACGGCCCACGAACTCGTCGTTGCACTTGCCGGGGAGATTGCCAAGAAGAGTGCCAGCTATCTAGCGCTGATGGAGAGCGATGAGGTGCTCCGCTCCTATCTTGAGCAGGCCGATGATCGAACCCTCGCTGTCTTCCCGCGACACTATGAATCGGCATTGGAGTCGAGCGACGTAGTGATCTGGATCCTGGCGCCTGCCAGTGTCAGCACGCTGGCCGGCATACCTCCTGAGAAGATTGCGTTGCGTGCTAAGACACGAGAACCGCTCTTCGATCTGCATCTTAGCAAGCGGTGGTGCGACACATTACATCCCTGCCCAGCTCTGGCCCAGCAGGCGGACATGTCCCTCGAAGAGTATCGCGATTTCGTCTACAACGCTATTCTCATCGACTGGAGTGGGCTATCGGAGGATATGTCTGCTCTCGCCAAGCGACTCAACCGTCATGGCGATATCCATCTGGTCGGGCACGGTACTAGTCTCCACGCAGAAACCAAGGGCCGAGTCTGGATGGTCGAGGACGGAAAGCACAACATGCCGAGTGGAGAAGTATATACCTCACCGGTGGAGAACTCAGTAGAAGGCGAGATATACTTCGATATCCCCTTCCTCTATCAGGGGAGGATCATCGAGGGCGTGAAACTTTGGTTCGAGAAGGGTCTGGTTGTTGACTTCGAGGCTGAACGGGGCGAAGGGACGCTCAAAGATATTCTGGATACTGATGCCGGTTCACGTCGCCTCGGTGAGATTGCGGTCGGCATGAATCGTGGAAT
Organism: Candidatus Thorarchaeota archaeon; assembly: GCA_004524435.1. Taxonomy (GTDB): domain Archaea; phylum Asgardarchaeota; class Thorarchaeia; order Thorarchaeales; family Thorarchaeaceae; genus TEKIR-12S. The sequence continues at coordinate 2,013 of SDNO01000220.1, read as the reverse complement.
ATCACGATACACGAGGAATATGCTCTTCGACGAGAAGATGCGGGACACAATCCATTGTGCGCTGGGAAGGGGGCTGGCGGAATGTAATGGTACAAACGAGAGTGCCGTTCATCTTGACATGGTGAAGAGTATGCATGACGGAGAGATAGTTGCAGGCAGGGAAACGATCTACCGGGCTGGGAAACTCCTCAGATGAATGCCAAAATCCAGCCCAGCGAGGCCCCTCTCTTCAGCCAGTCATTCCTCCAACCAGGCACCGTTCCTAATCTGAGGGAAGAATCTGCCTGTTCGCTCCATGTATTCCTGATAATCGTCGCCGAGGCTCTCATCTGATAACATGAGCTCCTCCTCAAGTCGGGATCTGTAGAGGAAGTAGGCTACAGCTGCCAAGACATCCAGAAGAAACAAGACATGTAACGTCATCATGAACACGGAGAGCACCAGCATGAATGTAGCTGTATACCCCGGGTGACGAACTCGTGCATAGGGGCCAGCGTCAACTAGGACGTGGTCTTCTGCAACCGCTATTCTCCCGGTATCATACTTCCCGAGAACTCGGCTGCTCCATGTGAGAAGAGTGGCGCCTGATGTGTATAGGAGGATCCCCGCTACTTGAACCAATGCGTCGCCATAGAAGTGGATATTCAGGCCTGTTCCATAGACTGCTGTCGGCGATAGCAGTAGGAGGATGACCGCAATCATCGGTATGGCGATAGTCACGACGTTCCCAGCCAGCTCAACCGCTGGAGATAGCAATATCTCCTTCTTCACTTCAAACCTGCCCTCCGCTTGATCGTCATGGGCATTTAGCCGGTAGATTAACAGGAACGAGAATGCGAGCAGGACTACTGTAATCAACCTGAGTGTGGCATTATCGATCATGGATTCAGACACCTATCGGTACCAGAAATGTCATTAACTATGGTCAATAATTATGGTAGACGCCCTCGCGCGTCCACGACTGGTATATCTGGATTGGACCCTGAACTCATCCATGCCGTCACTCGAAGTCAAGGTCTGGAGGGCCCTCTTTGAAGAGGCTGCTGAGCGTATTATCTCGGGGGTCAGGAAGGCCTTCGCTAAGCTCGGAATCCCGGAGCGGGCTGTCGAGGTCATCGTGAGATTACAAATGCCCACTGCGGTGTTGGTAGAAAGCCGGCGTCCAAGGCGGTGCCCGGCGATAAACCCGCATAGGTCTAGGACCGTCCCTTCTTGTGAAATCGCTGGATTGGGCTACCAGCCATCCGCAGTGCGATTCAATAGGTTGATGTTATGGCCATCTGTACAGTCCATGTCCATTCGACATTGTAGCATATCTCGACATCGATGGAGCCGTATGTATAGGACCCATAGTCACTGAAGTCAATGGCCGAGGATGTATCATCTCCGTAGACATACTGAATCGCATTGCTGTAGAGCTGTCCGGATACTTGCAACGTAAGGATTGTCGTGCTATTGCCCGGACGTACTGTGATGATCAAGCTGATTTCCGAACCATCGAGAACCAGTCCTGACACTGAGAATCCCAGGTAGACATACCCTGTACAATCAGTCAGGTCGTTGATGGTATACGCGAATGTCTGTGATGACCATAGTCCCATATAGGCCTGTGTCTGGAATTGCCCAGAGAGCTCAACAGGTGGGCCCTCTACCACCACAATTGTGCTCATGGTGTTCGATATCCAGAGATAGGCCCCAGCTGCCGTTCCAATTGTGATGACCAGAATCACCCAGACTGGAATTACCTTTCGTACTTTCTTCTTCAAGAAGCTCATGGCTTTCTTCTCTCCTCACGCGAATTGTGTAAACATACGAAGGACTTTTTCAATATAGATTTTACGAGAACAATGTTTGTCTAAGAAATGTTAGCAGTCTCTCTCTAGAAGTGACAGGATCTCGAGGTGTTAATATGCCGTCATAGGTGACAAGAGGGGGGAGCTATGATGGCAGAAACCAAGCTTGCAGAGATGGTCGTACGTCGAGAGTATGATAGGCTGGACAAGTATGCTAAGG
>SDNO01000158.1 GCA_004524435.1 Candidatus Thorarchaeota archaeon | reverse complement strand
TGGTCAAATCGCTCTCTCAATGAGGGGTATGTAAAGAGGTTCCTTCTGGTTGCCTCAGCCAAGGACTGCACCCGTTTCTCGGGATTCTCCGGGAGCTTATCCTCCAGTGCAGAAGCATCCCTTGCAAGGCGCCGAATCACCTTACCTAGTATGGGGTTTCGAATGTTCTCTGCAGTCATGCACGCCTTCCCCGCACCACAGGCAGGTCCATCACAGTCAAAGCTGCCATGGGCGAAGATGAGTATGCGGGGATTCTGAGAGGTCTCATCTAACCATCTCTTGAAGAAGGAGTCCAGTTGCCAGGTCTCATCTTTCTTGGCGGTATATGCGGGTATGTGTCCACCCAGAGACTGTATGGCCATTGGCAAGCCCGTAGTGGTTGGAGGTGGTGAGACTCGAGAATCGGAACAGACCGTCGTCAGCACCGCGCGGTCCAATTCCTTGGGTTTTTTGGCACGGGACAGCATCTCATCTTCAACAATACCATCACGAGGGCCCGAATGCTCAGCAACCTGAATAGTACCGTTCCTGTAGTCAACTCTCAGACAGACTATCGGAATCCCGAATGCGCTCGGATGCCGGACTAGGTTTCTCACCGACTCATAGATGAGGGATTGGGCCTCATCCTCCTCGAATGTGAGGATGATTGCACGGTTTTTGGAAAAGCCACTGTTATAGGCGACCGGTCCGCCGTACAGAAACAGAGATCTCTGTACGGGAAGAAGGGGAAATCTTGGAACACGTGTTCCATGGAAAGCATCTCCCTGTAGAAGACGAAGTAAATCTAAGTCCTGAAGGCTATGAGTGATTGGTGATATCAGCATATACTCAGGTGACTGTCCTTGCATTGCTTCGTTCATTCTTTCAGCAAGGGCTGGATCAGACATCTTCTGTTTCAATATCTGTTCAGCCATTTCAGCGAGCTCGTTAATCACAGAGGCCACCTTGGTGCATGCCCGCGACTCGGGAACTTAACCATTACGCCTCTGCAAGATAGATCCTAGTTCTTAGTTCTGGTAGAACTAACTCCACACTGCTAATACCTGAGAGAGGAAAGAGAGGGAATCCGGTAATGGATACCAACCCCGTGTGCAGAAACTATCAACATGTTCATATGCAGCATCTATGGAAAGACTCAGGACATAGGCCGTCCTAGTGGTGATATAGAGTGTTTCTAGGGATCAGCTATCACGAGAACGTCAACAACTGGGCAACAAAGACCCTTCTGGAAGCGATGAAGGCAAAGGGACATGAGGTGAAACCTTTCAGGCTTCCCGATGTTGCTGCTGAAATACCCAACAAGTTCACTCATCTCGAAGAAGAGGACATCACTAACATGGATGGCATGATTGTCCGCACGGTGGGCTTCGGGACAGGAGACCAAATCACGTTCCGCATTAGCCTGCTGGAGCATTTTGAGGATGCTGGCATCTATGTGATGAATCCGGCTTACTCCTTCAGAAGAGCAAAGGACAAGTATGCAACGCTCACAGCTCTCAATAAGGAGGGGATCAGGGTACCAAGGACCTACATTGGTGAGAATCTTGAGGCTGCCATCGACTTTGTCCATGAAGTTGGTGATGTTGTCATCAAGCCTCTGATCGGTGCCCGAGGACTAGGCGCAATCAGGGCCCAGGACGAACAGCTGACGTATCGTGCCATGAAATTCATTCACCAGCTTGGACAGGTCCTCTATGTACAGGAAATGATTGAGAAGCCTGACCGAGACATCAGAGCCTTTGTCATAGGAGACCAGATGGTCGGAGCAATGTATCGCTACCTTCCAGAAGGAGTCGAAGATGAATGGCGAACCAACGTCCACGGAGGAGGAAGGGCTGAGCTGGCAGATTTGGATGATGAATACATGGAGTGCGCCATCAAGACAGCTGACGTGATGAAACTCGACTACACGGGAGTGGATATCATAGAGTCATCTGATGGCCCTTGTGTCATAGAAGCAAATGCAGCACCATCATGGAGTGCCCTGTCTCGGGTGACAGACCTGGACATAGCCTCTATGATAGTAGATCGACTGGTTGAGCAATGCAAGAGATGATTCTGAACTAACAGACTAGCCGCTCTATGCGGACTTCTTACCGCTGCCTTCTGACTCCTTGAGAAGTGCATCTACTTCGTCATCAGAGAGAAGATGGAATCTCATGTCATCCGAGCTAATCAGTCCAATCTCGATGCGTATACCTGTCTCTTCCTCAGAACCAGAACGTTCACCTGAAGCCTTCTTGATACCAGCCAGAGCCAGCTGAACAGCATCATCTAGCTTCATCTTCTTCTTGTACTTCTCCTTGAAGAAATCACGAACCATGTCAGAGTCCTTGCCAATGGCTGTCGCCTTCCAGCCCCAAAAGGAACCAGAGGGGTCTGTCGTGTACAGCTGTGGTCCACCCTCATCAATGCCACCAACAATGAGTGAAACACCAAATGGCCGAACACCGCCGTACTGCGTGTGCATCTGCTTGGTATCGCAGATGTCAACAACGAGTGAATGAATGGATATGGGCTCGTCGTAGCTCAAGCGGTTGACCTGAGCCTGGACACGTGCCTGATCAATGAGTTTTCTTGCATCAGCATGTAGCCCAGCGATTCCCGTACCTACATGGTCATCAATGAGAAGAATCTTCTTCAGTGTGTCTAGATCGACCAGTGAATGAGGGGATCGTTTCTCACCTGCAAGCACAACTCCATCCACGGCCTTCACGCCAACAGCGAGAGGCCCATGCCTGACCGCCTCTGTTGCGTATTCAACTTGATAGAGTCGGCCTTCGGGACTGAAAACTGTGATTGCTCTGTCATACCCCATGCTCTGCTGTGGAAACATGCTTACATATCACTCCAAGCGTGTCTAGCCTTCTGGCTGACTTGGTCAAAGAAAGGACAAGTGCAGGCAGTTTAAAAGGTTGTCTGTGTGTTTGTTGACGAAACACCCATTCTATCGCCATTCGAGCCTGATTTCAATTCCAGTGGGCGGTGACGCAACCGCCGATTCGAGTTCTTCAACAGCAGGTGCTGTGAACCCCTTGACCTCGTCGGGTCGAGTGCCGTCTGAAGCCCGGTAGTTCTGGACCAAGTACGAGCCTTTGAAGCCCATCCTTGACAGTGCCTCCATGATACCCGCGATATCGTCCGGAGTCATCAGCGTACCAACGTAAGTTGTTCGGGGCCAGAATGCCACATCGGAGTCTAGAAGCATGTTGATGCTCTCTTCCACCTTTGGCCAGGGGTCTCGCCTTGTCCGCGCAATCTCTTGGTACTTCTCAGGAATGGTCTTGAAGTCCAGCCACACCGAATCCAGATATGGCATTGACTGTTCCAGAATCCTCGGGACAGACCCTTGGGTATTGAGATTGATGTGTTTCTCCTCGTCAACGGCCAAGAGCCTCAGCAGCTCAGGTAGATCTCCGTAGATGGTTGGCTCTCCTCCAGTTATGCAGTATCCATCGGTTAGGTGGCCTTGAGCCTCCTTGGCAATCTGCTCCGGAGTGCGTTCATGCCCTGAGTCTAGAGGTATCAACTCCGCATTCTGACAGTATGGACAATCGAAGTTGCACCCGGCAGTGAAGATTACAGTGACCGGAATCCCAGGAACATCGACGAGGCTTATGTCGATGATTGTGCCCAATCTCATGTCATTCAAGACCCGATACAAGGAACTTTGGCGGGTGGCATATATCTGCCGCGGTAGGCTCCCGCATCCCAGGGGCCAAGGACAGCAATACGCGCGATTCGGTATGGCCGGAACAGCATATGGCTAGCTGCTCATAGGAGATATTCGGGCAGTCTTACTAGAATACTTAACTAATACCTCCAAGATATCGTTGGTTGGGACCAGAAATGGAAAGTGCTGCCATAAGCAAGGAACAGATTCTCAGAAGCACCCTTTTTCATATCCAAATCAAGCGATGCGAATACATCGATGATTTCCCTGAGGCCGTCACATCTGTCTTCGAGAAGATGATCGATGAGAATGGTATGAAGAAATACGATGATATGAAGCGAAGGCTGTATCGGATCGACACCAACTTCTTCAAGATAAATGAGGACAAAGTGAAGAAGAGGGGTTTCTTTTTGAGCCTCTATGAACGGATAGCCAAGGCCATGTCACGATAGGATGCCAAGGACACCGTTCATCTTGTATAGAGGGTCGTGAAGACCTAGCTATGATGCCAGCTCCGAATAGGGCTAACACTCTCAGAGTCCTGCGGAGAAATCATATATCGGCGTCATGGCAAGATAGTTGACTAGACTCATCGGCCTGTTTTGCCTGATGGTCTTCTGCGGAGTGATTTGCCCGTGAGTAACCATCTTGTGGTGTTCGAACCCAAGGGACTGAGGATATCCGTCCACGATGGGACTACCATCCTTGAGGCTGCCAGACAGACTGGTCTCCAGATTGAGTCGCAGTGTGGGGGAAGGGGTACCTGTGGCAAATGCAAGGTGATTGTCAACCCGGCAGGCGAACCAAGTGACGCAGATATCTCGATGCTGAACTCGGACGAGATTGAACAGGGCACAAGGCTGGCATGCACGACGGTGATTCATAGAGACCTGCGTGTCATCCTTCCGCAGGCTCTCGAACGTGCAAAGATTCTCACCGAGTCTAAACCGCTCACCAAATACAGAGTCCATGCAGATGGTGCCGAGGGTGAGTACGGGGTTGCAATTGACATAGGAACTACCACCGTCGTCGCCTATCTACTTGACCTCAAGAATGGAACTCAACTCGGGCAAACGGCGTGTCTGAACCCACAGATAGTCTACGGCGAAGATGTTATGTCAAGGATAACCTATTCCCTCGAAAATGAGGGGGGAGG
>SDNO01000219.1 GCA_004524435.1 Candidatus Thorarchaeota archaeon | reverse complement strand
GTCGAAAGCCTATCAACCTCTGCAGTACTCCATTTCAAAGAGTATGCAGACACCATCACTACGAATCTTAGCACGGAATTCAGAAACCTCGAATGTGCGGCAACCAGTATTCATGACGAGCAATTAGGCGGCCGAAACGAATTGCCCTCTCTCAAATGACGCAACAGTCATCAAAGAACCACTTGAATGAGATGGGGTCAACACATCGCAAGAGGCCACTCTTATGAGTTGACGACAGGTGGATGATTCAAGATGGCAGTCTTACAGCGGTTGCGGCTCGCTTGAGGTGAACCAGCGGGACGCTCTAGATCTCCTTGAATATGCTGATTGGCACTATTTGACAAGAGGCCCATGTATGCGAAACGGTTAAAGTTAGGCTGGCCTCTCCTCACACAACACATACTTCCTGTTAGGAGATGGAACAATGCCTATAGTGCTGGAGGATTCGGACCTACGCCTCAACAGAGCCGTTACTTTCGAATGGCTCTACACCAATGGTCTAGGTGGATACGCATCCTCAACCATTGTAGGTCTCAACACAAGAGGGTATCATGGCCTGCTTGTATGCTCGCTCAATCCCCCAGTAGACAGATGGCTCACACTTTCTCGTCTTGATGAGGTGGTGATCACCTCAAAGGGAGAATGCAATCTGAGTACGCAGCATACAACTGAAGGTGTCACACACAGAGGATATCGCCAGTTGAAGGGATTCCAACTGAATCCACTGCCGGAGATGAGCTATGCCACCGACTGCGTGAAGATGCAGAAGACGGTGTTCATGGCCTATCGAAGAAACGTCACCATAGTCAATTACGAGCTGGAAACGAGTGAGGAAACGGTATTCACTGTGACCCCACTACACACAGCCCGAGACATACACGAGCGGCCCAATGAGATTGACTACTCTCCCGAATATGAAACCGAAAACAAACATGCATACTATGCATTTGATGATCGATACCACAGTCCGTGGGTCTTTGGGTACTCCCCTGACGCCGAGTTCATGCCTTCGACCCCTGTCAGAATAACAGAAGAGCAGGTCTACAGGAAGGACAAAGCCCAGGGAATGCCATATAAGGAACCACTCTGGATTCCTGGAGTCTTCCATAACGTGCTCGAACCCGGTTCTCACTTTCTCTCCTTTCTTTACGCTGCAGGCGGCTCTAAGGACGATTTAGAGAGTGATCTGGGTAAGCTTATGCATGCCACGCGGAAGGACTTCGCGAAGCTCAGGTTCGATGAGTTGAAGCGTCGGAAAGTCCTGAATGACCGGGCCTATTCTCTCTCACAGAGCGAGAGAGACGAGGATGTAGAGTGGCTTGTCTTCAATGCCGACTCATTCATCGTTGATCGAGTCACCACAAAGTCCCGTTCTGTCATTGCTGGTTATCACGAGTTGGCCGACATAGGCCACGATGCATTACTCTCTCTTCCAGGCCTCACCGTGGCAATTGGCAGATTCCAAGATGCACGAGAGATACTGAAGACTTACGCACGGTATTCGCGATATGGACTGGTGGCTAATGATTTTCCCGACCATGGTATCCAGCCCGAGTACGACAACGTAGATGCCTCTCTCTGGTTCATCATGGCAGTGTGGCACTACATCCGGGCGACAAACGACCTCGAGTTCCTTCGGGGTCTGATATGGGACACAATGGAGAACATCATCTCATCGTTCAGGATTGGTACCAAGTACAATATCCATGAGGACCATGACGGTCTCATCTGTTCTGGTATCGAGGGTGTCGAAGTGACATGGATGAATGAGAGGATTGAGGACTGGGTGGCAACTCCGAGAAATGGGAAGTGCGTAGAGGTGAACGCACTATGGTTCAATGCCCTTATGGCACTTGGCGACATGGCTGAGCTGAAAGGACGCGATCCGTACGAATACCGGGCTGTCGCATCATGGATAAAGGAGGCGTTTGTGCAGACCTTCTGGGATGAAAGAATCGGATATCTGTACGATGTTGTTACTGATGAGGAAAACGATGAATCTATCCGGCCAAACCAGATCTTTGCACTGAGCCTGCCCTATCCGCTGCTGGATGGGGAACAGGCCAAGTCCGTGTTCAATACAGTCACCGAAGAGCTGCTTACTCCGTATGGTTTGCGGACTTTGTCCCCCAAGGATGCCCGCTTTGCTCGTGCCGTGACAGGCGGGCCGCGAAGCAGAGCCGGTGCGATTCATCAGGGTGCAGTTCATCCTTGGCTCATAGGGCCATACATATCTGCCTACTTGACACTGAATGGGCGAAGTGAACTCAGTAAGAAACACGCTGAACGGAAATTCTTCAGGCCAGTGCTCAGTGCAGTACGAAACGGCTGTCTTGGTACCATCTCTGATGTGTATGATGGTTCCAAACCTCATCGAGATCGCGGCTGCGTTTCGAGAGCACGGAATGTGGCCGAGTTACTGCGGGTCTATTTTGAAGAACTCGGTTGATTGTCAATCATAGCCACATGTCTATAAGATCGATTTCTGGGCACTATGAACGAGATAGCAAGGAGGCTTCGCAACAGATGGAAGTTGTCAATGGTGTCTTCAAGGTGGAGGTGCCTACTCCCTTTCCGGTGGGATGTGTAAATGCTTACATCATTGAAGGCGATCCCGTAACGCTCGTCGATTCTGGTCCCAATTCGGAGAAAGCGTTCTCCGGGCTTCTTCAGGGCTTTGAGCAGGCTGGTGTTGATATTGCTAGGCTCAGTCAGGTTCTTCTCACTCACGGCCATACGGACCATGTCGGCCTGGTATCCAGTATAGGGGATGAAGTAGAGCAGAGGGGCGGAAAACGGCCCAGTGTCTGGCTCCATCAGAATGATCACCACAGAGTAATCAGACATGAGGAATATACTCGAAAGCGAGTCAGGTCCTACATCGAGATTGCAGAGAGAGGAGGCACGCCGGGCGAAATACTCGACCAGATGCCGTATGAATGGCTGGTCGATCGATTCATCTCGTTTGGCAAGTCTATTCCTGATGTTCAGACACTGAGGGATGGAAAAGTATTCGAGACTGGTCTGGGTCCCCTCCGATGCATCTGGACTCCAGGTCACAGCCACGGGTCAGTCTGTTTCGTTGCGGAGGAGGAGCGAATCATCTTCAGTGGGGACCACTTGTTGAGTGATATCAGTTCTAATCCGAGTCTTGACTTCGACAGGTCAAGCGACATCATGATGCTCAGATACCTTGACTCCCTTTTGCGTCTGGACAAGTACAAGGACTACCAGGCTTATCCTGGACACAGAGCAATCATCAACAACATAGGATCTCGTATTCGCGAGCTTCAGGAGGACATAATCGAGAAGCTTGACAAAATGAGAGAGGCACTTGCCCACACTCACCAAACCATCTACGCCCTCTCACGACAGATCTACGGCAACTATGGTTTGGATCAAATTGTCTTGGCACTTGCTGAGACAATGGACCTCGTCAGGATATTGGAGGCAAATGAGGAAGCGGAAACCGTAGAGATAGACGGTGTCCTCCATGCGCGTGAGAGGGTATCGAAGTAGGCACACCATAGCTTCATAAGTGGATCTAACCCTATCCTAGGTGCAGTCACTCGTTTTCTTCCATCAGAGGATACTAGGATGGTATCCAAAATGGACACACCAAGAACATTAACTCCAGTTTGTCACAGCACGCCGGCACATGCACCTCCAGTGACCACCGGCCATCTTCCTGGAGTTGTTCTTGACTGGAGGAGCTAAGAATGAAACGAATGAATACTATCGCAATCATAACGCTACTCTTGTGTAGCATAGCAGCCTCGATGGCATTTGTGCACGCGCAGAGTAGCGGGGATCCGTTTATTCGAGCTTCATGGCAAGTTGTTGACGAGAGCCAAGAATTCGAGCATGAAGATGAGAATTCACAATGGATTTTCGGGCCACAACCCTCTGTATGGGTTGGTTACGCAGAGAACCTGACCAGCATTGAGGAAAATCTGTTCAGGGTGGAAGTAGGCACAGTCTTACTCGTGAACATCACGATCCCTAAGTCATTCCTCGGAGAAGGAAATGAGCTTGACCTTGTTCGGTTCTGGGGTTCGACTCTATCTCCAGAATCGCCCTTCTTTGTTCTTGAGTACAATATGACTGAGGACTCATTTGCAATGGCATCTATCATGTATGAGCCAGGATTGGATAAGCCTAAAGATGTCTATTTCACTGAGTACGAACTCGAATACGGCGAGGGCAAAGAGAACGAGAATGAGTACAGAATTGTCTTTGGATTCTCGTTTACGCTGGATATTGGACGTCGCATCTTCTGGACTGGGATGCAGGCGGTTGATACGAACGGAAGACCTGTGTCGCCCTCATGGTTGGCACGGCTCGAATCTGGAACATATGAGAGTCCGCCTATCGCATTGCAATCGTCCGTCAGTCCTGACCTTTTCTCACTGCCTAAATACTACTACGCAGAGATTGTCGATACTACTGGTGACATCATCCACTATGTTGGTGACAATGAAACCTTTGTAGTCCAGCTCATGGCTGGCACAGAGCTGGGAGAAGTGCTGGTTCCGTTCGCATTTCTCGATTGGGACTCTGATGTGCTACAATGGGTGAACTACACCCAGCCGAAGTACTGGCCGCTCAGCGCCTACAACGAAGAGCCTGCCAACGAGTCGGTCAACGTCAAGCTCGGGCCCATGATGTTCCTACAATACAACGAGAGTGGACCTCATGTTGTTGCGGGATACCCTGACATATCCTTCGAGTGGATCGAACTGGATGAGGGTATCGGCATGTGGTATCCGTTCTTCGATATCAAGCACAACAGCACCATCAAGATCGAGGACTACTTCATCGTCGACCCAGCACGGACTGAG
>SDNO01000157.1 GCA_004524435.1 Candidatus Thorarchaeota archaeon | reverse complement strand
ATGTTCATGCTCGCCAATGTGATTGCCTACGTACTAGATATCATCCCCGGCCCCACATATGCCTTCTTCTTCGGCCTGATTCTGGCATCTGCGGTCATCATCTATCAATCGGAGGAGAACCGCTCGATTGGCAATCTGGTGTTTGCCGCCGTTGGTTCCGCTATCGCTTTTCTCATATCGGGAGAAACAGCCATTGTTGCAGTTCATACGCCTCTCATGACCTTCATTTCTGGTGCGCTATCAATCACCGCGCTTATCCTTCCAGGAATCTCTGGCGCCTTCATCCTGCTTTTGGTTGGGCAGTATGAGTTCATCATTACCATAATCAAGGACATAGTGCTGTTTGACCTTACGGTCTTTGGCATTGGAGGGCTAATTGGCGTCGTCAGTTTCTCGCATCTACTTAAGAGGTTGCTAGCCAGTTATCGAGGGCCAACACTTGCGTTCTTGGTCGGTCTTATGATTGGAGCTCTTCGGCTACCACTGACTATGATGGTTCAGAGCGGTACGGAGATTCTGTTCTTGATCTTGCCGGCGCTAGCAGGGTTTGTCATTGTGTACGAAGCCGAAAGACGATCATCGAGAATGAGGAGATCCTACGAACGTGAAAGAGGTAAGACGCCATCTGAGCACAACACTAGCCTTAGTTGAGGTGTGGATGTAGGCCTACCCCTCAAATCAGGGAGAAACCCGGGACGAGTGCACTCGCCGTGCACACTGTTGGGTGAACAGATCCCGCTGTTGCTTCAATATCAGACTCTGCGATGGCTCGTAATTCCCGAAGAGCTTAAATCCTCCGCGAAACGCGAACAAGGAGAGGCGAGCACTTATGAACTGGATTCAGAAGATCATTGAAGACAAGGCTGACGAATTCTGTCACGCAAGATTCCTGAAGTATGGGATAGGAGCGCACCCTGGCCCGCGAGCAAAACTCAGATTCACGTCAAACAGGATAACATTCAAGGGTGACCTAGGATTCGAAGAGATATTCCTGAGAGGCTATCTGGAAGGTGCACCGGAAGGAAATCATAAAGTTTCAGGAAAAGTTGTGACTTATGAGGATCGGAAGGCCGAGTTCCAGAAGATTCAGATGCCGCTGACTTGGAAGGAGTCTGGTGGGAAGCGGGCCACGACATTCAAGGCAGACGTTAAGGGTAACATTCCCCAAGTGCATATTGAGGAGCTTGTCAACATGACGGGACCAACGACATTCTTGCTTCTCAGCATGAGCCCAAAGTCGGGGGGCAAACCATGGAAGATCACCATCAAGACATCCTTTCCTAAGGCTCGTACATCTGATGACGAAGAGGATGAGAAAGACCCGAAATTTGTGAAGGGTGCTCTCGACCGGAGTGATGAGTCCATGGAATTTGTAGTATCGGAGATTCTGTCTGACTTCAGGGACTTCGTCACCGAAGATGTGAAGAAAGCCTATCTCCATCAAGATATTGTGATTGAGGATATAGAGATACCAAAGGAGAAGGGTCGTTCATTCGCTGAACTACGTAAGATGGCGAAGAAGAAGGGCAAGCTAATACGAAGACTGGATGTGGATGGAGAAGAGCATGAGAAGGAGTATTCCTTCTTCGTCTAACACAGTGCTTGTATGACCGTGACCTTTAAATTACCAGCAAGAGCGAATCTTTCGAACATCAGCAGAGAGATGAACCCGATGCTCCAGATATACCTCGTATCCTTGTACCTTCCACTTGCAGTAGCATTCATAGTCATGGCAGTAATCGCATTTGGCTGGTTGACTGTACACATGGAGCAGAGCCGCCACTACTCCGTCCCACGGATTGCGTTCTCTCTTGTGCTTGGAGCTCTTCTCCTCGGCTTTGGGATTCATTTCATGCTGCTATGGTTTGGCATCTAGGGCTTCGAAGTGCTCTTCTGAACCAGCAGGGCCCAGAATGCCTGTTTCTTCACAGTGGGACCAGATTACGGGGCTATACGAATATCATTCATATCTAGTATCGGGGTTAAGCGATATGTGGGCAGACAGTCCCCTATATCCCGAAACGAGAAGAGGAACGGACCGTGCAACGAGACTCGGAACTTAAGGAGATGGCCGTCAGCAGCCGGCAAAGATTGGTCCAAGAGTTTGCAGACAACTACACAGATCTTCAGGTTCGATCCGACAGAATTGACGTCGAGAGAGCACGTCAGTTTGCGGGAGAGCTGTCCTGTCCTCTTCAGATAGCAATCGTTGCCGAAGTTCTCGATATGGAGGGAGTCTTGGGGCGTAAGGCGGCCGTTCAGAAGATCTCTCGAGAACTCCAGAGACGTGCAAGCGTTGGGGAGAGTGTTCCGAACCTTCCGGGTAATATCATGGAGTTCGCCCTGAAAGAAGGGCAGTGGGTTGAATACATCGAGGGACGATTCGTCGGTGATCTAGAGCGGAAGACTCGTGATTTGGCCAACCTAGAAGAAGCCTTGGATCAAGAGAAGATGACCGTGGAGTCAGCTATCACCGTGCTTCGCCACAGACGAGAGGTGGCTGAGGCCTATATTCTTCCAATTTTGGAAACTTGGGTGCGTGAGCATCCCAAGGCGTCAACGGGCGACGTCATGGTGGCTTTCTGTCAACCTCTCACTAACTGGGGTCCGAGTACTCTACGAGGAAAGCTCAACAGAAAGAAGCGTCGCAATCAGGCATTCTTCCGTCTTCTGGCCCATAGGCTAGCTGGGGCTGAAGACTCCGCGACGATTGATTTCTCTATCAAGCGAGTCAACGACTTGGTGAACGCCCTTGATGCAGATATTGAGACCATGGACCTACAAGCCCTTGCTCATCTGATTCTACACATTGCTCCTCGACCAACGGGAAGGGGCGACAAGTCTCCATACGTGCAGTTCACAGGTCAGTCTTCTCGAGGAAACAAGACTGAGCCAGATATGGATTCGCCCTTTGACTTCCTAGAGAGAGACATTCACTTGGCCCCCAGACGTCAGGAGCGTGAACAGGATTCGTTTCTCCGGGAGAAGATCGCCCGAGTTATCCGAGTGTTACGATACAAAGACCATGACATAGAGAAGATTGTCGAGTTGAGCATCAGGGAGATAGCGGATCGTTTCAGTTTGTCTGATATGGACTTTGAACGGCTAGCGGATGAGTTCGAAGAGAATCTTTCGATGGCTTCCATGGATGAAAGAGAAGCGGTAGCTGCCAAGTTCATTCATGAATTCATCAAGAAGTACTACTATGAGAGGTGATTGCGTTGATGAGGAGTAGTCCCCTTTACTGGTTATTGGATGTGGAGGCCTACGACTTCGACATCGGTGTTTTGAAAGACACTGACCTTACGGGTAAGGCGCTTATTCTCTCTTCCCAACTCTGGTCGTTGATTCGTGAGGACAAAGTCGTATCTGTTCTGATTGGGCCGGGCATATTCAAGGGGGTTGCTCAGAATGGAAATCGGCGCGTTGATGTGCTGGAGTTCATTGGTGCCCTTATGTTTGATCCGACAGTCCTCCGAATGGAGGAGCCCGTTCCATTGGTTGACATCATAAACCCAGAGGTCATCGATCCTCTGGCGGCTAAAGGCTCTGAGGACATCGTTACCATGGTCAGAGAGTTCTATGTTGAGAAGGGAAATGTACTCAGCGGAGAGCTGGAAATCAAGATTCAACAGCGAGGCAGTCTCCCCACCGTCGCTCACGGCATTGATTTACTGAAGAAGATAAGTGTCAATCATGTGTCAGGCATCCAGAGAGCGAGATTCATTCTTGGGGGCACAAACGGCCCTCTCTACAAGCCCTTCGTACAACACTACAACAACCATGGCTTCCTCAGTGTAGAGAAGATGAGCGTCTGTACAGTTCCGTTTTCCAAGTTCACGAACTTCTCCGACATCCAGGTCATGTCAGATTGGATGATTGTAGAGAAGGCGGGGATGGAATCTCAATCAGGTATAGAAGCCATGCGGAGCGAATATGACCAGACACTTGAAGATGTCACGAAGAATGAGGAGTCGTTCATCTATCCTCTCTGATGATACCACAAGAGTCTTTGCTACTTATTGCTGGAGTGCAGCTGAGGACTGACTGTTGGAAGTCGCAGATGCTGATGTCAAGAGAATACTTGCCAAGCCATACTCCATGGTGATAAGGCAGAGCCGTCAAGAGATGGCGACTCGGATGGAGGTTTTCTCTGACGTCCTGCGCGACAGACAGAGGTCTAAACTATCTGGCATGGTGGAGTGGGGACACAGACAGGATGGGTTGCTTGAGATACGCCGGTCTTGGTTCGTGAAGTATAACAAACCAGTCTACTATCAGCCAAAGGAGTTCCACGAGATGTTGCGAAACTCAAAGCATCTCCTTGTTCCACGTCAGGAAAGGCCCCCTTTCCTTCAGGATCTTGAGGACTTCCTAGATAGAATCCAGGCTCCCCGCCCTCGAGTTGTTCCATTCTGCATGAACTGCCTTAGACAGGATAAACTCACAGTACTGACACGGAGAAACGCCGTGAAAGTGTCAAAGAATCAGGTCTTGTGTTCAACCTGCGCTCAGGCCGACCTGAAGACAGAGCTGAAGTCTCTTGGAATAAAAATGTCTCCCGGGATGATACGACAGCTGGAACATCAGGTTTCCAGGGTGAAGTCCGTCCCTCGACTGATAGAGATGCTCACTCCAGGTTTCGACCCAACTAAGGAGCCTGATCTTACACTCTTCGATGTCATCGAGGCTGGTGGTATCGAGTCAACTATGACAATTGGGGATTTGCAGATCCCTAGCAAGCTCAAGCAGTTGCTTGCGAAGGCTGGATTGAAGGGCCTACTTCCAGTACAAGAGTTGGCGGTGAAGGCTGGACTACTTGACGGTGAAGACCTCCTGATTGTGTCCTCAACGTCATCCGGCAAGACACTTCT
>SDNO01000156.1 GCA_004524435.1 Candidatus Thorarchaeota archaeon | reverse complement strand
TGAGGGGCTTTGCCCCTCCCTCTCCTTTCTTTTTCCTCTGAATCACTCAGATTGTGTCATAGGTCGAATCTCTCGGAAGAAGAGGAATTGAACTGAGCGTTCATTATAGAAAGATGCGGCGCCATTCATCGCGTCCTTTGCTGCCGCAATACCCAAAAACCACTTAGAGAAATACAGTACCTTCTCCGGCAGCTCATTCTGAATATCAGATTTGAAGAAGTCTTCAGGGATTTCCATGTCCTTAGGAACCAGTAGCGCAACTCGAAAGGCTCTCTCTATGCTTCTCATTTCTAGCCAAAGCTCACAGTATGGCACCGATATCATCATCCCGTCAGAGTCTACCACGAAGTGTGGTCTTAGACCTCTAGGCTGGCCAAAGCATTTGATTCTATTGCTTGTGGATGAATCTGAGCGATTTCCCAAAGAGTTCATATAGTAGGTTTGCCTCGATGTTAGTAAGGATGCGTATCTCTGAATACGCACTAACAGTTTGCCGAGGCAATGCCTGAGGTTTAGGGGCAGGATGTGAGACCTGGAATGAGTCCTGAGTCCAAGAAAAAGTCGAGCAGTTCCCATAGCGATAAGAAGAAGATCATTAGCGTCACAATGAGCGAATCTCTCGTTGAACGAATAGACGAGTTGGTCCAGGACCGCGTGGCCAGGTCTCGGGCTCAGATGATAGAAGATGCAGTCCGCTGGTTCATCGATTTGACGGTTCACAAATGGGGGGAACGAGGAATATACATTGACTCATGCCGTGTTGTATTTGAGTCTGACAGCCAGTCCTCTCTCTTCTTCTCGAAGCTTACCCCCTCCGAACAATACGAGCTAGGTATTACTGCAGGCAGCCAAGCGCCAATAGCTGACATCATCAAGATCTACTATGACAAGAACCCCTCCGATCAAGATGCGAGGGATATTGTCTTTGAACTACTTCAGCAACACGGTTGGGGCTCTTTCTCTTTACATGATGACAAGATAGTGATTGGTAGTCCCTTCTATCCAGCGCCGTTCCTACACGGGTATCTCTCATCACTGCTGAAATTGGACCTTGAGTTAGTCGAGACTCATGCCAAAGAGAACGTTGCTCTGAGAATGCCGTAAGTCTACCATTCCAGACCAAGCTCGAGAATCTCGAACTCACTCTTGTAGAGCCCTGGGATGCTATTGATGGTGTCCCTTATCTGCGACTCCTTTTCCCTGATCGAGTCTGCAGCGAAGTACACCTCATAGACGCATCTGTTCTGTTCAAAGCAGAATCCCGTGGTGAACAGCACCTTCAAATCATGTTGTTTGAAGAGGCTTGTCATCGTCTGCATGAGTGCTGGATTGACCTTCTCAACCTCGAGACGGACTCGGGCACCACCCTCTTTCACCATGGGGATGAGCCTAATCTCTCCTGATTTCTCGAAGTAGATGACCATCGCAGCTTTCATGCCCTTCAGCTCAGGATTCTTGAAGAAGTCCTCTGGAAGCTTGATCTCGCCTTTCCTCTTAACGTCCGCAATCATGCCTTTAGTCAATCCGGCCACACAAATCGCCTCTCGCCGCTCTGTTATGTGAACGCAGTTGGTGTATATTTATGTTCGTACATCAGACTCGGATATACCTTCCTCCTCTATCTAGTCCGCAATTGCTACTGCAGACATCACCATAGCCGCTCCGATGAGGAGTGGGACTGTCAGTGATTCTCCTAGGAAAAAGAAACCGAGAAAAACCGCAACCGCCGACTGCAATAGCAGATAGACTGCAGATGTTGTACCCCCAAGATGCTTCAGCCCTTCATAATATAGTAGGAAAGCTATGCCAATGGAGAAGACACCAAGGTAGATGATTCCCGCCCACGTCATGCTTGAGGCACTTTGGACACCCGATGGGTCCGAGAAGACGAGCGCCGCGACTCCGAGAACGATTGCAGTATAGGCAGCATTGGGTGCCGCAACTCGGAGGGGCTTTTCAGCCTCTTTCATGGCATCATGTGCCAGAACAATCCAGAGTGCCCAGACAAGCCCTGCAAGAAGAGCAAGCAGGTCTCCGACAAGCTGTCCCTCCACAACGGCTCCCAAGTTGCCTCCGGTGGTTACTAGCACTGTCCCCAGAATCCCTATGACAAGTGCCATGACGTTACGATGGGTGACTCTTTCCCTTCCGAACAAGAACGCGAAGACGGGAACCATAGCCATTCCAAAGTTCACCAGCAAGCTGGCATTTATGGCGGTCGTATAGTAGAGAGCGATGTAGTTGGCGGCATATGCCAGTCCGTTGAGGAGCCCCAAGATAACCAGCATTCGATGACCGAAGAAACGCAGTCCTTCTGGGCCTGATGATCTATCCTTCCAGAGCAGCGCAGATACAAGGATGAGCGCGCCTATGACATTCTCTATGAACGTGACCCCGAGCGGATCAACGTATCTCACAATGACACGACCCACCATGAAGGTTGAGCCCCAGATGATGGCTGCCATCACCATGAGTGCTCGTGCTGAGTCCCGCGAACGCATTGGAATCCTGCCTGACCCAAGGGTGCTTGTTCTGTTACTTAACTCTGCAGGTCCAACGTCGATAGCGATAGTATTAAAGCGGTAATGCTGGCTCATGCGACAGACAGGAGCTAAGTGATATGGCCAAAGAAGGAGCAACATATGTCTGCGACATCTGCCAACAAGTCATCGTTGTCAAGAAGTCAGGTGCAGGTACCTTGGTATGCTGCAACCAACCAATGCGATTGTATGAAGAATAGAGTCTCTAGTGCTACTAAGACTCTTCCATGCATACTTTGCTTATACAGTTGATAATCTTTATATGCTCACTAAAGGGCGAACCAATGAGCTTCTTTGAGGAGTCAATGCCATGGTAGAACTTCCAAGTTATGTGGTAAAGACAAGGGAATTGCTGAATCTACGCGGTTACAGAGTAGAGGAATTGAACGAGTACGAAGACAGGTATGAGATGATTCCTGACCGTCAGCTCGGAGAATACACCATCAGGATGCTGGTCTGGATATTCAAAGAGCAGAAGGTCATCGGTGTTGCCTACGTCAAGGACCTTGTGAGGGACATGGAGGAGTATGAGGCTTTCCAAGGAATGATTGTCGGCGGTAGTCGGTTCACTCCAGCCGCGAAGAAGCATGCCCGCGCAAATCGTGTTGAACTAGTCGAGGGGAACTACGCATCCTTTGACCTGTTTGACCACCAGCTGGTCCCGAAGCATACCGTCGCAAGTCCCGAAGAAGTGGATCTAGTTCTTGAGCACTATGGCATAGACAAGCCACAGTTGCCTCGAATTCTGAGAGATGATCCCGCCGTTAGGGTACTTGGAGCACGTCCCGGTCAGGTTGTTCGGATTGAGCGAGAGAGTCCGACTGCAGGCCGAACGTACTACTACCGGCTTGTTGTGGATGCAGCTCGCTAGAGTTTGTGGTCTAGATAACGCCCAGGAGCAAGCCTGCGAGATACATTATTACTGTAGTAATCAGTGGGACCGTTATGTTGTCCTTGCCCTTTGGACTTACAAGCTCGATGAGGGTGGCTGAGACTGCCCCGACCAGCGCCATTACTGTCATCTCCACCAGAAATATCTGTCCGCCACTGAGAAAGACCCCGTAGTTCAGTATACCAAAGAACCAGAACGCAATCATGGCACCCAAGAACCCGAATGCGAAGAGTGCTAGACATCCATGGAGTGACCTGTTGGAGCCGCAGATGACTCTCGTGTGATTGGCACCGAACCTCATGCCAATGGGCGCAGACATTCCGTCACCAAGCATCATGATGTGTATCCCTGCTGCTCCTAGGAAATAGAGACTCTCATTTCCAGTGAATGTGAAGAATCCTGTTAGAATCGTGATGCTTACTGCATACCAAAACGGTCCTCTCACACTGTGATGTTCAAGATCTTCGGGCCGTGCCATGGCTGAAAAGAACCTCTCGAATCTCTCATCACTGGCAAGCCAGAGGAATACAACAAAGGTGAGGGCAACAAGGGTTGCTACCCATGCATGTGTGTAGTAGGGCGTTGTCCAGATCGCTGCCCCCGCGAAGAGGTGGATGACCTTCCGGGTGAAGTCAGGACCCAAGTTCAGCTTTCTTCTGAGAACATCGCCCGTGGTCAGGACAATCACAACGTAGATCAGGGCGATGAAGTACACGATGATATCATTGAGGTCAATCATGAGTTCGACTTGCACGGGAGTGCCTCTCCTAAGGTCCTATGCTGTCACTACCACTGCATATACTTATCGGCAGAAGTCCTTCGATGGTTCGACATCAAGCTAAGTACGACGCTCACTCTCTGCAATTCTGTGAGATTCGTCTTCTATTCCTCGGGTGCGGGTTCTGATTGAAGTCCTGAGGCTCCCTCAAGATTGGCGATGGTTTCATTCACTCTCTCAGTCAGCTCTCCTTCGGTCTCTCCTCGTGCAGAGATCCAGACTCTCAAGACATCAGAGGAACCATAGGTCTTGGGCATCGATTTTATGTAGACATCTGGATTCATCTTCATCACCTCGTCGATGAAAGGCGCAAACACAGTTTCATCTTTGATGGGGAATTCCACGACTCTTTCGACGAGCCTTCCACTCAGATGCTCTTCAATCCAGGGGCAGACCGAGTCCTCAAATATGAACTCCATCTCTCTGGGGACGCCAGGGAGAGCAAAGAGGACTCCGTTCTTACTCACAATGAAGGCTCCCGGGGCCCCTCCGACTCTGTTATCAAGCGCTTCTGATTCTTCAGGCAGCCTTGCCATCTTCGCTCGCTTCTCAGTGTAGTCTGGCGAGCCGACGATTCCTTTCTGATAGAGCTCTTGGTACTGTCGCTTGACAATCCGAGCGGCTGCTGCATCTTCATGGGTATCCAGTTCCAAGTATTCGGCGATTGCCCCCAAAGTCTTGTCGTCATGGGTGGGGCCAAGACCGCCCGTTGTA
>SDNO01000218.1 GCA_004524435.1 Candidatus Thorarchaeota archaeon | reverse complement strand
TCGCCGAGAGAGATAGGTGAAGAGAAGCATGAAAGCGCCGGTTGTGGCGAGCGCAACTAGATTCAGGGCCACTCCTGCAGGTGACGAGTGAGCCGCGAGAGGTTCCGTTGTCAGGATGTAGAGGATAGATGCACCGGCGAAGATGATCGAGGCGTATATCGTGCCCGCCGCAAAAGCCTTGTTTGCAGAGGTGGGATCGATTCGGATTCTGCTGACCGCGCTAACGGCTATTGTAATTGTGAGAAAAGCAAGGACCGAGTAGAAGACTGTTGACGCTGAGGGGGTATTCCATGGTGTGTCACTGATAATGAAAACGAGAGCTCCGATAAACACTGGAACGAATCCAATCGCGGATCTAAGGTATTCTCGTTTCATCATTGCAAAACCCCGCGCTGACGCTTAGTAGGAAGAAGACATCTCATCTCAAAAGCATTGTGTGTCACTGCACGAGTGGGCTGCAATGGTTAACAATCTCCAGCCGCAGAGGCCCTCTTATGCTATTTCGAACGACTATTATGAAGCAACGAAACATCTTGCAGTGTGATGCTAGGTGCCCACAGAATCACCAATACATCTGGATGAAGGAGAAGTCGGAACAGCTGTTTTCCTTGCGCGACCTAATCGATTTCTCTGCATTCTTGAGATAGGAGAACAGAGTATGGAAGCATTCGTACCGAATCCTGGCCGGATGAATGAGATTCTGTTTCCGGGAAAAGAGGTCTATGTTAGAAAGACAAGTGCTCCGCATCGAAAGACCTCCTACGACCTCATAGGCGTTGAGCATGATGGAGTCCTTGTATCGCTCGACTCTAACAAGCCAAACAGGTTCATGAAGCGTCTGCTCAACCAACATGAAAGCACTCTGTTTGGCGAATACGACACGGTCATTCCTGAGCCGCCTCTCTATGGTGGGCGTGCTGATTTCCGACTAGAAGGCGTTGAAGGGACGAAGCTCATCGAGGTGAAGTCCTGCACGCTCGTTCAGCATAGAAGGGCCCTCTTCCCTGATGCTCCCACTAAGCGCGGTACAAGACACCTCCACGATCTTGTGATGGCGAAGCAGTCGGGACTAGCAGACGAGGTCTATGTTGTGTTTGTCATCCAGAGACCAGATGTTAAGAGATTCGCAGCAAACAGAGAGATGGACCCGGCCTTTGCAGATGCTCTCAAAGAAGGATTCGATGATGGCCTCCAAGTCTATGCGCTCCGCACGATGGTTAAGGACTGGCACCTTGTCCTTCTTGATTCGGTCCCCGTAGATCTGGTCTAGTCTATCGATGTCGTACTCACATTATCCACGCGAAACAGCATCCTTATTTTGCCGGATGTTTTCGTCAGTCACAACACTGCGGGGCAGGGTCTGGTTTGAGAGAGGTACTGCGATCAATCTGGCAATCGAAGACGACCCGAGTCGGATTCCGTTTGGTTATGGTTTTTCTTCTCATCCCAAGGTCTTTCTCAATCGGTTATTCGGAGTTCTGGCCCACGAGGGCGATGGTGGTTCGGTATGCCACAATTCTGTGGTCTATCCGCTCTGACACCCCTTGGGTATCCATGCCCCATTCGCTCCTATCATTGATGCAGCTGTTCTTGATTTCCGTGCCATCCATCTACTTCTTTTATCGACTCGATGACTATGATGTTGATTCCTTCGCAAGACCTGCTGCAGTCACCGTAGGGATTACTCTTCTCTCCGTATCCATAATGGCGCCTGAGTTCCAGCTGCTGGTCCGACGCATCATCCCAGTAGATTCTCACGACTACTTACTTGGTATTGCCGCCTTACTGGTTCTCACCGTCTTTGTGGTGGCACCGGCTTTCGGTCGTATCCGTCCTTCAACGAGTCCAGATCCCGTTTTGAGAGAACCTAAGAGGAATGTACGCGATACGGTCACTTCGGCCGTTTCGCGAATTCGAATAGAGAATGTGCTTCTATTCCTCATACTGACAGTACCCTCAGGAGTGAGGATTTTTCGTAATAACCCTGAAGTGGGTTGGAATGAGATCTACATCCATTTCGTTGGAATGTTGGTATCGGGAAGCCTCAATTGGTCGGCGGAACCAGGCGCCACCATGGCCCAGTTTACATGGGGATTCAATCCTGGGTATTTCACCGCGTTCATGCTTGGATGGGCGCTTCCTATCGCGTTCATCTATTACTTGCTGAAATACCGACGGGGCCTCACCACGAAGAAACGTCTTGCTATTATCAGTCTGCTTTCGCTACTTCCGTACACTCTGATGGCGATGAGTGTGGTCCCCATCCCATCTCCGGTGATAGTAGGCCTTCTCTACTTGAGATTCAGTTCTCGACCTATCGATTACTCTCCGAAGGAAGGACAGGAGAAGCGAGAAGAGGAAACAGAAGTCACCATTCCATTTTCGTATCTGATTATTTCCAGAATACGTGAAACCTTGAGGAGTGAGGAATAACACAATGAAACACCTATGTGCCAGAGGAGGTGCGAGATGTTGAAACATGAACATGTGATATCCAAGATGTCGGGGCAGGAGCTTGTCCGTCTAGCACAGGCTATGAAAGTGCCGCTCACACAACGCACTATGTCAAAGGAAGAACTCGCTGACAGGCTTACCGACGAAGTCCTTCATTTTGAGAAGCTGGGCAAGTACTCCCTCCCCACCAAGATTGCTGATCCTGCAATCGAGATTCGCAAACTGAGGAAGGACTTCGGCGACACTGTGGCAGTGAGAAACCTGAACCTCAAGGTGAGGCCTGGTGAGATTGTGGGACTAGTTGGTCCGAACGGCGCAGGGAAGACGACGACGCTTCGGGTACTGACAGGCATCATTCGGGCTACAAGCGGATCAGTTTCTGTGAACGGCTACAATATGGCAGAGAACCCCACTGAGGCCAAGGAGCGTATTGGCTACATTCCCGAACGTCCCACGTGCTATCCGAACCTCCGTGTCAGTGAGTACTTGTCCTTTGTAGCGAAGGTCTATGACGTGCCACAGTATCGAGCAGTGCTTCGAACGAGCGAGTACTCAGAGATGTTCCAGCTCAGACGTTTCATGGATTCGTACATTGGAACCCTATCCAAGGGAAATCTCCAGAGAGCTCTCCTTGTGGGCATATTCATGAGACCTGAGCCATATGTGCTGGCTTTGGACGAACCAATCTACGGGTTAGATCCTCGAGGCGCATGGAGTCTGAAAGGTCATCTGAGAGACCTTCGCGATTCGGGGTCAGCAATCTTGATATCGACGCACATTCTGGAGGTGGCTGAGGCGCTCTGCGACCGATTCGTCATAATGAATGAGGCAGACGTTGTAGGTAGGGGAACAATCGAGGAGTTCAGGAAGGATCTCTCTGTTTCCTCTCTTGAGGAGGCCTTTCTTGAACTGACCGGGGGTATTCCGGAGGAGTAGATGACCGATATGGCTTCGCAGATTCGTATTCTCATAACCAACGAAATCCGGATGTTGTGGAACCAGTTCAAACGAGCTCTGAGAACACCTTCAATGCTTGTCTTCTATGCCATCACGATTGGGGGCGCTTTCTTCGTGAGCAGTGTGGTCGCGGTTCTTGCCAACTTCCAGCCTCTCTTCGAGAACGTGATTCTGTCCCTAGGGGATTATCTGGATCTAAGCACAATACTTGCAGCAGTAGGATTTCTAACGCTCACAGCTGCTGTAGGAGGATACTTTGGACTGGGGCCAGCTGCTGTTCTTGAAACGTCAGACGAGAATATCATGATGCCAGCTCCTGTGGAACCATTTGAGCTGTTCATTGGACGCTACACTCGAAGGATTGTTAGGAAGACCACCTTCGCCGTAGTCACAGTCTTTGTTGCCCTTCCGTTGATTTGGCAGTCTGCAATTCTCCTTGGCCAGATTGTTGCGATTCTTGCTGCTATCATATTGTTCCTCGAATTCAACTATCTTCTCGGAGGTACAGTATCTCAGGCCAGACTCGTCCTCAAGAAACGCACTAAGAGCCCTCTTAGGCACCTACTACTGGTGCTCGTAGCAGTCATCGCCTATTTACCCAGTGCACCCGTATTGAACCAGATGGGAATCCTGCTTCTTATATCGCCAGCCAACAACATAGGACTACTTCTGCTGAATGCTGTAGGATTCATTTCGGTCCCATATCCTTCTATCCTGGTAACATTCTTGGTTCTCTGGTTTGTAGTCGGATTTCTGAGTCTCGCCCTTACCTGTGACTTCGCCTACTACGAGCTGTTCGCAGGCTCGCTCGAGAAAAAGGCATCCGAAAGCAGACTAGTCCGGATAATCCGAGGTGAGGTTGATTTCTCGGACACGAGAGTCAATGATCCAATGATATGGATTATGCTGAAGGACTTCTGGTCGCGGATGCGATCACCACTGCAGTTCTGGAAATACGTCTATGCAGCGATTGGTAGTGCGTTTGTCATCTGGCTACACCTCTACCAACCGGACTGGATACAGCCAATAGAGATACCATCGCGACTGTATTACTCTACGGTGCCAGCATTTCTTCTCGTCCTGATTCTCGTAACACAGGCTGCGTCTATGATAGCCCTGTTTGCTTTTGTGGACGAGGGACAGAACATCTATCTGCTCAAGTCGAGTCCCTTTCACGCAAGCGACATCGTGCTTGCAAAGTATCTCGCCAGTCTAATCGAAGTCGCGATTGCATCGATTCCGGTCTATGCTTTCATTCACTATTTCTTCAGGATTCCCGGTGGTCTAGTCCTAATCACACTCGGAGCCCCGCTGATTATGGTGTTCTGTGCAACAGGCGTTATGATAGGGGCATATGTTCCCGTGTTCACCAACGATCCCAAGAATCCTCCAGTGCCATTGGCGTTCTCATTTCCGGCCATCAACCTCTTAATCGGTGCGTTGATGATTTATGTCATCAGTAGTTTCGCCGACGACATCTTGCTAGTTGCCATTCTTCCTGGTCTAGTGATTGGGCTTGT
>SDNO01000155.1 GCA_004524435.1 Candidatus Thorarchaeota archaeon | reverse complement strand
TCAGTTGGTCTACGCCAGGCTCATAGCTCTCCTTGCCTTGATTGGCTGTCTGGTTGGATTTGGCGTGTTGACATTCATGCCTAGTCTTCTCTAACAAGCTCCCCATCGGCGAGTCCTCACTCAAGAGGGTCAATTGTACCAGAGTGGCACTGACAGAAAGATGCCACAAACCCATATATGACTCGCCTATACTCATCACTCCTGCATGCAGTCCAAAGACCCTGCCCCCCATAGGAGGGAGAAGTCAAGTGCAACCCACAGCCGAACAATTCCCCGCCGATGTCCGTTTCAGAGGACAGTGGAGAACATATCAGGCTCGTGTACTGCAGACACTTGAGGAACATCTTGACGACAATCGACTGCACGTAGTCGCTGCTCCAGGTTCAGGGAAGACCCTTCTTGGTCTAGAGGTCACTCGCCGTATCAACAGACCTACGATCATCCTTGCTCCCACTAGGGCTATCCGCGACCAGTGGATTGAGAGGCTCTGCGATTTCTTCATGGAAAGCAACACCATTCCGAACTGGATTTCAA
Source organism: Candidatus Thorarchaeota archaeon (assembly GCA_004524435.1). GTDB lineage: Archaea > Asgardarchaeota > Thorarchaeia > Thorarchaeales > Thorarchaeaceae > TEKIR-12S. The sequence continues at coordinate 4,413 of SDNO01000155.1, read as the reverse complement.
GGGATGTGAGAAACCCGAAGTTCCTGACGGTTTCGACATACCAGGGCCTGTATACTGCATTCAGTGGCCTCCTTGATGAATTCGAAGAGGAAGATATCGAGGCGGAGAAAGACGATAAAGAGGAGGAGCTCGTTGAGGCTGAACAGATCATAGAGGCTCTGACACAGGTTGGACTTGGGACCATTGTTCTAGATGAGGCTCATCATCTCAGAGTGAATTGGTGGCGATGTCTTCATGAACTCCTGGAGAAATTCCCAGCAACAACCAGGGTTTCTCTCACTGCAACCCCACCCTATGATGTTTCGATATACGAATGGAGTCGCTATATCGAGCTCTGTGGTCCGATAGATGCCGAGGTTTCGGTACCTGAACTTGTCGAGGCCGGCAATCTCTGTCCACACCAAGACTTACTCATCTTTACGGCCCCATCTTTTGTTGAATCTGACAAGATCAGGGAGTTCCGGCAGAAGACGGAGAGGTTCATCGACGAGTTCAAGGATGACGACAGGTATCTCACTTTCGTACAGAACCATCCATGGATACTCTCACCAGAAGATCATCTCGAAGAGATACTTGAAGACGCCGAGTTCTTCTCCAGTATGCTGGTCTATTTGGAGTTCAAGGGATTCAAGATTCCTAAGTCAACCCGTGAACTCGTTGTCGGGTCCTATCATGCCCTACCAAGGTTCACCCAAGAATGGCTAGAGATACTCCTCGAGGGTCTCTTGTTTCCCGGGGGAGTTGAAACGAAGGATCTAGACCCGCTCCTTCTCGAAACGCGACACAGACTCTCTCGAATGGGCGCACTCCGACGTCGAAATGTGGAGTTCGAAAACCCAAAGAAGCTCGAGAGGGTTCTTCGTAGAAGCACATCAAAGCTCTTCGGAATTCAAGCCATTGTGGACATTGAGTACCAGTCTCTAAAGGACAATCTTAGGATGGTCATTCTGACGGACTATATCAGAGAGGCATATCTTCAGGAATCTCCAGACCAAGAGATTGACTTGGACAGGATAGGCGCAGCACCCATCTTCGAAACATTGAGGAAACGGAAGATACAGGGGTGCAAGCTCGGGATTCTGACAGGCTCTTTGGTTGTTGTTCCCTCGCAATCAGAATCACTTCTCAAATCCTGTGCCAATGATATCGGAATCGATATAGCTGATTTGCGCTTGGAACCCCTGCCGGACAAGGACTACTCGATTCTCCGTTCTTCTTCGGAAACAAAAGAGAAGATAGTACAACTCATCACAGATCTCTTCATGGAAGGCGGTATCAACGCACTTGTCGGAACCAAGTCCCTCCTTGGGGAAGGATGGGATGCCCCCTGCATCAACTCGCTAGTGATTGCCAGTTTTGTCGGGTCCTATATGCTGTCGAACCAGATGAGAGGGCGCGCCATCCGAGTCTACAAGGGGAAGAAGTCCAAAGTCGCCAACATCTGGCATATCGTCTGTGTCGAAACGAACTCAGAGAAGCTGGGACACGACTATGACATCATGGTCAGACGGTTCAGGGCGTTCCTAGGAGTATCATCGGCAGAACCTGTCATCGAAAACGGCATAGATAGACTGAATCTTCCAGATCCACCGTATACCCAAGAAACGATTGCATCAATCAATCGACAGATGGTTCAAGAGGCAAGTGCCAGAGAGGAACTGAGATCTGAGTGGGACGCTGCCCTGAAGCGGGGTGAAGATGGTGTTCGCTTGGTTGAGGATGTAGTTGCAAAGAAGACGCATATGCCGCGTGGCTTTGTCTTTGTGAACACTATAGAAGCCCTTGGATATGAGATTGTGATTCTCCTTGCGCTGTTCTTGGTCCGTCAAGCTACTTCGTTCTTCTTTCCCATGCCGGATTTGGGAATTGTCTGGCTCTCCTACATTGCACAGATTGGTCTGTTATTGTTTGCACTCAGATTCCTGCCTAAGCTCTATCGAGCAGTTCGCCTATTTGTCTTACATGGGCCGGTGAAATCCAGTCTGAAACAGGTCGGTAAGGCCTTGTTGACCACTCTCTGCGAGGTCGACCTGATAAGAACAGATTCTGGCAATCTGGAAGTCGTTACCGATGAGGGTTCCCGCGGAAGTGTCTTCTGCCATATCAAAGGCGGGACAAGCAGGGAACAGAGTCTGTACTTGGAATCGCTCAGAGAACTTCTGGGTCCCATTCTTTCTCCAAGATATCTCTTGATGAGAAAGACCAAACTGGGCGAGTCGATCATCAGACGCGATTATCATAGTGTGCCCTCTGTCCTCGGCATCAATCGGCGCTTTGCTGAGAGGTTTGCCGCTAACTGGAAGAAACAGGTAGGGGACATGCAACTCATCTATACAAGAAGTCGTGAGGGGCGGATTGCTCTTCTCCGGGCTAGGAACTACTCTCTGTCAGCCGGCTTCAGACCCAAGACAGAACGCATCAGTCGGTGGAAGTGATTCCTAGCGAGATTGCCAATCTCAGGCGATAGACAACCAGAGACTGTTCAACTGTACTCCTTGGCTGCACGGATCATAGCATGGATATTCTCTGCCGGACTTGTAGGGGGTACATCGCAGCCTGGAGCCAAAACCATTGGTGCTTCAGCACCACCAATTCTCATTGCATCCTTGCTGGCTTCTAGAACCTCCTCCACAGTCCCGTTCATGATGACATTCGCGGGGTCCACATTTCCAACAAATGTCGCCGCGGGGAGCTTTTCGCGTGCCGCTGCCAGATCCAGAGGGGCATCAATGCTCAGGCCATGTGCGCCAGTCTCGTTCATGTCTTCCACGATACGAAGCACATCTCCGCAGACGTGGTAGACTGCATGGACTCCCTTCTTCTGAATCCATTGAGCGATCTGTGTGTCGAAGTCTAGGAAGAAATTGCGATACATACGGGGCGACACCAAATCAGGTGATGCAACTGGATCGGAGAAGTCAATGACATCGACTCCAAGATCCAAAAATGGTTCGAATGCAGCCTTCCAGATGTCAACACTGCGTTGGAATAGTCTCTGTATGAAGTCAGGGTCCTCAATGAGAGACTCCATGATGAGTTGGGTGTCCATCAGACGTGAGACATTCGAGATAGGCCCAATGGTGACGAGCCAGATGAATTTCTCATCACCAACTTCGTCGGCGAGTTTTGAAACACAATCGATGGCGGCCTGAACACGCGGATCTCTTTCAGGGTCGAAGTCAACCAGTTTGTCCAAGTCAGAAGGGCTCTCGATAGCCGGGTCGGTCACGATGGGAAACCCACCTTCAGGAAACTTCAGCTTTGACCCATAGTACTCAGGGATAATCATGGGACTGAACATCGGACACACAGTGTCAGCATCGAACTCTCGGTTGAATGCTAGCCATGCCTCAGCCATTCTGTCAGCATCAGTGTCAACCTCGCGTAGCGTCTGACCGTAGTAGTTGTACACCCATGCAGTCGACACGATAGAAACAGGAACGCGTTCAGGACGCTCGCCGTTGAGAGCTGTATTCACAATATCTCTCGGAAGGACCATCTCTTTCTCAACTCAGTCTTGCTATCATTTCCAGCTCAATAAGAGCATAGCGATTACAGATGGAGTTACCCACGAAATGGCCGCCACCAAGTCACTGCGGTCTCAAATCCCAGGACGAGTAGGACTGACGATTCTGTGCGAAGATTGTGTTGGAGGTAGTGGATAACTGATGGCAATCTCACATCGAGCGGTGGCGGCCTGAGGGTATACATCACCGCAGCGCATCGCCTTCGGCACAGCTATGTGCTCATGCCGTGGCTTCGGTAGGGTCTGCGTGACTTAAATGTATTGCGATTATCTAGACCCTTTCTTGTACTTGATTCAATATAAGCATGGATATTTTCCAAAAGGTTACAAACTGTGAGAAGAACGTTGAATAGAGATGGTGGAGCTCTTCATAAGGTGTCCATAAGTTCAATCGCCTTTCGAACAGCGGTCATTGCATCCTTGCCATATCCGTGAGCACCTATCTTGTCAGCATATTCCTGACTCACAGGCCCACCGCCCACCATCACCTTGGCTCGAATGCCGCTGGTCTCAAGTGACGCAACGACGTCCTTCATCTTGAGCATGGAGGTTGTCATAAGAGCGGATACTGCAATAATGTCAGCTTCATTCTCTATAGCAGCCTCAATGAATTTCTCGGCAGGAACATCGCTCCCAAGATCGATTATGGAAAAACCGGCTGCTTCAAGCATGGTAGCAACAAGGTTCTTGCCAATCGAATGGATATCACCCTCGCACACGCCAATGATCACAATACCATTCGCTTTCGAATCTAACTGCTTCAATAAAGGTTCTAGAAGATTCATTGATGCCTCGAATGCCTTCGCAGCCATGAGAATCTCTGGCACAAAGTACTCACCCTGTTGATACAAATCGCCGACCTCAGTCATTGCCCTCGAACATCCCTT
>SDNO01000154.1 GCA_004524435.1 Candidatus Thorarchaeota archaeon | reverse complement strand
TACTTCTCGGCCAGACTGCGCATCTTTTCCTCTGTCGGGTTCTTCACAACGCCCTTGTCAGTAACGATTGCCGTCACGAGTTCGGGAGGTGTTATGTCAAAGGCAGGATTGTAGACCTTGGCATCAGGAACAGTGACATACTCACCACAGACCTTTCGAATCTCATCCGGGTCACGCTCCTCTATCACCACATCTTCCACATCGGTAGTCATGTCAACGGTTGACATGGGTGCAACCGAGTAGAACGGAATGCCATGGTGTTTGGCGGTGATTGCCATGGTATAGGTGCCAATCTTGTTGATTACGTGGCCGGTACGCAAGATACGATCTGCACCTACGACACAGCAGTTGATTCTTCCCTGCTTGAATACGGTTCCAATCATGCCATCCGTTATCAGAGTCGTGTCGATATCATCCTCAAGGAACTCGAACACTGTCAGTTTGGCACCCTGTTGGCGCGGGCGTGTTTCGGCCGCATAGACCTTGATGTCACCGTATTTTTCGTGTGCAACACGAACCACTGCACCAACTGTACCTAGATGGACTGTGGCCAAGGAACCTGCGTTGCATATCGTCTGGATTGTGTATCCGGGCTCGATGAGAGAGAGAGCATTCTCGCCTATCCGTCGACACATGCGTACGTCTTCCTCAGCAACTTCTTTCGCCTCCTCAATCAGACGCTCTGTGATCTCTTGTACAGAACCCCGGGTTTCCTCTGCTATGCGTAGCATCCGTGTAGTTGCCCAAATGAGATTATGTGCCGTTGGTCGAGTGTTTAGGGTTTCAGCGGCACCCTCAAGAAAATCAATGAGCTCGGCCTTCTCCTTTGCATCGCTTTCTATGGCAGCCAAGGCCATACCCATCGCTGCAGCAGCACCAATGGCAGGAGCGCCACGGATCTCCATCACCTTGATTGACTCTGCTATCCTTTCGTGGCTATCAGTCACTATATGTTCGACTTCCAAGGGAAGCTTGGTTTGGTCTACAAGTCGCACTTTGTTATTATCCAGCCATTCAATTGTTCGAAACACTGTTGGCACCTTCAGATTTCTGTCGGATAAGCTGCTTTAACACAATGACGAGCTCCTCTGCTACCTTTTGTATCTTAGGAGTGAGGCCTTCTCCGAATGCCACGTTTTGGGGCTGAACCCCTACCAGAATGGTCTGAGCACCAGTTTCTTGCTCGAGATAAGTCATCAAGAGAGAGAGGGGCATGCGGTGTGTGCTTATTGCAATGCCTCCAATACGGTCCTTGGTAACCAGTTCTATGTGTCCGGGTTCCTTTCTCATATCAGCTGCGTCGACCAAGATGACCCGCTCTGCACCGAACTCAGCCAACGGACGGGCAAACGCCTCGGGCACAGACCCAACATTCTCAACCATCACTGAAGGATGATGGACATCCAGAGACTGGATGACGAAAGGTCCTAAGCCATCATCTGTCCTTAGATCGTTACCTACGCCCAAGATGGCAATCTTGTCTGCTCCTTCAATGAAGAGTTGGAGTTCCTCGTTTATCGTGTTGGCAGTCACAGGCCACCTGCATGTCATGACTCAATTTATTCTTGTGGATGGTCACGTCGAAGCCTTTTTCACAATACTGAATTCAGCTGAAACCAAAGGGGATTGTGAATTGTCCGACGAACAGGATGCAGACCAAAGCAGTCTAGACGAGTGCGAAGAAGAAGTCCCAGCAGTCACACTCTTCTCTGGACGAAAGGGATACGTTCCACAGGAGGAGGCAGATAGAATATCTCAGCAAGGCTTCTATGGAGTCCGACTCGATGATGGCAGACTAGAACTTGAACCCGTTGAAGTACTGCATCTACTGGAAAGACAGAGAATAGAATTGGTTGACGAGAAAGGGGGAAGGATAAAGTCGAAAGATGTAGTCAACCTACTTGTAGACGAAGATAGAGGACTCTGGACACGATATCTCGTGTTTCGCGACCTAAGAAGTAGAGGCTATGCTGTCAGACAGGGATTTGGCGGGGGAATTGGGTTTCGCGTATATGCACGTGGTGACAAGCCTGGCACCACAACAGCAAATCAACTAGTTTATGTTCTACAAGAGGGAGATTCTATCTCTCTCAATGACTTAGATAGGGTGACAGAGGCTGCAGCTGTTGCAAGGAAGAAATTGGTCTTTGCACTTGTTGACCAAAATGGAGAAGTGAACTTCTACAAGGTTGCTCAAGCAGTCCTTCATGACAAGGTTAGTGATAGCGAATGAAACGAGGTTGGATAGATAAAGAGAATGAGGATTTGTTGAGGCTTGAGGCCTTCTTTGACGATCATACTATGAGTGTACATCTCGTCGAGAACAACCCCCCGCGTGCCAAAAGAGGAGCACCAGGGGACTGGTCACTCATCGAGCTGTCAGACAGGCTCCTTACTTACGAGGAACTTGACACTCTTGCTCAGGCAATATTGGAAACGGCAAGATATGACAGGGGCTCTTTTGTTGAGATTGAAGAAGAGGGAGCTGCTGTTGTGCAGCTCAGAAACTACCGAATTGCCATAGCCATGCCACCCTTTGCAGACAAGTATGAGATCTCAGCCATTCGCCCCATTACGAAACTCACTATCGATGATTATGATCTTAGTCCCAAGTTGATGAAACGCTTTGAGTCGCGAGCAGAAGGGATTCTGATTTCGGGCTCCCCGGGGTCTGGAAAAAGCACCTTTGCAGCGGCTCTTGCCGAGTTCTACAGTCATCAAGGAAATGTAGTAAAGACACTTGAGCAACCACGAGACCTTCAGGTTGAAGAGGCAATCGTTCAGTACTCTCCACTCGATGGAAGTATGGAGAAAGCAGCTGATGTACTTCTTCTGGTCCGGCCTGATTTTGTGATCTATGATGAGCTTAGAAAGACGGTTGACTTCGAGGCATATTCCGACCTGAGGTCGGCAGGTGTTGGAATGGTAGGGATTGTCCATGCAGGTTCATCGATTGATGCTCTTCAGAGATTGATACATGGTGGTAGAGTTGAGCTCGGACAGATACCCAGTACCGTAGATACTGTAATTCACATCGAGGCAGGACTTGTTGCCAAGGTATCATCACTCTCGTTAAAGATCAAACTCCCCACAGGGATGAGTACCTCGCAACGAGACCTCTCCCGGCCTGTAGTCGAAGTCCGTGATTTTGAGACTGGGATTCTTGAGTTTGAGATGTTCACTTTCGGTGGAGAACGAATTGTGGTACCTGTCCAAGGTGAGAAACCACCTAGCTATGGACGTCGGGGAAGGCAGGAACGTGGAGCTCCGGGAGAGACTGTGCCCTTGTCAGTTAGCTATTCCAAGAAAAAGGTCACTGTATATGCTGGACGTAAATATTCGAAACAGCGCATTGATATCTTTGCAGACGGTCAGTATCTCTTCACAACCGTAATAGGCCGAAACGGGGAGAGTTCTATCCGCATAAAGACACGCCAGGGAAGGACTCTCGTGGATGCAATGGAAGAGGGAGCAACCATCACAGGACAGGTATCTCGGTAGTTGTGGGCTGCAAACAGTTTTAACGATAAGACGCCCGTTCCCTCCTGTCTAGGGCCCGTTGCCTAGCCTGGATAGGGCACCAGCCTCCTATGAACTACCTGCAAACTTCGGGGCGAGCTGGGGTTCTCCGGTTCAAATCCGGACGGGCCCGCCATACCTTCATTGATGTTAGTGCAATCAGCTGTGGTGGACCGGGGCGATTCTGCTTATTTCTTTCAGGATGCTCCCTGGTCTTTTCTCAGGATGTACGCTTCCGACTCTTTGCCTACATGTACCTCATCAGTCATACCGACAAAGAGACCTGTTTCAACAACGCCCGGAATCATCTTGAGAGTCACCGCAATCGCGCTTGGGTCCTCAATTGGTTCAGGAAACCTGAGGTCAAGGATGAAATTGCCGTTGTCTGTCACGACCGGTCCCATCTTTCTCTTTGCCTCCCGTAGCGTGGGTGTGATGCCTAATTCAATGATTTTACGCCTGACTACCCCTAGGGCGAAAGGTAACACCTCAACAGGGACATCACATTGCATGGCAAGATGACCAACAATCTTGGACTCGTCTACAATGATGATAAGACGATGGGATGCTGATGCAACAATCTTCTCTTGGAAGAGTGCCCCGCCGCCGCCTTTTATCAGATTCAGATTTTTGTCAACTTCGTCTGCTCCATCCACCGTGAGAATGAGTTCGGGATTGAGATCAAGGTTTGTCAGAGGAATCCCATGTATCACCGCCAGCTGATAGGCTTGGTAGGAACTAGGAACCACCGAGACATCGATTTCTCCGTCTGCAATTCTCTTTCCTAGTTCTTCTGCAAAGAGAGCAACGGTGGATCCACTACCCAGACCGATTGCACCGTGTTCGGGGATTAGTTTCGCTGCACTTTTTGCAGCATGTTTCTTTGCGTTTGACATACGAGGTACCTCTTGGCTTGTATAAGGGGCTAGGGCACACCGAAAAAAGCCTTCCTAAGAAGTGATAGGAGAACTAGAGATTGAGACCGCAATGTGTGGCAAGGTTTAGTTCGTCTTCCGGCTTTGGACGCCAGTAGACTGCCCACGTCCCGCGTGGGGTCTTCGATATCATAATCTTTCGATTTTCTCTGAGATTCCGGGCATGAATTATAGCATCTTGGTCATTATCAAAGACCGCTGATAACTGGTAGACATTACCTGCAATCAGTTTCCACTTGGGAGCTATCATGAGTCTAGGTTACCGTTTTGCCTAATAATCTCCCATCGACTTCAATATGTAATAGACGAAAGAGTAATGCATCTAGTCGGTAGTACAGAAAGAGGGGGTGAAGGGGGGATTAGTCTCCACCCATCAGCGCCTTCAATCGCTCCATCTCTGCAAGCATCTCTGATTGGAGGGAGCTCTTGGGTCCACTGGTTGATTTGGGAGCACCGCCAGGGGGACCAGCAGTTGGTGTTGTACCGCCAGGAGGACCACCACTGGGAGCTGTA
>SDNO01000217.1 GCA_004524435.1 Candidatus Thorarchaeota archaeon | reverse complement strand
TGAAGATGACCTGCAGGTGATCTGTATTGCATTGAGTTTCTTCTTTGAAGAGATTTTGCAGTTCTACCCTTTCTATCTCATCAGCTATCAGGTTTTCCAGTTCCCTTGCGGCTCCTTCTTCGTCTTCTGTAAGTTCATTGAGTTCTCCCTCATCATCGCCTATCTCACCCCAGCAGGGTTCGTCTGCAATGGGTCTGTTTAGTCCGATAAACAATGAGGGAGCGGAAGCCACTATGGTCAGCAGGAGGATTATGGGTGGATAGACGTTGAAGCCGAACCGGGGTATTTCGGTTCTGAGTAGAACCATCAAGATAGCAGGGATGCAGAGGGCCGGCCAAGTCATTCCTCCAGGGTAGTAGGTAATCTCGTATTTCTTCCCCTCGTATTCTGTGAGGGTGCCAAGGGAGCTGAGCAGCTCGATAAGATGGCGACGCCACAGTGTGTGTCTGAGGGAGATGAGATACGAGAATCCTATCACGCCTCCTGCGATAGCGGTATCTGCTGCTATTGCTATGCTGAGCATATACTGCGGGAGGGTAAGTCCCAGCAAGAACTGTAGAGCAGAGATTGTCAGGATTAGGGCAAACCCGGCAAGACCCACCAGGTACGGTCGATCAGCAACATACCACTTGTGGAACGGCCAAGTTTCTTTGACGGCATATCTTCCGGTCAGATGACGGACCTCAGATGGGTGACATGCTTCTATTAGGATCTGGTTATCGTGACTCTCTCGGAGCGATGGTTCTCTCCCGCCTGAGTGGAAATCGTAGACCTCAACAGTAACCTTCCGCTCTAGTCCCGCCCCGTCCAGAATCTGCCGAGCAATGGTTTCTGCTGCCTCTTGATTCATCTCGTATCACCCTACTCCGGTCTACGCCGCAATCAAACCAGTTTCTGTGAACACAGCCACGAAGAATGAGCATGTTAGTCTTTCTCCGTACGAAGGAATGGGTGGATTTCGCCATCAAATCAAGAAGCATGGCCACATTTACAGCTAAGAAGGCTGTCTGCATCGGGATTGTTAACTATAAAAGGGACCTCGTACAATACTACATGTCTGGCATCGCATCGGATTCGTTGTCTCAGAAGACCTCATTCTCAGCCAAATTCATATTTGACGGGTTGAGTTTGGATGATATTCAGATTATGCCCTGCTAATTCAGAAGGAATATATACCGGTGAGTATGACTTTACTTTACCTCAATATGTAGGTTATACAACCTAACAGGAGGAGATGTGACTGTCAGAAGAACGCGTTAGAGAAAGACAGCCAATGGGATACGGTGGCGCTAGCATCGCCTTTATCGCCGTCTATGGTGCGATCAACGGTGCACTCGCCCTCGTACCAATCTTCCCGTACGTCGGTGGCGGCGGCTTCCTACCACTCTGTGTGGTCTTTGAAGCAATCGGCCCACTGATTTTGGGACCCATTGGTGGAATCCTTGCAGCCGTCATCGGCGGTGTCATTGGGATGTTCATCAGCCCTGCGACCTATCCATTAGGTCCGGTTGACGTGCTCCTGACCGGAATTCTTCCGGCCTTGTATGTGGCACTGATTATAAACGCCGACGACAACAGATACTATATCCTTTCATTGATTGCAATGATTGTGACCTCCGTCTACGGCATCATCTGGCCATATATCTGGCCGGGCGTTGCTGGTGAAGTATGGAGCATCGAGTTCATGCTCGCAGGACTCATATTCTGGCTACCATGGCTGATCATCGAGCTCACCCCAATCGGTAAGTCGAAGATTCCAGAATGGGCCAGGATGGAGGATCCAAAGACGAGGTATCTGGGTGTACTACTTGCTGTTCTCATGGGACTTGAATTCTGGTTCATTCCATGGGGTAACGTCTATTGGTACATCTTTGATTATTCAGTGGCACTAGCAATCGGCACGTTCATCGCGTATTCCTGGTGGGTACCAACCCTCTCGGTCATTACGACGATCATCGCTGTTGCTGTCGTTGAGTCACTGAAGCGAAGCGGCCTTCCAAGGATTCCCAGAGCAATCTGGTAGAGTAGTTTTCTTAGAACAGTGGGGTACGCGCTCTGCGTCACCCCACTCAATTTCCTCCTGATAGCACACATACATATACACACGACCCGTAGAACAACTAGGATGTGCGAAAAACGTTATGACAGAACAAACCCTCGTGAAGATTGACAACTTATCATTCACCTATGAACGAGGTCCTGATGCCCTGAAAGGCCTGACTTTTGAGGTGAATAAAGGTGAGGTCATAGCCGTTCTGGGAGCCAACGGTGCTGGCAAAACAACGCTTTGCTTTCATCTGAATGGTGTGATCCCCACGGTTTATGCAGGGATAGAGAAGGGACAAGTGAAAGTAGGCGACCTTGACCCGTGGGAAACTCCTATCATTGATCTTGCGTCACACGTAAGCATGGTTCTCCAGGATCCCGAAACTCAGTTCGTTACTAACGATGTAGACTCCGAACTTGCGTTTGGGCCCGCCAATCTTGGCATTGAAAAAGATGAGATATTGCGAAGAATGGACTTTGCAAAGAAGATCTGTGGGCTTGAGGGCCTCGGAGAGAGACCTCCCAAGGACCTCAGCGGAGGTCAGAAACAGCGTGTTGCATTTGGTGCTGGCTTGGCAATGTTGCCAGAGCTGTTGGTTCTTGATGAGCCAACAAGCCAGCTTGATCCCATTGGCACAAAAGAGATTCTCGAGACATTGAATCGTCTCACCCAAGAAGAAGACCTGACCATCGTCATCTCAACGCACAAGACGAAAGAGATAGCTCCCTTGGCATCTCGTGTTTTGGTACTGAACAAGGGCGAGCAATTCGCCTATGGTACACCAAGAGAGGTCTTCTCCAGGACCAGTGAACTGGATAAGATCGGTGTTAATGCACCGGCTGTGACCCAGCTCTGTAAGAAACTTGCTGACAAGATTCCCGGTTTCGAGGACGAGTATGAGAAGCGGGGCGGCATCCCGATAACATTGGATGAAGCTCTTGACTTGTTCAAAGAGTTGCTTGATACTGGCTTCCTGAAGATTCAGTGGAAAGAACCTCCACCGCCGCCGGAATACGACACCCCGGTTGTCGTGGATGTGGACAATGTGACTTTCACGTATCCAGGTAGGAATCCTGTAACGGCTCTCAAGAGTGTTAGCGCTACGATTCAGCAGGGCGAGGTGGTGGCCATCATAGGTCAGAACGGTTCTGGAAAGACCACACTCGTGAAGCACTTCGTAGGTCTCCTACGCTCCGATACCGGTCAAGTCATTGTCCAAGGCAATGATGTCAAGGACATGACCACCGGTGCAATAGCCAAACGGGTCGCCCTGATTCTTCAGAATCCGGACTACCAGCTCTTCAACATAAGTGCTGAGAAGGAGATTGAGTTTGGCCTGAAAAACCTCAAGATGGAGAAAGAAGCGATTCAGGAGAGAGTAGACTGGGCATTGAAGGAGGTCGGGCTTGAAGAGTCCCGGGACATCTTCCCATTCAGGTTAAGCTTCGGAGACCGTAGGAAACTCGCAGCTGCAGCAGGAGTGGCCATGGATCCTGACGTACTGATTCTTGACGAACCAACAACAGCGCAAGACTACGAAGGGAGGCACAAGCTCTGTCAGATCGCCATGGAAATGCAGAAGGAAGGCAAGACTGTCATCATGATCTCGCATGACATGGATCTCATCGCTACCTATGCTGATAGAATCATCGTCATGGCAGATGCTGAGATCATCGCAGATGGACCTACGAGAGACGTCTTTGCGATGGATGAGATTCTTGAGAGGGCAGATATTAGGCCACCTCAGATTGCCGAATTCTCGAAGCACATGGAACCATATGGTGTGAATAAGTTGATGCTCGGCGTTGAAGAAATGGCTGACCTATTTGTGAAGGGAGGTGCGTAGTGTGGCTTTTGAATATGTCCGGAAAGACACCCCGCTTGACCGCATGAATCCAATAGTGAAACTCGCTTACATGGGTGCAGCGCTCATCTTTGCGCTCAACTTGAGTCAGATACCTCAGCTTTCCATTGTGGTCTTGTGGTTGATTGTTGCAACGCTCTGGTGGATTGTCGGAAAGGTTGAACTCAGAAGTCTGGGAATCCTGCTGAGTCTTCTCAAGTGGATGGTACTGTTCCTGATGATTATTCAGGGACTGACCTACCGGTTCGGCGACCAGACGGTGTTATTGAAACTATTCGATTGGCCTTCACCTGATGGCACTGTGAACTACGGTGAATTGACTGCGGGAGGTGTGATGTTCGGTCTGTTTGTGAGCACCCGGATTATGGTCGTGCTTTCTGTCATACCGATTTTCACGATGACCACATCGATGTCAAGACTAAACGCAGCGCTTGCGAAGATGCGCGTCCCCCAGAAAGTCATCTTCATGTTCATTACCGCCATGCGTTTTGTGCCACTCGTCCAAGAGAGCTGGGATGCAATCATTGATGCTCAAAAGATACGTGGATTCGACATAGATAAGGCGAACTTCTTCCAGAAGATACGGCGTGCGTACATACCAATCATTACGCCACTGATTCTTTTGATGTTCCGTAGAGCAATGGACATGGAAGTCGCCATCAACGCGAGGGCCTTTGGGGCGAAGAAAGAACGAACGTATATCGAGGACATCTCGTTCAAGAGGATAGATTATGTTGGCTTCTTGGCGGTGATAGCCATATTCATAGGAATGATCTACGTTCTCTATACGCCACCCTTGTACACGTTCCTCTGGAACATACTGGTGAGCGTTGTCACTCTTGTTGTGAGCCTCATTATCACTATCAGTACAACACTTAGCATAGATGTGCTGCTTCAGGCATTCAACGGAATCCTGATCAACATACCAATTCTCGGCCTATACTTCGGATATTTCAATCAGAACGTACTGCTGGGTTATGGTGGTGTTGTCGGGCTCTTGCTTGCGGCCTACATCATCTACAAGATGATTCGCAGGTATACGAGAACCCCTCGGGCCAAGAT
>SDNO01000216.1 GCA_004524435.1 Candidatus Thorarchaeota archaeon | reverse complement strand
GGGGTCACCATCTGCGAAGCGCCGAATACCATGTTGCCTGAGAGGAACTCCTCCATCTCCTCGTCGCTGCTTGCGGTCCAGAGGTGGGAGCAACAGCTGCTGCATCCTGCCTCGATCTTGGAGCGCCAATTCAGGTAGTTCTCGAAGTACGGACTGCCATGGAGCGCTGTGAGTTCAGCGACCTTTCTCCACGACTCGTCGTACTCGTCCTTCATGAACTCCTTCCGGAGCACGATGTTGGGTTTGGGGAAGCTGAACGCCTTGCCCTTGTGGTCGCCCTTGATCATGACCTCCATGAAGGCATCGAAGAACTGGTTGGCCTCCTCTTCGAAGTCCCCATAGGTATCGCGACCGGTCTTTCCGCCTGGAAGCACCGCCTCGACATCCCGCATGATCTTGGGGATGCCGGGTGTCAGGTCGACACTTGAGAAGATGACCTGACCGCCTCGTGCAACGTATTGCTGTGTGAGAGTAAATATGAGCTGCTGAGCGGCCTGCTTGATCTCCTTGTAGGACTTTCCGGCCATGAACGGTGCCAGGAATGTGTTGAAGAAGAAATAGCCCTGTCCGCCTGCAAAGGAGCTCTGGGCTGCGGCTAACCAGATGGCTGAGTGATTGATGGCAACCGGAAGATGCTGTGCTGGCCCGGCTGCTGATGAGTGCGTACCACCGAGACCGTCAGGAGCAATTCCGAGCTTGAAGATCTGTCGTAGGTCCCATGTCGCACAGTAATCACGGGTTGAGAAATACTCGCGGTCCTTGATGTAGATGTCACCGCTGAGGTGTGCATCTGCAAGATGCGGCGGAATAGTGAGGAACGTGTGTTGTTCCATGACCTCATCGTGAACCAATTTAGCGATGGTCTCGGGGTTCCGCATGAGGTTGGCGTTGGATGTGTGATGAGCCGGATTGTTGATCAGCTTATCCAGGTCGTACATGGGCACACCAACACGAGTATAGGAGATGCGCTCCAGTTCGAAACCCATCTCGGCAAGAACGCTGTTGCACATCTCTCGGATGAGAGGGCCTGACAGAAACTTGATGCCGGAGGCTGCGATGCGGTCCATGACCTTGACAGCAACCAGTTGGGAATCGCCATGGCTCAGCTTGGCCTCCTCAATCAGACTGTCAATGATGCGCTGCGCGTCGAATGGTTCCATGGTACCCTTGGTCGACCGGACCTTGGGCAGCTTCTTCTCGCGCTTTCTCACTTCTTCACTACTCACCAATGAACTTCTGATATCCGTCAAGCTTCACTGCACCTCTAGCGCGTCGCGAATGCCCTCAAATGTTGGTATCTCTCCACTGTATAGCATCTGGAGTGACCCATTGTTCTCAACTATGATGCTCGGGGTTGATGCGATGAAGACCTGCTCCTCAAGCAACCTAAACTCAAAGTCAGGGTCCATCTGGGTGAGATCAATCTCCTCTATCTGCACCCCAGTTCCATCTAGGGCCTCGCATACAACCTGTTTTGCAGCGGGGCAATTTACGCAGTTCTGTTGTGTGACAAGGTATAGAGTCGGCGGCATGTTTATCCTCCCGGCGATTGTCTCAAGCACCCTCTCCCAGTTGAGGGGACATTAAACCATTGGCGGCCGGCCAAATAAAAGGGTTTACCTCATCAGAGATGCCCTCTGGATGGGACAGACGACCTCCAGAGCGGAATTCGTTTCGGCGGGGGTCATTCACATCTCTACTTCCGTTGAGTGGTTAATAAGGCCGTACACATTCTCAATATTGCACCGAATGGAATGCCGACAGGCTCGACCTCCAAGCACCTGAGTAAGGGCAGACTTTGTAGACAGATGATGCTTCCCGAACCGCAAACCGCGCCAAACAATTCAACTTGTTAACTACGACAACAGTGATAAGACGATATTTGTGCTCACGACCGCAAGACATCATTGCAGTGACAAGGAGCCGAACTCATGGCCAGCTATCTCAGAGCAAGAACACCTGTGGACGGATGGAAACGAGTCGTACGGAAGATCATGGATGCCGGGATGACAAGAACCGACGAGCGTGGAATGCGAACCAAGTGGCTCGACAATGTGATGATTCATGTTCTACAGCCCTACGATGAAAGAGTCACCGACTCGTATCCCTTCAGCGAGAAGGTCTTGAGAGAGAAGTATGCCAGCCAGCTGCTCAGCCCTGATCGTCTGGATTTTGAGTATACGTATGGCGAACGACTCAATGCGTGGGGTCACGAGGAGATAAACCAGATCGACTATGTTGTCCGAAAACTCAAGGAGACTGTTCACACTCGGAGAGCGGTGGCCACAACGTGGGACCCGCGGCTAGACTCAAACCATGACGAGGTCCCGTGCCTCAACCACTTCGTGTTCATGGAGCGACAGGGGTTTGTTGATCTCTCCGTCATGGTCCGGTCCAACGATATGTACGGTGCATGGCTCGCGAACATCTATGCAATAAGTGAACTTCTTCGGGATGTTGCTGAGAGGACCGACCTCGCGGCAGGTCAGGTCACCACAATGTCTGTCAATGCCCACGTCTATGAACATGACTGGAAGAGAGCTGCTCAGCTGTGAAGAGGTATGAGGCGCTCGATTCATATAGTGCTTTAACTTATTAATCGCATAAGGTTACTACATGTAATCTAGCACACACCCATCCAGTGGGGAGTTGGCTCAGTTGGACAACATAGACAAAGAGATCGTATCGATACTGTACAAAGATGGTCGAACCACATTATCAGATATGGGAGACCAACTCGGAATGTCACACGTTGCCGTGAGCAAGAGACTGGACAGCTTGATGAAGGAGGGACTGGTGCAAGTCACCGCAGGTGTCAGCGCTGAGAAGATGGACATGAAAGTCCTCTTCATGGGGATCGAGACCGACAACATGGATGTGGCAGATAGGATAACTGAGAAGTACCAGGACTGCCCCCGCCTTCTGATGTTGGCACCGGTCACTGGAAGATACAATCTGTTTGCCGTGATGCTGGCAGAAGACACATGGAGTCTCGAATCAATCATTGGAACCTGCAGTATGCGGACCGAACCCGGCGTGAGAAGGTCAGAGACTTGGTTTGGAAATGCTCCGCTTGTGCCCGAGTACCTGCCTGTTGACTTAGCACCAGATGGGCACGACGATGACATCTCGCCCTGCGGTAGAAACTGCCTGAAATGCCGCCGCTACGAGAATGACAAATGCATAGGATGCCCGCCGACACCCTCCTACAAGGGAGTCCTGTGGGTGTCGCCCAAAACAAAACCCAAACGGTCCCGAAAAGGCAAGAGTTAATTCTTTTCTCTACACGCCCCACTCATGTGAACGTAATGAGTGACCCATTCATACACGACCTAGCTGTTATAGACGACGGAGCTGAGATTGGCAGCGGCACGCGTGTCTGGCATTTTGCACATGTGAGAGGATCTGCACGAATAGGTAAGGACTGTATCATCGGGAAGGATGTCTACATCGATGCAGGGGTGACCATTGGGGACCGGGTGAAGATTCAGAATGGGGTATCGGTCTATCATGGAGTCACCATAGAGGACGATGTCTTCTGTGGACCACACATGACCTTCACCAACGATATCTATCCGCGAGCCTTCAGCGATAGTTGGAAGGTCATCAAGACCCTCGTGAAAAAGGGTGCCTCGATAGGTGCTCATGCTACCATCGTCTGCGATACGACGCTGGGAAAGTACTGCATGGTGGGGAGTGGCGCAGTGGTCACACGGGAGGTCCCAGACCACGGACTAGTTATTGGCAACCCAGCACGTCTAATAGGATTCGTATGTACATGCGGTCAGCCCCTGAAGAGAGAGATCGGCCGGGATGATGAAACAGTGACGTATGAGTGCGATGAATGCGGAGAGAAGATAGCTATTCCCCAGTCAGATTTCAAACGTAAGGTAAGGTAATAGCCCGTGTCACATGTCTACAAGAAGTTCGTCCAGGAGAAGGTAGCAGGTCTAGTTGACAATGCAGAGAATATCCGGAATTGCACTGTCATCGCTCACATTGACCATGGAAAGACAACCCTGACGGACTCGTTGATTGCAGCATCCGGACTGCTGTCGGATCGAGTGGCAGCCAAGGCAAGACTCCTGGACTATGACATGATAGAACAGGAGAGAGGCATCACCATCAAGGCATCGGGCATCTCACTGCTTCACGAGAGAGAGGGAAGAAACCACCTCATCCACCTCATTGATACCCCCGGTCACATCGATTTCTCAAGCCATGTGACCCGAGGCCTCCGCCTCACAGATGGCGCCATTGTGGTCGTTGATGTCATAGAGGGAATCATGGTCCAGACTGAAACAGTCTCAAGACAGGCGATGCAGGAACTTGTCAGACCAATGCTCTTCATCAACAAGATTGACAGGCTAGTCAATGAGAAACGACTAGGTGCAAAGGAGATTGCCTCAGAGATCAGCAAGGTGACCCGCGAGTTTAATGGGATGCTGGGGAAGTACCTCGACGACGAGTTGCTGGAACAGTGGGAGGTTTCCTTCAACAAGAACTCTCTTGTGATTGGTTCAGCTCTGGATAAGTGGGGGGTGTCCGTTTCAACATTGCTGCAGAAGACGAATGGAAATTCAAGTGACGCACGTCTTGCGGAGGCATTTCTTGACATCCTGAATGAGGTCGTGAATGCGTACCGGGGTGACAATGAAGATTCGCTCCATGAGAAGTACCCTGTTGCCCCGGTACTACTCGATTCACTTGTTGAGGTCATCCCAAATCCACCGACTGCCCAGAGCTATCGCATGGAGAGGATCTGGGAGGGGGATGTTGGGTCCGAGGCTGCAAGACCCCTGCTTGATTGTGACCCTGAAGGGCCTGTAGTGATTCTTGTGGGAAATGTTGAGCCTGACCGGCACGCGGGCACTGTGGCGACTGTTCGTGTATTCTCAGGCACTCTTGATAGAGCCGCACCCCTCAGAAATCTCAGATCGGATGCGGTTGACAAGTCACTCCAGGTGGGCATCTCTATGGT
>SDNO01000153.1 GCA_004524435.1 Candidatus Thorarchaeota archaeon | reverse complement strand
GTCGAGGCTGAGAATCCTGCAACGTTCTTTGAGTTCTGGCCTCTCTTCAGAGATAAGACAAGATGGTACATCGATAACACGCGCACCGTCATTGGCCTGAAGAACAAGCCAGATGAATGGATGCACTAGTGAATGCAACGAGTCCAAAGCCATCTGTGAAAGTGTGGAAACCGGAGGGGCCTAGTAGGCCCATGTCCGGAAACGCTTAGTTCTACTTGAGTGCGGCATCTTCCATGAGCTCTACAATCCAGCTTAGATCCTTCTCGAGAATACCATCTCCGCTCTTGTACACGACAAACGAACCGGCCTGAGCATTGATTGATGTGGTCAGGAAAGCTCCACTTGGGTATGCGAAACTCCCTCTGAACCTGTTGATCTGACCTTTGTATCTGCGCGTGTATAGCGCAATCTCATCCTCGGTCTGGATGCTCTCCCCTTTGAGTTCAACTTGAGAGAGATTGCCTTTCTCCAACCCCGAGAATAGAACAGATGATATCTCAGCAGCTGAGTCATAGAGCTTCTTGGCACCGCCATCGAGATTCAGCGGTGATGTGCTGACACCTGTCAGTTCCTCGAATTGTTTCAGAAACTTCCGAGCTGTCCTCTCAGCACCTCGAATCTCAAGTACGTTCTTGTCAAGTTTGATTAGTATGTGGGCACGGTCAACGCTCTTGACAGGTTCAGACGAGAGACTGCCATCTTCGCCGTAGGTCAGAACCTGTACTCGGAAATCTGCAAAGAACTCAGCTGAGATTACCTTCCCCTTAGACTTAACCGAGCCAAAACCCTCCCTCAATATGTCCCTCCTATTGATCGGCTCGTAGCTGTTATCTTTCAGGAGAGCCTTCAGTTTCGTCGTTGATAAGTCAGGAGGTGACATCCCATACAGCTTGACCGCCAGACTGATTCCTCTGACTCCTTCAACGAACTTCCGACTCCCTGAGGAACTCTTTTTCTTGCTCTTGCTCAATTTGCCTCATCTCACGTTTGTGTTTTTGTTGTTCGAGGTTTTTCTCGACCCAGTGTCATCAGACATTACTTACCTCGACTTCCACTGGAATAGTGGAGAATCTCAATATAAAGCAAACATCAAATCCAGACATTAGTTCAGCTATACAGAGATAATACGGTGGTATGTGTGTGGGTATGAATTCGGAGTGATTCATGGCGTTGGCAACGAAAGGCAGATTCCAATTGGCGCGAAATGGGTTTTTGGCGTAGGAACCTACGAGATGAGTCGGAGTATCTCTCTGTGGATGCGGGGAGGATCACTTCTGAATGGAGGAAAGGAACACGTGCGTGCTTCCTCAATACAAGATGCAATCATTGTCACATCTTCGCACCAGAGAAGATGACCACGCCTTGCCATCTCCCCAATGAGTTGTGCCTGATGGCCCTCCATCAAGGTGGTGTTCTCCACCACAACGAGGCTTAGACCTCGGGTCACGCATTCCATCGTCGTCCCTGCACCACCAGTGCTCACTATCACACTTGCCCGCTGGTAAGCTGGTTCGAGAGACCGGATGAATCTGAAATACTCGATATGCCGCGGTATGTAGGAGCCACGTCCAATCTGAGCCACGACTCGTTCAGTGATGACGTCAGAACCAACTAGTCGGTCAATCTCCTCAACTAGGGGATCAAAGTGTGCAGTCCCAACTGTGACAAAGATCATAGCAGCTGACCTCCATATCGTGCAGCAGGTATCTTGGAAGCCAGCTGAGGCCACTGGACGAAGAAGAGCTCTGTCTTTCCCAAGAGGAGCCTGCCGGTCATAGAAAGCGAATCGACTCTTGACATGCTCTCGACATAGACGGTCTTTATCCCGAGTACTCTGGCAGCAAAGAAGGTTGGTACTGTAAGACCTGTACCGCAGCTGATCACCACTGTGGGCTGAAGAATAGCGAAATAGAGGAAACTGAGGAGAAAGGTCACAGAAGTCCGCATCACTGACAAGATTCTTGAGTCGTCTGGCAGAAGTCTTGGTGTTAGAACCCGGAGTACTTTTCCGGGAATCCTGATCTTCTTCGGTGTGAGTCTGTCAAGAAGGCCAATCAAATAGATGTAGGTGAAACTCTCTCCGAGGAGATCTACTAGGGCGAATGTCTGAGCAGTGTGCCCGCCTCGACCCAGCACAACCCCAATCTTCGTCATTGTATACCAGAGGGTGAGACTGAGACCGACCACATAAAGGGTTCTCTTGCCCGCTGCATTTCAGGTTCTAACGCACTGCCCATCTGAGGTGTCCTTCCGTAACTGTCATTAGTGGGATTGAGCGGCTGACATGGGCGAACTGGTAGAATGATAGGTTCGGAAATGTTCCCTGTGAACGAAACGGATAACGATACGTGGAGTCTGCAAAATGACGGCTGTGAAACCGACTGCTGCGCACCCGCTCTATGACGAGCTGGCGGCGATTGTTGGAACCGAGAGAGTGAACGATAACCCTGTGATTATCTCATCTTACAGTAAGGATGCATGCCATCTTACTGCCGAGAGACCTGGCATTGTTGTGATGCCAGAGTCTGTGGAGGAGGTAAAGGCGATAGTCAACCTCTGCAGAGTGAACAGCATCGCACTGGTCCCTGCCGGGGGTAGGAGTGGCATCTGCGGCGCCTGTCTGCCACGTGTGCAGAATGCCGTGATGCTAGACATGGTGAAGATGGACAGAGTCATCAAAATCAATGAGGATGTCATGACGGTGACCGTAGAAGCCGGCCTGAGATGGGCAGAGCTCATCCATCGACTTGACGAGAAAGGTTACAAACTCGGCTTCCGTGGACCGTACGGAGGGAACGCCGGTACGGTTGGGGGGTCGACCAGCATTAACAGCATCGGATACGCCGCCTCTAAGTACGGCCCCTCAGATGAGGGTGTCGTCTCTCTTGAGGTTGTCCTTGCGAATGGAGAAGTACTAGAAACGGGTACTGGTTGGAAAGAGGGGGCAAAGCTATTCGGTAGGTACTCAACTTACAACGATATGACGGGCATCTTCCTTGGCGACCACGGCACGTTGGGTGTGAAGACGAAAGTCACACTGAAGATTTACCCAAAGGCTGAACACTTCGCCTATGGCGACTTCGGCTTCAAGAGCCTTGAAGATGCAACTGCAGCCTTCCACGAGGTACAGAAGCTAGGCTTCACTGAAGAACTGAATCTACTTGCAGATAGACAGTCAACGGACACATTCTTCCCTGGATTTCTTGACAGCCATCCCGAGATTCAGTCCATGTTTGCCTCGGTTGTTCAAGAAACTGACGAACAGCTCGCGAAGAGAAAGATGGAGATCATCAGGGAAATAGCACTGGAGCATGGCGGAAAAGACCTAGGGAACTTCGCCTCACAGATGCATTGGGGTGAGATGTTCAATCTCGTCCAGCCGCTCTTCAACAACGGCTTCTGGCTGAATACATGCCACTTACGGCCCATCCCCACTATCCCTAGGGTCATGAAGAAGCTCTGGGCCATCTTTGACAAATACGATGCCCTGAAGAATGGCATAAAGTGGATTGCGAGTTGTCTCGGCTCCGAACGGACCTATGCGACAGGATGGATCACAATCTTTCCACCCAACCGGGAGAAGATGGAGCTCGGTCTGAAAATGTGGAATGAGATGCTTGATGTAATCATAGAAACAGACGGTAGCCCCTACTGGAACGGACTTCTGTGGGAAGACAGGGCACTAGAGAAGACGAAGGAGCCTTTCCTGAACACTTACAGAAGTATCAAGCAGGCCCTCGATCCTGAGAACGTCTTCAGCCCTCATGTATTCGAAGGAGTTGAGTGAGATGGAGTTCACCAATCTGAAGAAGTACGAAGAGGACCTCTGGCTCTGTGCACGATGTGGCGACTGCGCCCTTGCTGACAAGACAGTTGCCTCAGACCGCGACATCTACCATCCGTGTGCTGTAAAGAACGTACTTGGGTTTGAAGCATATTCGGCTCGGGGACGTGTCATGGTCATGAATGACTTGCTCACTGGTGATCTTGAAGTCAATGATGCCATTGTCGACTGGCTCTATACTTGCACTACCTGCAAGTCATGTCAGGAGACCTGTACCGCAACAGCCGATGGAATCCATCTCCCTGATATGACTGAGGCCTTGCGGAAGGATATCGTCCAGAACGGTTTCGAGATGAAGAAGCATGTGGTGATTGAAGACTCAATCATCAATGAGGCCAATCCCTACAAGGAATCCAGAGACACACGGCTTGCTCTCTTTGGTGAACGGCAGTGGCCCGACAAGGCATCTGTTGTGTACTTTGTTGGCTGCACTAGCGCCTACCGTGAGAAAGAGATAGCAAAGACAACCGTTGAGCTTCTCGACAAGATTGGGGCTGACTTCACGGTTCTCAGGGATGAAAGATGCTGTGGTTCTGTTCTTCTCCGGCTTGGGCGAACGAAAACCTTCGAGAATCTGACGAAGCACAACATAGATGCTATCAAGGACACGGGGGCAAAGACGGTAGTGACTGCATGTGCAGGCTGCTTCCGAACCTGGAAGCTTGATGTTCCTAATGAGGGATACAAGTATCCGTTTGAAGTCCTGCATATCACAGAATACCTGGATCGACTGATCCAGGACGAGAGGGCTTCCTTTGAGGCGCCGGAATCGATCAAGGTGACATACCACGACCCCTGTCATCTCGGTCGACACGCAGAAGTGTATGAGGCCCCCCGCAGAGTGATTGAGGCCGTAGAGAACATCGAGCTCATCGAGATGGAAACGAACAAGCGCTATGCCCACTGCTGTGGATCAGGTGGAGGTGTCAAGAGTAGTTACGGTGACATGGCAGACGAAATCGCGGCAAACAGGATTGCGGAGGCCGAGGAAACTGGTGCAGAGATTCTGGTGACAGCCTGTCCGTTCTGTCATAGAGGTCTTGACGATGGTGCGAAGCACAGGGGCAGTGATATGCCGGTGGTTGACCTACCGACCTTCGTGCTGCCATATCTCGTTACCGGGAAAAAAGGGAAACGAGCGGAAGGGAGTGAGCTGAAGCGACAGTTCATGG
>SDNO01000152.1 GCA_004524435.1 Candidatus Thorarchaeota archaeon | reverse complement strand
TCGAAGCCCTTCTTGTGACAGACCTCCTTTGCCTCTGCCAGGAATTCAAGTCCTTGCTCTGGATTCTGGCTCTCCACATGGAATAATGCATTCAAGACCATTAGTTCGACTAGGGGTCCATGAAGATTATGCCTCTGTGCCAGGTCCAGCGCTTGATGAAGTGTATTCCTCATCGCTTCTAGGTACTCATCTTCTCCTGTCACTCTGTAGTGCAGCATCTCAATCTCGACAAGCTGCATCAGTGAGAGGAGAACAAACTCAAACGAACGTGCCCTTTTCGATAGCTCCAGACAGTTGTTGTAGTGCTTCCTTGCAAAGGACAGATTCCATTGGCGCTGTGCCAACAGTCCGCCATAGAAGTTACAGATTATATCCGCAGCGTCCGAGTTCAGGCCCTCGGCCGCATCCCAGATTGCATCCAGATGGATTTGCCCCTCAGCAAATCGTTTCGTGGCTGCCATTATTCCCACCAACAGCCCCCGAATCTCAACATAGACTAGGTCGCGGGTTCCCAGCCTATTGAATATCTGGACTGCCCGCTGCACACGTTCTTCAGCCTTACTATATTCCTTTCTGCCGTATGAAACCGCACCGAGATTCCCCCAGCATATGGCCTGTCCATATCGGTCTCCTCTCTCTGTGTCCCCAACTAGCGACTCTTGGTACAGGCCCTCTGCCAGCTCGTATTCGCCTTTGAACCGATGAATCTCTCCAATATTGTTCAGACACATCCCAGTCCCTACTTCATCCCCCAACTCCCGATGCATGTTGAGGGATTGTTCGTAGTACCTCAACGCATCGACGAAGTTGCCTTTATCCACGCTGATGATGCCTAGATTGTTGTATGCTCGAGCAATTCCCCTAGCATCATCGACACTCTCGAACATCTCAAGAGCTGTACGATAGGCTCTCTCAGCAAGTTGACCAAAGCCCTGATCGATGAGTGTATTTCCCGTCAGACGTTGTGCACGCGCACTGAGGCTAACGTACCCTCTCTTCTCGCCCAGTTCTTGTGCCTTCTTGAGAATGTCACGAGCCTCTTCGTACTTCCCTCGTTGCCAGAGTATCTCGCCGAGATGGACAAGCGCTTCGACATGGCTCTCAGCTGATTCAGGGACCACTGCCAAGACCTTCTCCAACTTTGAAGTGGCAGAATCATATTGGCCTGAGTCCAGGCATTGTCTGGCCTCAAGTAGAAGTCTGCTGACGTCCATGGGCATATCTCCCTAATGCACACTCAGCCACTTGAAGGTTACTCAGAAGTACTAGATCCACTCAATGCGTTCTCTCTTCTCTTGAAGTGCTCTGGGTGCCTCTTCATGCCTCTTCTCGTTCTTATCCGCTACTATACGGATTGCCCGACCGGGCGACGACCTCTCGACCACAAACGTCCTTAGCTCGTCACAGTAGAAGAGGTCGGTGACATCTACCACTTCAAGTGGGTTGTCTGAGAAATCCAGGATTCTGAGATTGCGCAATCCTCTGAGGGGCGACAGGTCCACATCTTTGATGTTGTTACTCCCGAGGCGAAGCTCTCGAAGGGTATGTGTCTGATCTAGAGGCGACAAATCAATCTCTTCCAGTTCGTTATAATCTAGAAGCAACTGCTCCAGATTCTTGAAGTTCTCAACCGCCGATAGGTCAACTTCAGTCAATGAATTGCCTGATAAGAGCAGATACCGAAGACGCGTAGATCGCATAAGGGGCTCAAGGTCGATACTCTGAAGTAGGTTGTACCTCAGATTGAGATAGTCTAGGTTTCGACAGGTGCTTAGGGCATCGAGATCAATCTCCTCAATCTCATTATGTTCTAGTTCGATTCTCTCCAATCTACTGCAATTGTCTAGAGGCCCCAAATCGATACTCTTGATTCTGTTACTTGTGAGACCCAAGTAGCGAAGTCCCGGACACTGACTCAATGCTGTCAAGTCCACCTCTCTGAGTAGATTGTGAGTCAGACCGAGGTAGCGCAAGCTCCGACTGTCGACGAGAGGCGAAAGGTCCACCTCTTCTATCTCATTAGCTGAGATGTACAAATCCCGTAACGTATGCTTTCCTCTTAGCGGTTCTAGGTCGACTCTCTTGAGTCCATTGGATGAGATGTCAATTTCCGTCAGACAATCAAGTTGGCTGAGAGGCTCGAGTTTTACGTGATCAAGCTGGTTCCAGCGTAGGCAGAGCTCCTGCAGATTCTTGCATTCTGCAATTGGTGTGAGGTCGATGTCTTGAAGCGGGTTTTCTGAGAGTGTGAGGCGTTCGAGGCTTTTACACTGACCAATCGGGCCAAGATCGATGCTGACAATGTCCATTTCGATGAGGTTGATTTCAGTGGTGTTGCTGTCCACATCTATTGCGCCATGCTCTCGGCCAAGAAACTCACACTCGAAAATGACATCATCCATGGACGGAACTCTCCTCTGAATTGCGAGTCTGCTATTTCACATTCTCAGCAGTCTTCCCCTTAAGTCTTAGTCCGGCAGCCGAAACAACCTCTGACTATGTTTCAGATTCAAAATACTCGCGAACCCGTCGCCAGCTGAATTCAGGGTCAAGTTCAGTTTCCTTGTCGTGCATGAGGCCACGTTCAAGCCGTTCCAATCCAAGCGCGAATGCCTCTTGGGCGCTCCATGCCTCCGCAGTGCTGTGATAGGAGGCTTGCGACGTTCGAAGATGCATCCTGCAGTGCACTAGTTGGTCTCCCTTGGATTCAGAGCCATGGGTCTTCATATATACGAAGAGCGAGCCAAGGCCAATGGTCTTCTTGTATTTCTTGATGAGTGATTCGAAATCTCTCATCATTGCCTTCCTCTCCTCTTCGGATATTCTGACATCGGGCTTGACCGCGAACTGAAGCGTAATCTGTCTGCTCTCAATGGCACCCTGAGCTATGGGTTCCAGAAGGTCTGCCTTTGTGACTATCCCTACAGGCCGTTCGTTTTCCACCACCACAAGTGAGGTAATATCCTTCTCTTTCATTCTGCTGTATGCATGTTGGAGAGTGTCACCCGGGCGCACTGCGAAGACTGGTGCCGACATGATGCTCTTTATGGGGATGCTGGAAATACTCTCTTTGTTGCCTGCCCTCTCGCCTCTGGTCTGCCTGTCTTTGTGACGAAAAGCTATATCCGTGATGTCTTGAACGCTGACGATGCCCTCCAGTCTATCTCTCTCAACCACCGGGGCATGTGAGAATCCCTGATTCCGGAAGAGATGAACTACTTTCCCTATGGAGTCCTCAGGCCGAACGGTCATTGGGTCAGCTGTCATTACCTCCCTTACGAATCGAGAACCAAACTCGCTATCCATCGCCCCCTGAATGATGTCCTCGTTGGTTATCACTCCCCTCAGTTTCTTGCCAGCATAGACGGGCAGTTGCATCACTCGGTTCTCCACCATCAAACGAGCGGCCTCGTTGATACTGTCGTGTTCTTGGACAACAGGGGCACTACGCGAGAGCTTGGCAACTCGTGTGGAAGACGGGTCCAATGAGGTTCTGCTAAGCCATCTTCTCGAGAGGACGCCGCTTACACTCCCCTTATTATCTGTGACAAGAAGCGCGGGAATCCTTCGACTCTCAAAATGCTCGATAGCTTTAGAGAGGGTTGCCGTTTCTTCGATTGCTTCGAAACTTTCCTGATATACTTCCTTGACTTTCGTCCTTTCCATTCTCCGAGCCACCAACACAGGATAACTATAGTACAGAGTTCTTATGAGTGCATAGATGTGTGACTTATGCAGCGAATCCTCGGGGGCCGTGTCCGCAAAGGTATGCGCTGATGATAAGCACTTTAATCAAAAACACATCATGTACCGGAAACAGTCTCTGTTTCACCCATCGATTGGACGGGGTCTGAAATGAGGCTCAGAGGAACAGATCATGTCAAGAAGATTATCGCTTCTCATAGTGCTATTCCTGATGTTCTCCAGCTTCAGCCCTATTCTCGTGATAGCTGCAGATACTGCCGATGTTTCTGTTCCAACAATAGAGCTAATCCCAGTTCCCAGCATAGAACGGGACTGGAGTGATGTTTCACTGCTCTATCCCGACCAGTATCATGATGCAGACGAGGTACAGGAGGAGATTGAACACATCGCCGAGTCAGTTCCTGAACTCGTCGGTCTCGAAGTCATTGGCCAAAGCTATCTGGGGCGAAATATCTCGAGCCTTCGAATCACGAACGAGCAGAGCTCTCTGCAGAAGGCAAAGACCTTGGTTGTCGCACATCACCACGGTAGAGAGCAGATCACGGTTGAGGCAGCTCTCCGCTTCATCCTGTATCTGCTGAATGGTTACGGTGAAGATGATGAGATAACCGAGTACGTCGATACCGAGGAAATCTTCGTGATTCCCACCTTGAATCCTGATACTCTGGAGTACGTGGTTAATCAAGGCAATCACTGGTTGAGGAAGAACCTCCGGCCCTACGACAATGACGGGGACGGTGAGGCCGATGAAGACGTCTTGCAGGATGTGAATGGGGACGGTTGGATCTCCTCTTTTGAGACCTATCGAAAGGAAGGAGGCGACCTCATCTATCTGGGTTCGACATACGAAGGTATCGATGATGACGCAGACGGCCTAGTCAACGAAGACGGCATCGGACTCACAGACTTGAATCGAAACTACCCGACCTACTGGTCTCCGAGCTCTGCAAACTCCAATGACCCGACCTCGCAGGTCTACAGAGGATCATCCCCCTTCTCTGAACCCGAGACTAGAGCTCTCCGGGACTTGGTCCTCAATCATCGATTTGCCATGTCATACTCGCTTCATTCGGGGATAAACTCCACCTACTTCGCGACGAACTCGGTGGGGAACTGGGCAGAACCGGTCCTGTATTCTCGTATGATAGATGATCTGGACGATATATTACCAGATAGTTTCAACGAAGATCAGGGATATCCCTCGCAGCATAGATTCGCCACCCATGGAGAGCTCGCAACACACGGCGGGATGTGGAAGGACTGGATGTATCAAGAGCGAGGCACAATAGCGCCAATCTGTTTTGAGATATATCACAATGGAACAG
>SDNO01000215.1 GCA_004524435.1 Candidatus Thorarchaeota archaeon | reverse complement strand
CTCCCATTGTTGAAGATAATCGTGAGAATCGAGCTGTTCATAATCTCTCATAGTTCACGATGTATTCCAGAAACAGGCAAGCAAAGAAGAAGTCAAACGAACCAAACACGACGATGATGAAACTCAGATCTCCCAAGAGGAAGTAAGTCACGCAGAACGAGAAGAAGGAGAGCTTACTCAAAACTCCCAACCATACTATCCCTCGATTCTTGGTGATGTCTTGGCCCACCATGTAGTAGCCGATTCCGTAGACGAATATCAGGCCAAGCAGGGCATGCAAGAAGAAGAGCGTGGGGGGATCCGTTGTACCGAATAGGGCGAATATGTCGGCAACTGCAAGACTGCCTACGAGGAAAGAGACCGCCATGAGCCAGTTGAAGACGCCCCCGACCTTGAACAGCCATTTGTAGTAGATCTCTTTGTCCATGCCCACCGCCTCTTGGAACTAGAATTTAAGTGTGGCTGATTTCCGCAGCTGAAATGGTGCCATATGGGACCACTCTCTTCTTCATCAATTCGGTTTCGCCTGCTACGCCTACATGGACTTGCACGGATCTGATGAGTCCGATAACCGTTTCTGCTTCTCTGAGCTGACACACCGCAATTACGGACATCGGGAATCATGATTCGAAACAAGTTGAAATCAGAACCGATATATGGCGTTGGGCTATGGTCTACGAAGCTAATCTCAGAACATGGGAAATAATTAGCAGCGACTCAGCAGATGTAGAATCCTAGACTGACCACACCTATGTTCTGGGGGGAAAAGGAGAGAGTAGTAGTGCGTGGAAAGCTAGGAATCTGCCTAATGACCGTCTGTCTTGGACTAGTGTTGATTCTGTGCAGTGTACCATCTGAAACGGACACAACCAATGCGACCGGTATCAGAAGAGAATCTCAGTCAGACCCCTCGATGCAGAATATGGTCATCGCACAAGACCCACATGACCCCATACTCATCGACGGGGATGACAACTTCACAGCGACCGCATCAAATGAGGGGTGGGCAGGGAATGGGTCTTCTGACAATCCGTTCGTCATTGAGGGACTAGACATCACTATCGGTCCTGATCACTACTGCATCAGCATATCGAACACACGAGTCTTCTTCATCATCGCCAATTGCAGCCTTGGTGCAGGGGCCGCTGAAGTGGATAAGGGCATCTTCCTACACAACGTTTCATATGGGATGATTCTGAACAACTCCGTCCAGGGTGGCGGACCCGCTATCTACCTCTATCAGTCACAGAACAACTCAATCTTTGACAACATAATGGAGTACATGAGTATCTATGGCATTTCTCTAGTTGACTCAAGTTTCAATACCGTGGCCAATAATACATGTCTTTCCTGTATCGAGAGTGGCATCACGCTGGAGTATTCTGACTCAAACACTCTAAAGAACAACACATGCAAGTGGAACGAACGTCACGGCATCTACCTAAACTACTCCGATTCCAACGACTTGAGCAAGAATCTCTGTTATCAGAACTTCTGGTATGGAATCCATCTGGACTTTTCCAGTTCGAATACTCTGAACAACAATACTTGCCATCGCCACATTTCCAGCGGGATTCGGCTCTCATCATCAAATGGCAACAATCTGACCAACAATACATGCTACGACAATCCTTCCGGTGTACATCTGCTTTCTTCCGACTCCAACACACTGGTCGACAATTCCTTCGTGGATAACGGAAACCATGGTGTGTTCCTGGAGTACTCTCTTGCCAACTACCTGATTAACAACAACTGCAGCGGAAACCAAGACACGGGTATCCTCTTGCAGTACTCGAACTCAAGTGTTCTGGTCAATAACTCCTGCTCTGGAAACATAGACTATGGAATCAATATGGAATACTCATTCTTCAATACACTGAACAACAACTCTGTCCATTCCAATCATAACCCTACCTTCATATGGGGTTTCGGAGTCTATCTGCGGTCTTCTGATTCGAATACACTCGTCTATAACTCCCTCGCTGGAAACCCTGACGGTGGAATATCCTTGTATGACTCACATGAAAACACTATCTCTCACAATACGGTGCAGAATAATGGAGACTCAGGAATATGGTTATACTTGTCACATGCGAACTGTGTCGATGATAACATATGTGGCCCCGACAATGACTACGGAATCTTCCAGTATTTATCGGATTCTAATAGACTGACCAACAACACGTGCTTTGACAACGGCTTCGATGAGATCTACCTGAGAGAGTCTCATTCCAATGAACTGAGGAACAACACGTGTACTGGGAGCAGCTATGGAATGCACCTCTGGCTGGCAGACTCAAATGATTTGATAAACAACACCTGCAGCGACAATGGGGGAGATGGCATCTTTCTGGAAGAATCACATTCGAACAACCTGACAGACAACACCTGTAGTAGCAATGCCAGAAGCGGAATCTATCTGGAGGAGTCGCACTCTAACAGACTGGAAGGAAACCTCTGTTTCGGAAGTGCCGACTCTGGAATCCACACGCACTATTCCAATTTCAGTGTCCTAGTCAATAACACATGTTATGATAGCCAATGGGGCATTAGGCTGTTCCATTCCAATTCCAGCACTCTGGTCAACAACACATGTCATTCCACCGATTTCGGGGTGTCACTCCTCGGTTCTCATCTGAATACCATCTCCACCTCTACGTGCCACGACAACGCTGATGTTGGCATCATGCTTGAGAACTCCACTCTGAACACACTAAGCGGCAATACATGCTATGGAAATCCTGTTGGGATAATTGTCAGCCGAGGTGATTCCACGATTCTCATGCATAGTGTGTGCCACGAGAACTTCGACTTTGGCATAAGAGTCTGGTATAGCGATTCGTGTATCATCACCAACAATAGCTGCTCCGAGAGCTTCTACCTAGGCATCGAACTGTCGGATTCTGTTTCAGGCCGACTTGAGAACAACCGATGCTGGAATATGACCTACCATGGAATCTCTCTCCGTAGGTGCTCGATGAGCAACTTGAGCGAGAACATATGCTTTTCCAACCGGGTTGGGATAGGCATTGTGGAGAATTCAGGCCCCATTCGTCTGACCAACAATACCTGTTTCGACAACTCGGAATACGGCATCCATCTCGAACGTGGAACTGAAAACACACTGGTCAACAACTCATGTTATGGGAACCATATCTCTATAATCTTCTCTGACAATTCGGACTTCAATACTCTGACCAATAACTCAGTCTCCTCAACCTACTATGCGTTCTTCTTCTCGGTCAGTCTCGACAATACAATCGCATGGAATGCAATCTCGGACTACGCCGTCGCCGTGAGCAACGGGATGGACAATACGTTTGACTACAACTACTGGTCAGCCTACGGGGGCTATGATCTGGATGCGGATGGAGTTGGTGACATCCCCTACTTCTTCGCTGGAAACCAAGACAATCATCCACTCGTGGCACCACCTGGTAGCCCGCCAGTCTGGTTGCAGGAACCACAGAATCAGTTTACTGAGGTGGGAGAGCAGTTTACCTATGACCTGAATGCTTCAGTCTACGGTGGGCTTGACCATTGGTGGATTGATGACACTGTGCACTTCACCATCTCTCAGGGAGGAATCATCAGCAACAGTACCGTTCTCATAGGAGGAGCCTACCCACTTGCAGTATATGTGAATGATACCTCGGGGAGAACCCTTGTGGGGCCATTCACCGTGTTCGTCATCGATTCAGATCCGCCGATGTGGATCGAATTACCAGCCTCTATGGTCCTTGAGATTGGCAGTGCAGTCCGATACGACTTGAATGCGTCTGATCTGTCTGGACTGGGTGCATGGTGGATCAACGATACGCGGTACTTCGCGATTGGCCAGACCGGCCTTCTGGTCAACATCACGTTTCTACCCGCAGGCGTGTACGGACTGCACGTGTCCGTGAGCGATACCTCTGGCAACATCCTAGAAAGCAGCCTTTCCATTGAGGTCGTTGACACCACAGACCCTGTCCTGATCGAGCCTGTCAGTGACAAATACCTTGAACATGGTGAACGATTTGAGTATAGGATTTCTGCCTTCGACCACTCAGCAATACAATGGAGCGTCAATGACACCGCGAACTTCGCCATCGATTCGCGTGGCGTCACAACCAACACCACTATCCTTGAACCCGGACAATATGGACTGAATGTGACAATGGTGGATCCCTTCGGGAACAGCCTGTCCGTCGTCTTCACAGTCCATGTCAGTCCCGGGGCACCGCCCACGACAACAACCACTACAACGACAACAAGCACGACTACCACCACAACTTCTACCACAACAACAACTACGACCACTCCCACAGAACTCTTCGATCCGACAATGCTGATTACGCTCGTGGGTGCAGGGATAGCCATTTTCGTCGTCGCTGCGATGTTCGTCCTCAGAAAGAGGACGTGACCAGACGGTATTATCGTCAGGAAGATCCACAGAAGAACTGGAAGCCAGAGGAGAGGTGGCAGGACCGCCCCGATTTGAAGAAAATCGCGGAACACTATCATGTGAAATAGAGAGATATTCCATGCTCAGTCTTCCCGCTCGCGTCGAAGCTCCTTCTGCAGAGAGATCTCGTCAAGCTCTCTCATACCCTGCTTGTATTCCTCGGTCAGCTCGAACTCGGGAATCAAGCGGACCCATTTCACGAGTTTGCCTTCTTCAGCCTTGAACACATCAGAGACACGAATATCCGCAATTGGGACATACTGAGTCTCGAATCCTTTGTTTCGCAGTCTTTCCAAGAGCTCCTCGGCTCTCATCATACCCAACCCCCGTTCGGTCTCCTGACGCCTAAGGATTCTTATGATTTGCTTCTTGATATCAGGCAACTGCTTCAATTCCTCAGACTCTTCTTCACTGAGTACACGCAAGAACCAACGCAACTCTCCAACCTCTATGCCCTTGGTGTCACGGCAATAATCGATTGTCTTGTCAATGAGCCAGTTGTCTAAGGCATACTCGATAACTTGATCAGGTGAACCCGCAACTTGATAGTCGATTCTCTTCTCAAGCAGGGCTCGTACGTCTTCAACTGGCAGTCCTTGAGGTCCTGCCTCGCGCAGTAT
>SDNO01000151.1 GCA_004524435.1 Candidatus Thorarchaeota archaeon | reverse complement strand
TCAGTACAGAAAAAGATGGGAAGCACAGACTCAGACTCTTTCCACCCGAAGGATACACGTAGCGTATTGCATCGTGTCTGTGAAAGACTGCTGCCCGATGATATGCACGTCCGTTTCAAGGTTGAACCCGAGTTTCATTTCATCACAGTGGAGGGCGAACCCTTTGACTATGGTCAGTATGCGGACACATATCCGCAGAACACCAGCGCAGACACCCTACTTGAGATTGCATCAGCAATACAAGAGATGGGCATGACTGTCAGAGTTGTACACCATGAGGTTGGCGAGGCTCAGCTAGAGATTGAGATTTCGTATGAGGAGGCTTGCACTGCGGCTGACAACATACTCAGATTCAAGAATCTAGCTAGGGCCTTCACACAAGCGCAGGGTTTTGATGTTACGTTTATGCCCAAACCGTTTGTTGGATCAGCAGGAAATGGAATGCACTGTCACACCCAACTATGGGATGGTGACAAGAACCTCTTTGGAGGGTCTGAGGAGGGTACCCTGTCAGAGCAGGCGAAATCGTTTGTCGCAGGATTGCTGAAGCACGCACCTGCTATCACGGCTTTAGCCAATCCCACCGTGAACTCATACAAGAGGCTTGTGCCTCATCACGAGGCGCCCGTATACATCTGTTGGGGACCGAAGAATAGAACGGCACTCATCCGCGTCCCTCTGTTCTCCTCTACTAGTAGCGCTGCAATTGAGTTTCGTTCGCCCGATCCAATGACAAATCCCTACCTCTTATTCTCAGCATTAATTGCCGCTGGAATGGATGGATTGAATCAGGAACTCGACGCGCCTCAAGGCGTCACTGAAGATGTGTTCGCGATGACTGACCAAGAGAGAGCAGACAGAGGCATAGATCTGCTTCCTCCCACATTGAATGATGCCCTCGACGAGTTGGACAGAAACGATGTCTTGAGAGACGCGCTTGGAGATGAGCTCATCGATGATTATGTTTCAATCAAGCGCCAAGAATGGGATGACTACATCAGTCATACAGTCACAGACTGGGAATGGCTACAGTACTCAAGAGACTAGTAGTCTTCAAAGAAGCGCTCAAGTCTGTCGAAGCTCTCATCGACCGCCTCTTGTGTCAGAGGCCCGATGGACATCCTGATATGCCCCTCCCCGGCTTCTCCGAAGATGGAACCAGGCAGGACAAACATGGAGGCCTTTCTGAGTATCTCTGAAGTGAGCGATTCCGAGTCCTTGCATCCTTTCACTCTGGGGAAGAGATAGAAGGTTCCCTGTGTGCGGACGGTCTGAAGGGCATCAATATCGTTCACTCTAAGATAGGCAAGCTCTCGCATGAGACCCAGCTGTTTCAACTCATATTCTATCTCATCGACTGAACTCTTCAGAATCTCAAGTGCCAACATCTGGCCGGCTGTGGGAGCACAGATTGTAGCACTATCTTGGAACTTGAGGAATTCATCGACAAACGCGCTTGACCCAATAATGTAGCCTATTCTCCACCCGGACATTCCGAAGTCCTTGGATAGGCTGCCCATGCTCACCACATGATCAAGTGCGTCCTTTCTGGAACGCGGGCTGTAATGCTCTGCTCCGTCGTAGACGAGGCGCGCATATGATTCGTCGAACACGAGGAAGAGTTCATGTTCAAGACAGGCGTCAAGGATCTCATTGATGTGGTCGCGTCGATAGACTGCACCCGTGGGATTGTTGGGAGAGATGAGTAATACTGCCCGAGTATTCTCATCAATCGATTTCCGTAAAGCCTCAGCAGACGGTTGAAACTCTGAATCAACAGGCATTGTTCTGACCTCACCACCACAGAGATGCACAGACATGACTGCATTGAAGTAGTAGGGACTAGGCATCACAACATTCTGACCATGTTCCAGAAGTGTGAGCATGGCCCCTGTGAGAGCTTGGTTTGCCCCTGCGGTGATGACAAGCTCGGTCTCCGGGTCAGCGTCGATTCCCTCATTCTGCCTGAGAAACAGGGCGAGTTCCTCTCTTAACTCGAGGAGTCCCTGATCCGGCGTGTAACGATGCACCGAGGGGTGTTGCATGCGCTCTTCAAGCATGGCGAGCGCACGCTTGGGGGGGACGTGTCCTGGCACTCCTTGGCCGAGATTCAGGAAATCGGGGGCCCCCAGGTATTCCGCGGCCTCTCTGAGAAGGCGAAGGACTGGAGGGGGCATGATATCTTCTGTTCGGAACTTCATGTGTTCTTGGCTTCCCGTCTTGTCTACTGGTTTTCCACTTCATCTTCCAAATCGGTCTGACAAAAAGCACCCGATTCTCCCATAGTATTGAGACTCAAACTTAATATTCTCACGCATGAAAGGGTGCCATGGGTCCCTATTCATGAAAGAGGAATGTGAAGCCAAAGCTCTGGGCTCGCCTGAAGCAGAAGTCGTCCAGACCAAGGATTTCAAGATAGAAAAGCCCCTACTAGTGTGCTGTTTTCCAAGTGCAGGGGTGGTCGGCACTATTGCCGCCAACACGATGATTGAGCAGTTCGAAATGCAGGAGATTGCCCATGTTCGATCCAAATACATGCCATCAGCAGCAGTCTTCCTTGATGGAATACTTCGCCATCCCTTCAGGATCCATGCGAAGGCTGAACGTAACCTCATTGTTGTGACCACCGAGCTACCCATCGCAGACCAAGGGATGTATCCAGTGAGCTCTGCACTCTTGGACTGGGCGGCAAAGATTGGCGTGAAGGAAACGGTGATTCTTGACGGAATCCCCGTTCAAGGTATGCCGAGTGATAGAAAGGTGCTCTACGCCGCAGAGAGAGAGAAACTTGCAGACCTCGAGAGCGATGAAACTATGGAGATTCTGAAAAAGGGCATAATCACCGGAATTGCGGGCTCCATTCTCTCCGAGACCCTCTGCCGAGATATGGTGGGTTTTGCATTGCTCACGCCTGCCATCGCAGTGATTCCAGATCCCGATGGGGCGGTTCAATTACTCAATGCGCTGAATCGACTCTACGACGTCGGAGTGGATGTTTCAGAACTCGAGGAGAGCGGCGACCAGATTCGCAAGAAAATGGAAGAGATGGCACAGCAGGTAGACGGTATGCGCAGGAATCAACCGGAAGTTCAGCATGCCGGATATGAACGCCTCTACGCGTAGTTGTCCCAGTCCTGATTCCGGAAAGAATAATGGAGTAAGTCCTTAGGCGCGAAACCTGTATCCACAAGGGATGTGCTTAATCAGAGCACGTTTCGTATGCTTCAGCAGCACCTACAGCGTTCTTCTCGCCTACCTTTCCAGGCCACTTCTCCCGGATGACGTCCTGCACTGTTTCCAGTTTGACAAGACCGGTGGCCTTCGCAAAGGCGCCGAGCATTGTTGTATTCACTACAGGCAACCCGGCCACGAGAAGACCATGCTTGAGTGCTATGCCGGTCCCGTCGTAGGTGAAGACATGACCCCGCTCAAACTCCAAATCACTCGGTTCCAGGGTCGTATTTATGATGATCTTTCCATCCTCTACGAGTCCCTCGGTGACGTCGATTAGTTCCACTAGGCCTTGATCTAGGACCGCAACGATGTCCGGTGTATAGATCTGACTTCTGACGTTGATCGGTTCATCAGAAATCCGTGTGAAGGCTTTGACTGGTGCACCCCGCCTCTCAGCACCAAAATACGGAAAAGCCTGAACGCCCTTATAACCATCCAAGTACGCAGCTTTCGCAAGAAGTTCTGCGCTCGTCACTCCACCTTGCCCGCCGCGACCGTGCCAGCGAATCTCAATCATAGGCATATCATATTGACTCCTTAGAGCTGACCAGATAGGTCATTTGTAGGGCCCCATTGGTGCAACAAAACCTTTTCGTCTTAGGAACTGGTTGTCATTGCGGTAGTTTTATCCGAGGTGTAGAAGAGCCGACCGCGTCAGACAGACAGGATGGTGCAGATGGTGGACGAACGGCTGCAAGCGAATAGAAACCTATGGGAAGACCGGGTGGATGCGCACAAGGACTCCGAGTTCTATGACCTAAACGGTTTCATCAAGGGGGGGCAGACCCTGGACTCCGTTGAGATCGAGGAACTGGGAGAGGTCAAAGGAAAGAGCCTCGTGCATCTCATGTGCCACTTCGGTCTCGATACCCTTTCTCTGGCCAGACTGGGCGCTCATGTAACGGGCGTCGATTTCTCTGAGAAGGCGATTACCCTTGCTCGAGATATCGCAGAACAGATCGGAACCTCTGCCAAATTCGTCTGCGCTGATGTCTATGACGCGCCCCAGGTGCTTGAGGAAACCTACGACATCGTGTATACAGGGGGAGGAGTGCTCTGCTGGCTGCCGGACATCCCGAAGTGGGCCGAGGTCGTCACCAGCCTGTTGAAACCGGGTGGGATCTTCTACATCCGCGAGTTTCATCCGTTCTCCATGGTGTTCGATGACGAGAGCGAAGACCTCAGGGTTCGCTATCCCTATTTCCAGGGTGAGACCCCCATCATGTTCCAGTGCGACTACTCGTACGCCGACACTAAGAGGCAGCTCGAAACCAAGACAAGTTATGAGTGGAATCATCCGATATCCGAGATACTGAACTCATTGCTCGCAGTGGGCCTTGAACTGCACTCTTACAACGAGTTCCCCTACTCAACATGGCAGGCCCTGCCCATGATGAAGCAGGACAACGATGGCAGATGGAGAGTCCCCGGGATGGAAGAACACATCCCCTTCATGTTTTCAATCAGGGCTACCAGGCCAGTATAGGGTATTGGAGAACCTGTCGATGGGAATATCTGGGATGGCCCTTATCTGCCTGCTGAGCCTTACCGCATTCGGGATGCCAAAACTTGGCAATCATTCTTCCTGGCAGACGAAATAGAGGGTGCCGAAGATTGCAACCAATAATGCAAAAATTATGGCAGGACCAAGTGTATTAGATAGGAACTTGTCGACGTCTTCGGAAGCGTAATACTCAGTTAGAGGTTGCATAATGATTACAAAGATGGGTACAAAGACTATCATGAGGCAGGCGAAGGTACACCCATACTTCTTCGTTCTTGAAGTTGTCATATACGCTTCTCTCCATTCATTGTAGAGCCCTCAGTAGACTCTCAGAATG
>SDNO01000028.1 GCA_004524435.1 Candidatus Thorarchaeota archaeon | reverse complement strand
GCCCGATTGTTAGATGATTGGATATCTGAGCGGGCGGAACGAGATATTACAGATGAATATCGGGTTGGCATGGGCGATGTACACAGATACGTACGGACCGCAGAATGGCTGATGTACTCAACAAGTGAAGTATCTCGCGTAATTGGTACAGGCAATCTCTTACCTGTTCTACGCCGCTTGCGTTCCAGATTGAAGTACGGGGTAAGAGAGTCCCTTCTCGAACTTGTAGCCCTACGAGGCATAGGACGTGTCAGAGGGCGAATGCTTTACAACCATGGCTACACAGACCTCAAAGAATTATATAGTGCACCTGTTGAAGCCATAGCTCGCGTACCCTCTGTTGGTTCAACAATCGCTCAATCAATAAAGAAACAGTTAGGTATTGATGTCGAGGAAACACCGCCTTTTACAGAGGACCGAGAAGAAACTCAAGACACACCCGGTGTCCAGACCCTACTCGACGACTTCTGACCTAAAGCAGCCTGCCTCTCAGACGCTTTTTCGTTGTCTTCACGAGACCGAGTGATTCCTCTGTACAACGTCTGGGTTCCTGTCCACGGTCTTCATATACTGTGACTTCTAATCCCAGTAGTTCCTGAAGCACATTGAAAATGCCGTTGCCTAGAATGTCCAATTCGTAACCGCCCTCCAAGAAATAGAGACATCTCCCTTGGCTGAATTCCTTAGATATGTCGTGAATCTGTTGATTGAGTAGCGCCAGTCCTGCAAGAGTGATACCCAGATTTGTTAGAGGATCCTGATGATGTGCATCGAAACCTGCAGACACAAGAACAAACTCGGGCTCATAACTCTCAGCCAAAGGCCCAATTATCTCGTCAAACAGCATGCTATACGATGGATCTCCTGAACCAGGAGCTAGAGGCAAATTAACAGTATAACCCTCGCCTTCGCCAACCCCTATCTCGTTGCTGAATCCAGAACCTGGAAAGAGAGTTCGACCATGTTGATGAAGCCCAACATACAGAACTTTGTCTGTAGAGTAGAACGCCTTCTGTGTACCATTTCCATGATGCGCATCATAGTCAATTATCATCACTCGACTCAGATTCCACTTTCGAATTAGACGCATAGCTGCGACGGCTATGTTGTTGATAAAGCAAAATCCGAAGGCTCTCTCGAATTCTGCATGGTGACCCGGGGGCCGACAGAGAACAAAACCATTCTGACTGGTTTTTCGTATTATCCGGTCAACACCCACCATTGAAGCACCAGCAGCAAGCATTGCCGCGGTATAGGTATGCTCGTTTGCCATGGTATCCAAGGTGAAATATCCACCACCCAGCTCGGACCTTTCCTTGAGCATCGAAAGATACCCAAGGCTATGAATAGGGTAGATCTCTTCGGGTCCAGCCTGTTCTGGATAAACGATTTCGAAACCATTTTGATTAAGTAGTCCTTTGTTTCCAAGCAAATCTAGCGTATACTGTAGCCTTTCAGGGCGTTCTGGGTGACCCGGCGTCATGGAGTGTTTTTGAAAGCCCTCATGATAAAGAAGATCTGTCTGCATAGTGGCTCTATTCCTCGATTCCTTTGTCCTCAAGAAGTAGCTGTACTGTTGCTGATAAGTCTAGGTGCCACACACAAACAAGCCAGTAAGAGAATTAGAACATGTGTTCCAAATACTGTGGTTCAGTGATAACCTTTATCTTAGGTATGAGATAGGCAGACCACACTCATGGGTCGGTAGTCTAGCTTGGTATGATTCTTGCTTGGGGTGATTCTGGTCGTGAGGCCAAGAGTCACAAAATGCAAGAGATCGGGCGTTCAAGAACAGGTTGGGTTTTCCATCGTGTTGAGAATCGCCCCCGGCCCACCATTCTACAAGTCATCCAAAAGTGTCAATCAAGGCAATTTCCACATCGTTTCATATATTGGCCCCT
This sequence comes from Candidatus Thorarchaeota archaeon, assembly GCA_004524435.1. GTDB lineage: Archaea > Asgardarchaeota > Thorarchaeia > Thorarchaeales > Thorarchaeaceae > TEKIR-12S. Next base: position 17,560 of record SDNO01000028.1, on the reverse strand, counting down.
TGGGGGTGAGTGTACTCTTTGTCATACAATATGACTCAACAGTCATGAGCCCTATCTCTTCATCTGACTTATTCTCAATAGCCTCTATCAACGGCCGCCGATTCTGTACACTCTTGATGCGGGCAATTGTTGCATGAGGCGTGAATTTCCTATCCTGACCGTACCCCAATTCGCGTAGTCCCTCGTCGATTCTCTTCTTCAGGTCTATCATCTTTTCTCCATTCATGGTCACACCCACCCAGACAACACTCGGCCGCGTTATTCTTGGAAAGGCCCCCACCCCAGAGATTTGGATTTCGAACGGAGATAGACTAATGGACGAAAGGCTATCCCTGATCTTCTCAATCTTATTCACGCTAGTATCACCCAAGAACCGTAAGGTGAAATGGATGTTCTCTCTTTCTACCAGCTTCACATGAGCATCTCTGACATCTAGGTGCGATTGAACTCGAGTAATCCTGTCGAGGAGTGAATCATCATCAATATTGATGCTTAAGAATGCCCTGACTTTCTCTGTCAATTTTGCTCATCCATAGGTGCTATCCGAAACCCGACTATTCAATCTTTGTCAACAAAATGGAGCTGGACACAAGGGAACTCTTAAAGCATCAGTCTTAATGAAAGGCTTGGTGATAGGAATCAATTGACAAGGCGAAAAGACTCAACAGTCGACTTCCCTAACTCTTCCCGCGAGTCGTCCAAGAAACCGAGCCGACGCCGTGGAAGAGATGTTCCTAATACTCAATTGCTTGTCCTAGAGCCAATCGGTTACCCTTTCAGGCTAAGAGGGGACCCAAAGGCCATTGGGGTTGAAACTGAGAGTCCTGAGCTTTTCTCTGACTACGCTAGGGAGCAATGGCTCGGAAGCTTCGTGCACGAAGGGATGTTTCTCTTTGATAGATATGTCATGCCCGACTTCGCCTTTCGAGCCAAGAAGGTGGTTCCTGACAATTCGATAGTTGCAAAGAGCACAAGGGTACGTCTAGAGAAGGAGAAGACTCGCGTACCGTCCCTCTACCGTAGACCCACATTAGAGGATGTCATTGGCCATGAGGATGCGAAACGCAAATGTCGACTTCTCTTAAAGTATCTAGAATCACCACATCAGTTCGGCGAATGGGCTCCGCGCGCTGTCCTATTTCACGGTCCACCCGGCACAGGGAAGACTCTGACTGCAAGGGCAGTGGCAAACGAGGCACAGGCTGACATATTCATCACAAAGGCATCGGATCTCATCGGAGTCCATGTTGGAGATGGCGGCAGAAAGATATCTACACTATTTGAGAGTGCAAGGGAGTCTGCTCCGAGCATCATCTTTATCGACGAACTAGATGCAATAGGTCTCGCAAGGACCTTCCAGTCCATAAGAGGGGATGTATCGGAGGTAGTCACTGCTCTACTTGGTGAGATGGATCAGACAGTTGAAGAGTCCGGTGTTATTCTCATTGGAGCCACCAATGCTGTCCAGATGATTGATTCTGCATTGAGAAGCAGATTTGATACTGTATTTGAGTTTGGACTGCCAAACGAAGTCGATAGACTGTCTATTCTCAAGCTCTACTCATCAAGACTTCCCATCAGATTGGAAATGGATCTTCATCAGCTAGCATCTCTGACAGAAGGCCTTTCTGGAAGAGACCTCCGTGACCGTCTTCTCAAAGAATCGCTGCATGTTGCAATCTCCAAAGACATGAATCAGATCCCGAAGAAAACAGTCTTGGAAATACTAAACAAGCTGAAGAAGAAGACTACCATCGACTACGCTATTTAGCTACTAACTGTACAGAACCGCAAGAATAAAGACAGAATAGACATGCGGTCTGTTCTTAGATAAGACTACGGGGCCTTACAATGCAAATACTGTTGATCACAGGCATGCCTGGCGCAGGAAAGAGTGAGATAGCTGATCAGTTTCGAATGCACAATCATCCAGTAGTTGTCATGGGCGATGTCGTGCGTGAAGTAGCCAGAAAAAGAGGCCTAGAGCCCAGCCGAAAGAATACGATGAGCATTATGCTCGAACTTCGGCAGAATCGCGGCCCGGGTGCCATCGCGGAATACTGCTTAGATAGCATGGAGAATCTAGACAGAGAGTCGATAGTTGTTGAGGGATGTAGAAGTATTGCGGAAATGGAAGTCTTTCGAAAGAGAGCAGCCTCACTAACTACTGTATGTGTTCACGCTTCCCCCGATACGCGATTCCACCGTTTACAAAAGCGAAACCGGAAAGACGCACCTACTGACTGGGATGCCTTTAGAGAACGGGATCTGCGCGAACTCGATGTAGGTCTGGGTGGCGTCATTGCATTGAGTGACATAATGCTTGTGAATGAAGGAACAAAGGAGGAGCTGCGTAAAAAAGCTCAGTCTGTTGTGCAGAGGTTTGTGAATCAATGATTATCGAGTTACAGGTTCCAGTCTATCCCACCGAATCTGCAGAGAAGGTAGAGGATTGTCTTCTGCACCTGTTTCCCACAATGAGCACCACAACTGAGAAGGTCAATGGTTCGTGGATGGTTTACGCCGAATCCAGAGATTTGAAATCAATCGAATGGATGAAGACCCGAATTCGTGAAATACAGATAATAGATGCAGTTCGTCGAAGACTTCTGTCAAACTGGAATGGATCAGAAACATCTGTTCTGCTTGACAAGCAGGCTGCATGTTCCAATCGTTTTCGGTTATTAGACGATACAGAAGAGAGTCCACCACTTGGATCTATACAACTGGTCTTCACATTTGAAAACGAAATCGAGTTTCAGAACACTATGAAATGGCTAGTGCCTCCGACGAAAGATGGGCGGGTAGTGAAATCCTAGACAAACAGGGAGAAGACTTGTCTGACCAGTCCGCTATGTACTCTTAAATCAACCACGCTTTTAACACCAATCTCTAAGTCTCTCACGATGTCATAGACCTCCATATCACTGCTTGCACACATACATACTCTTCCGCCTTTGGGCAGTATTCGACGTACATCTTTCAAGAAACTCTCCACCAATGCTCTGGCCTGACTTCCTCGTGTTGAGCTTGCCCTGCCATAGGGCGGATCTGTGACGATACAGTCGCAAGAGTCGACAGGGCATGACCTTGCATCACCCTGTATAAGGCTAAACCCTATTACCCCCGCGTCTTTCAAGTTGAGACGTGCCCCTCTCAAAAGATTCCAGTTCAAGTCCATTCCCACACCTCTTGCACCAATAGGTATCACTTCACAGAGAATACCGCCGGCACCACAAAAGGGATCCAATACAATCTGACTTGGCATTACTTGGGCAAGATTACACATAGCTCGGGCAAGCTTAGCATTCATCATTGAGGGATGAAAGAACTCCTTCCTACCGGGTTCACGGAGCTCTAGGAGTTTCCTGATTCTCGATTCCTCTGAAATGGTAAGCAGCCTTGTTTCATCAGAACATATGACTAGGAACAGAATATCAGGGCTGTCGAGCGAAACCTCTGCTTGGTTATGCTTCAAGAGGGCAGCCCCCACTTCTGCTTCCAAACTACTCGTTTCCCCCCTTTCATTGAATTCTCCAAGGTGTAGAGTTCTAACAGCGAACGATTTCGTCGAATCGATGACCCCCTCCAGACCTTTTTGAGGAATATCATCAACTTCATGAAACTCTGCAAGAATTCTTCCGCTTGTCTTGACAAACGCTGCTCTTCCTAGAAGGAAACCTGTCAAGTCGGTGGTAGAAGAGAATCGCCCTAATCGCCCTTTCCATTCTACGACAATCTCCTTGTTGCACATCTCTAGGAGCGATTCTGTTTCTGCTTTTGCAAGTGGGATTGTTTCTCCAGAAACATATACAAAATAGTCTTGGTTCAAGCCGATACCCTCAATCGTATACGTTATCTCCACCCATGAATATCCGTTGCATGTGTCCGTATAGTATTTCAAGTCCTACGCGTGTCTTTGCCGAAACAGGCGTTAGACTAGTGGCTCCCCCTAACTCCTCTAACATACGAAGAATTGACTGAGAATACTCCCTTGTCAGTCCACTGGCTGAGTTATACAACGCATCTTCCAATTGGAAGGTGTTTTCTGACCACTTCACGATTCTTTGAATGGCTTCTTCTTCCAGTATGTCGGCTTTACTCAGAATATTGAGTTGTGGAAGGCCAAACCGAATTGAGATTGAAAGCCCTAACAGAGTCGAGGAAAGATACCCCTCTGGTGTACGTACGATATTCGAATCCAGAAGATATAATGATAGCGCAGGCTCATTTCCCGTGAGGCCAGTAATAAAGAGGGGCCCAGAGTTTCGATAGGCGAAGAGTTCCATTTGTCCTGGGCAATCAACAATCACATAGTCTGTTTCTCGTTCGAGTATCTCCTCACGGATGTCTGGGAGATGGCTGATTGCCATATCCATAGACGCAACTAGCGCCCCATTCGGCCCCAAACCAAATTTTGTGATGACTTCTCCATAGTCTACATATTCTCTAATGTCCACATCACTTGTATAGGGCGGAGCATCCACCCCCGGGTCTAGATTCACAACGGTTGTACTAATCTCTGTATCCACAAGCCATCTCTCAAGAGCAGCAGCAAGCATGGACTTACCCGACCCAGCGGTTCCGACAAGAAACACCACGAACATATCACTAATCTAGACGATAGAAACACGAATGCTCTTTGAGTCCTTCGGTCCCGAGAGCATTTATTGAATTTGTCCACCAAAGAGGAAAAGACAAGTCTTATCTGTAATACATTTGGGGTTTAGACCATGGAACAGAATGAGGCACGAAGACGACTTGCAGAGGCGATGGCAGGAGAAATCTGTCTTGCCGAAAACGATCCCGGTGCCGTGATGCGACGGTGGCGTGACCATTTTCAGATATCACAGAAGGATTTAGCAGAACACCTTGATGTTTCCCCCTCAGTGATTAGTGATTATGAGAGCGGCAGAAGAAAGTCCCCGCGCGTTGATACCATAAGACGGTTTGTTGAAGGTCTCATTGAAATGGATGCAGCCAATGGAGGGCGAATTGCCATGGCTCTCGAGAAACTAGTAGCTCCTGAGATTGCTTCAGATGCTATTCTTGATAGTCGGGAATTCGGATTCCCTGTTCCTGCCAGGTTACTCACAGAGAGTCTAGATTGCAAAGTACTTACTCACAGCAGTCTTCTTGACAGGGACATCTACGGATATACCGCACTGGATAGTGTAAAAGCTATAGTATCTCTCACCCCCCAACAGCTACTGAAACTCTATGGCGGGACAACTCAACGCGCTGCCATATTGACCCATGTGTCTACTGGCAGATCTCCCATGGTTGCAATCAAGGCCAGCCAAATTGGAACTTCGGTTGCGGTCAAGCCAGCCGTGGTCATCATCCACGGTGTCAAAGAGCTAGATCCTTTGGCCATAAAGATAGCCGACAGCATCCATATCCCTCTTTGTGTATCAGGTATTGAGTCCGCTGAGGACTTAATACGTGAAATCCGATCTTTTAATCCTGTGATGTAAAGACTGTGAAGGCGTTCTAGATGGAGTACTCAATTGAAGTCAATGACCCCATACATGGTTTCGTTGGTCTAACAGAATTGGAATCGACGATTATCGATTCTAGACCATATCAGCGCCTTAGGCGAATCAAGCAACTTTCTGGTGGACATTTTGTCTATCCGACAGCAGAACATACACGCTTCGGGCACTGTATAGGTGCAATGTTTCTTGCAGGACTAATGGGTAACCAGTTATTGCCTATGATTGACCTAGGAGAGGAAGCTTTGCAGGAGGTCCGTGTTGCCGCTCTTCTACACGACATAGGACATGGTCCTTTCAGTCATGTCTTTGAGGAGGCTCTAGTTGAGAGTCGCAATCTCAATCATGAAGACATCACCGAGTGGATAATTAAAGAGAGTGAGATTGGCGACTTGCTTGAAGAAGCATCTATCTCGAAAGCACGGATTGCAGATCTCGTGCGAGGTCGGCGCCTCACGAAGAACGACGCTATCGTGAGTGGAATTGTTGCAGGCCAAGTCGATGTAGACAAGATGGACTATCTGATCCGTGACTCATTCTATTGTGGTGTCAACTATGGTCTGGTAGACATACATCGCCTCATCAAGAGTGTCGAGGTGTCAGATGACTATACAATCCAGTTTGACATTGCAGCGCGAGGTGCATTGGAATCGTTCTTAGTAGCTCGCTATGAAATGTTTCTCAATGTTTACTATCACAAGACAGTACGCAGTGTGGAGGTCATGTTGGTCAGACTCATGACTTCAGCAGACGCCGCGCTCTCATTGACTGCTTTTGAAGAACCCGAGGACTTCTTGGTTCTTGATGACATATCTTTGATGTCTCGCGTGAGACGGCTGGATTCTTCCATCTCTCCTGAGGCTGCAGAAGCGGTGAGGATGGTGAACATGCTTGACTCTCGTACCCTCTATAAATCGGCATTCGAGAAGGTACTTCATACGCAAGATAGATTCGTATCCAAGATTCTCACAAAGAGAAAGGTTCGGGCGAGTATCGAGGAAGAAATTGCAGAGAGTGCTGACGTTCCAGTTGAAGACGTGATTGTTGATGTTCCAACTCTGCCCTCTGTACCCTACAACCCTCATCAACTAGATCCCATGGAGATTGGAATATTCGAAGTCATAGACGGTAAGAAAGTGTCTCAGAATCTATCGGACTACTCAAATATTGCCGAGATGATGAAGGGCTATCTAGACGTAATCAGGGTATACACTTCAGATACAAATAGATACAAAGTTGGCAGAGCCGCACGTGAGATATTCCAGGAAGTACCTACAGCAGCCCTGATTCATATGTAACAAATCTACTTCTCTTCTCCTTTCTTACAATCTTGAGGTAGTCAGGACAAGGCAGTATGAGGCATTCTCTCTCTTCTGTGTGGAGATTAAATAGCATCAGCCAAGATTCTACAGTAGCCCACAAATATCCCCATGAGGCCGTCCGATGAATGACCAACTGAATGATACTCTGCAAGACATCAAGATGATTACTGGCGTTGAGAATGTCGTTCTTGTGCAACGCGATGGGCTGCCAGTTGCCAGCGCTGGAGTCTGGTTCAGCAAGGACGAGGTATTTGCGGTGGCATCATCCACATGTGCTATCTTTGGAGTAGCACGCCTTATTCATGGGAACTTCAACTATCTCCTGATGGAATCCGATACGTCCAAGGTCTTTCTTGCCTCTTTGCCTAACGATGCAAACTACTTCCTCACTATCACAACAGCGCCACGAGTAAACCTTGCGGCTCTGTTTATTGAGATGCGTGCCAACCTATCTCAGATTTCGTATCTACTGAAACAGAATGTCGATGGTCGCCTTCCACCACTCAGATCCTACAGCAATAACGAAACTCAACAAATTCTTCAGGGCTTTGCTGTTTCCGACGGTGCAGATACATCTTATTCCACCTCTCGGTCGGTCATATCGTTAGATCGGTCTCAGGCACTGACACTTCGTAGCGTTCTAAGACAAGTTCATGACAGTATCCCTGGTGTTGATTCTGTTTTCTTAGCTCTAAACGGAGGGGTTAGAGTGTCTCTGAACGGCTTCACCAATGACAGACTGGCTGCTATGTCATTTGCATTGCACGATGCATCGGAACGGGTTGTGAGAACCCTAAGGAACAGCTCCCTTCAGACTGTGTTGTGTGAAACGGGCAAGACGAGACACTTTATCTATTCTGTTCCAAATGGTGTGTTCTCTCTTTGGGTAGACAGAGATAGCCAGAAACTCGGACTCATGCGTCTTCTACTCAAGCATTACATCTCCGAAACTAGGCGAATCTTGGAGAGCGCAACCGTGCGCCGACCCTCGGTACCTGACGATTTGAAAGAACTTCTTCTGTCTGCTGGCCCAGAGAGAAGTCTTCTATTCGCGGGGCGAGAACCATGACATATTCTATCCTGAAGATGATTGAGCTCATGGGGGACGATTTCCCGCTTCTACTCAGCTCCATTCTCACCCGTATTCCGATAGTTGTCATTGGGCAGGATGTCGAGTTAATTGACGATGTGTCGGATAGTCTCACAAGCCTTTGTCCACATAGACATAGGATGGTCTTCTGGCGAGACTTCACCTCAGAGAACGAGATTGCCTCAGTTTGGGAGGAGGAGAAACATGATTACGAAGTGAGCAGGACTATTGTATGTTCCTTAGCCTCGAATCTACGCCTTGCTCTTGAAAGAATAAAGACATTCAACGGATGGATTTTGTCAATGCCTGTGGGTTCCAAGGTGCTCGGGACCACAATCAACGAACACGAAATCAGGAAGATAATAGAACGAATTCGCTCGGATTCCAAAAACTGCGGTATACTCAGAGTCCATTCTCCATCGGCCCTAAGTTTCGGAACCTTAGAACCTACCACTAGCACACTTGCTCTTGAAAAGGGAATTGTTGACAAGATTCTGACGCGCAAGCGGCAGTCTCTAGAGCGCATCAAGCGGCTTCTTCGAAAATCGCTTCGAGATGTGGACGGGTCTGCAGATTTGGTTTCTACAATACTTACCTTAGATGATGAATCCGACAAGATAACTCAGGATGTGTTTGATGAGGAAATAAGCAGCTATGTGCATGCCGCCCGAAGGGCAGTCACAATCTTGTCCAGAATTCGACTAGCAAGGGAGTTTGGCGCTCCTACGACCCTTACAGAGAGGAATCTTTTCGAGGCCGTCGGGTGGGACTCAGGAAATCTTGGTGACCTGATTCAGTTGATTCTCTCTGAATGGCATGAAGACTTCTCAGACTGCGTCAAGGCGGGCGCCCTTTCGGGACTTGGAGCTTGGGTGGACAGCATGTGGGGAACCTGATGTTGAGGTGAAACAGATGATAATCGATTATGGCAACAAAACAATTGGCCTGAAGCTAGTTTTCTTTGGACCTGCAATGAGCGGTAAAACAACTTCTATCCGGTGGCTCTTCTCAGCCCTGGAATGTGTAGACCGGTTGACTTCAATTGAGAACACTGTCGGCAGAACAATGTTCTGTGATTTTGGAACCATCCCCATACCACTAGATGACGTCTGGAATCTGAATGCACATGTCTGGTCGGCGACCGGTCAGGATTTCTACCGATCGACTCGAGAGGTTGTCTTGGTGGGTGCAGATGGTGTTGTCTTTGTTGCGGATTCTCAGCGACATCTTCTTGACGAGAATCTTGCCAGCTGGAATGAACTTATGGCATTGGTTGATGAGGAAACAGACTCTCTTCCGGTCGTAGTCTGTCTCAACAAGCAGGATTTGCCTGATGCAGTCGGTGAGCAGGAACTCAGACAACACTTGCGGATACCTGGTGCTATTAGGGTCTTCAGGAGCATCGCCAAAGAGGGATATAACGTAATAGAGGCCTTTCGACTCCTATTCCAGAATGCGATGCGCGCGAGTGTGGTGGCACAACAGATGCAATGACTTCAGCTTTCTGATTTACGTTTACCACTCCTTAAAATGCAAGCACAGTCGACAGAAGCCATGCAAACAGCAGGGCATTTAGCATCGGACCTAAGATACTTTCTCCTGTGACGTTCCACGAATGAATCGACAAGAGTATTGCTACGCCAAACCAAGGGACAAACGCATAGAAGAAAAGTAAGGAATATCCTAGCAGCCCTGAGAGAATCGGTAGTCCAGTAAGCAGTCCTACGGAGATTTGCACTCCAATTACAGCTACAAAGGGTAGACATTTCGCAAAGATTGTTTTCAAAGTCCAACTGGAAGTCAACCGTTTTCTGCCCTCTGCAGATGCAACAAGCAGTCTATTCTCGATGGCAAAATACGGGAGGAAGACTATGAAGTAAAGCGGAACGAACCACGCTCTTGAATAGGTGAGATCATTTAATCCGGGAAGGAAACTCCTGAAATCCAGAGCAAAGAAGAGATCCACGGTAACGGTCCAGAGGTATAACCAAAGAAACACGCCAGCTACTATCAATCCATATCTTGCTGTTCCTTGTAGATTATGTGAAGAGAACATGTCAATAAGCTCTCTCCGCAGAGAATCAAATCCCAGCCTTAATCCTACAAGAATGACACCAAACAGTGCAGTTCCGAGAATCCACGTCATAATCGGAATTCCGTATCTTTGAGGAAATGGCACTAAGGAATCTAGCATCAGTCCAGCACCCAATAGGGGAAAGAAGGTAAGAAGCCCCAACGTTCCGAAGAGATACTTCCAACTCCATCCAACTTCTTTGGACGGCTCTTCTCGTTCAGTTGGTATGTCGCCAATCATCTTAGGAGTAAGCACTGATAGTAGCGGTAAGACCGTTAGAATCAATCCCATTATTGCAGTCAGCCCTCCTACGAGCCACAAGGGGTAAATCAAGTCAATGGAAGCCGTTCCATCGGTAGTTTCTGTCTTCAATGATTGAAGTATCCAAGATACAGTTTCAGCTACAATGAGTGGGTCAATAGTTTCAAACAGATGATTTGTCCTTGAGATAACGACTCTTCGTGCAGATCCATTTGAGAAGTCACCATATGTAACATCAGACTGCACATCATCTGTCCCAAATGCATTTTCAAGTAGCGAAAGGTTTCTCGGATACGATGAAAGCGAGTCAAATTCTCCCACTGCAACAAGCATGTTATGAGGGTACGTACTGTTCGCTTCATTACTTACCCAACTCCCAATAAGCACGAATGCATCTACTCGAACTTCAGATGCTCCAATCGCGTTCCATGCTATACCGCCACCCATACTGTGGCCCACTAGACCAACTGAAGAGCTGTTAACAAAATCCAGGGACGCAAGATAATTCAGGGCAGCAGTTCCACTACCTTCTCCATCATCAGAATTTCCATGACCATTCGCGTCAATGGTGAGGACAACAACCCCTCTTCTAGATAGCTCTATTCCAAATGCCATGAGCCACTCCTTGCTCTGGAGGGAGCCGTGAATGACAACCACCCCGGGAAGAGGGTGGGACTCACTGGCATGACTAGGTCTTTGAAGAGTAGCATGGATATTGGAACCATCACTGGCTGAGAAATCAACCTGAGTGACCTCAACCGTTCCTAGGGAACTCTGGACAGCTGCTTGCACGAACACACTGATCAGAATCATCATGATTGCACAGAAGAACAATGGCCGTTGAGAATCTGTTTTCATTTTGTCACGCGCCTATCGTCGAATAACGCTGGCTAAGCCATCGGCAGGATATAACTTATCCTAGCTAGCAACCAAGAAACAGCATCAATAGGGATGAAAGACCTCGATTTTCGGCTCAAGGGTCTTGAGATTCACAATGGTCACAATTCCCGGTGTCGGTTCGACACCCTGCTTTCTCATGAAATCCGTCTGACCTTGAAAGGTTCCAGAATTAATTATCTGGACTCCTCGATAGCTATCTACGGCATTATGATGAGCGTGTCCGAAATGAACTATGTCGGGAGGAGTATCAATGACCATCCAGTCCTTGTGAAGAGGGGCCAGTTCTGTCTTGCCTCCATAAAGCGGTGCCAAATGACGCTTCTTCAAGAGCTCTCTCATAGAAACTTCAGGACGTTTATAGGATGCTCCCGGAATCTGAGTCACAAGGTCATCCAACGAATCACCGTGGGTGACAAGGATACTGACTCCCTCGACGAGTAATTGACTTGGATCTCCCAACATTGTTATTCTATCTCCCATATCGTACAGTGCAGGAGCAAACTCTTCAGGAATTGGAGGTCTCGGAAGCGCCTGTCTGCAGGCATCGTGGTTTCCTGGTATGCAAAATATCTTGATTCTCTTAGGGATGTCCCTCAGTTTCTGAGCCAAATACGCATATTGCTCAATCACATCATCTATTAGAAGATTGGCCTTTTGGGCTGGGTACACCCCTACTCCATCAGAAAGGTCGCCTGCTATGAAAAGATACCTGACGTTCTCAACCATCTCTCTCTTTGAACTGTCTCCATCTATTCCTCTCAACCACTTGACGAACCTGTCAAAGTCGTCCTCCAAGAACTCATTGCTACCGCAATGAATGTCGGAGATGAATACAGCGTTCACGTTTCGCTTGGCTCTGCGGATATTACGTGCTGTCGACACATCAGGAAACAGAACGTCCTCTGCGATAAGCCTGCCCTCAGAGTCAACTTTCCCTGCCACGCAGATAATTTCATCAAGGAGTAGGGCATTTCCTCTCTCTACAAGCTCTTCGCCTCCACTTCTTCGCCTACCCGAGGGAATGACACAAGTTATCGAATCGCTCTCGTCCTCTAATTCAATCACGACATTCCGAGATCGAGATACCCGCTTGTTTCTCACTATACCCAACACCATCTGGATTGGGGCTCTTTGGGTGCGCTCTCCCTTTCTGCTAAGAGCGCGATTTCGGCTAGCAAAGAACTTCGCCTCTTTTGCCTTACTAGGTGATATTGCTCCCCGGGTATCCAATCTACTTCTGAAAATTCTCTCAATTGCATGATATCTATCCCGAAAGAGCATCAAAAAATCCTCAACATCACCAGATGATCCCGAAGAGTCAGGTGTGAGGCACTTGACAATCTCGTAGTTCCACTTAGCCCTCTCATGTTCTGATAATGCTTGAAACCTCTCTGTGGATTGATTTGCTTCTATAGTATCAGTTGCAGAGTCAAGTTCCCCATTTCTTTCAAAGAAACGAACGAAATCTTCGGTACCTACAACGGGAACATCTTCGAACGCATCTCTTCTTCGTACTATCTCATCAATCATCCCGCTTGATGATGTATGAGTAAGAACATAGTCCAGTGCATCTGGTGTCACCTGTAGGCCGGCATCAAGCAGCCTGCGTAGTACCTCACGTCTATCCGAAGATTTCAATTTTGCATCCGTCTCGTACTGCTCTTTGTTTGCTTTAAAGTTGAACCCAAAACTTCACAGTGCCAGAGCAAGCAATCGTAATAAGACCACATTATGATTACTATTTGGCGCCATGATACTGAGAGGATGATTAGATGGAAACGAGGAAACTCCAGCAAACCGGTGGCAGGAACGGGAGCTCCTATCTTGTAGTATTGCCAAAAGACTGGGTCCTGCGACAGAATCTCGAAAAGGGAGACACCGTTGTAGTTTCGGAGAAAGAAGATGGGTGTCTGATTATTGACCCACGAATGCGTGAGTCAGACGAAAGCAGAAAGACCGAGATCCAGATACAATCCAACTTGAGGTGGGGTATTACAAGCAAATACCTACTCGGATTTGACGAGATTCGTGTTGTAAGTGATGAACCTATAACGAACGAACAAAGAGAAGAATTAAAGCAGGTCATCAAACGGTTTGTTGCTCTGGAAGTCACCGATGAAGAAGACCAGATGCTACTCGTTCAATGCCTCGTAGATCCATCCACCATACCTGTGCAGAAAGCGATGAAGCGAACGAACCTAATCGCCTCCAGAATGCTTCGTGATGCTCTTCTGGCATACTACGAAGGGAACATTGAGCTCGCGAAAGATGTTGCAGACCGAGATGAGGAAGTTGATCGTCTATTCTTCCTGATAGTTCGAGAGCTACGTTCTGCAATTCGATATCCAAGCATGGCAGATAAGATGGGAATCGCTCCTGTCGAAGCACTGGACTATCGTCTTGTCGTTCAATACATTGAACGAATTGCCGATCTTGCTGTGGATATAGCAGGTCTAACGAATCAACCAGTTCCTAAACAACTAGCTAAGAAGATTGATTCTGTCAGCGAGATCATTAAAGAGATGCTGGTGAAGTCCCTGTCCAATCTATTCACGTTTGATTCCGATAAGGTTGCCTGGGTAATGGATGCTGAGAAAGAGATGATAGTACGTATAGATGAAATCCGTAACTACCTAGTATCTAAGAAACCAAAGATTTCTCAGATTCATACCCAAATCCTAGACATACTAGCAAGAATTGGAGAGTCCGCAAAGGACATAGCTGATCTCGCACTCCCTCGAGACTAGTCTATGTCTTCTCGATGAGAATTGTCTGTTCAGTCTGAGAGATGTTTCTACCCGATATGCAACGCTTCTTCTGAGTTCTGTCCAGTACCTTAACACCGTATCGATTGCAGACAGATTTCATTGTTAGGATTGCCGTTCTCGTCCATCCTGTTACATCCAATCTTTCCATTGTCACAAAATCTTTGGCCATAAGTTGAAAAGGTCTGATATACTCTGCCGTAAGAATCCTGGCTATCGACATGAAGACATACCGTCGCTTCCAGTCCTTCGACCTGGCATAGAGTCCTGTCAACCTTTCAAGTGCTTCATGAGTTCCCATTGCAATCAAGGCACGAACTGCAACAAACCATTCTTCGACATTCGGAGACCTAAGCAAAGTCCCACATAATTCCATTGCTCCAGTTTCTTTTCTGCGACTCAGCTCGACTATTGCAGGTTCTCTAAGAAGAGGATGAGCCTGTTCATTTCTGGCTATTGACCACAACCGCTGGCTTTCAAGATGATGATGCCCTTGAATACATGAGGACGATTCTGGAATAGCCCTTGAAACTAAGCAAAGGTGTCGGTCGTTCATGTAGTTCAATGTGGACACTAGTTATTAAGGTCGTAGAATGTATCTTCTCTCAGCAGCATAAGCTCTAGGTCAATGAAAATGGAGAACTACCACAAATGAGCGACTAGGTGCGGAGGCTGCTGAGGCTAGGATATGGTCCACGCAGGGAATGCAAAGAGGCTTTTTGGGACATCAGGAATCAGAGGTGGATTTGACAGGGTGAATCCAATGAGCTCAATGAATCTCGGCCGTGCGCTTGGTACCCTGCTCAAGGGAAACGGGATAGTCGCGGTGGGCACCGACGCACGAACTTCGCGTGTGATGCTTCATCACGCCTTCGTATCAGGTCTACTATCTACGGGCGTCGATGTTGTTGATCTCGGCATAGTACCGATGCCTGCAACGGGGTTCCAGAGTTCCCTGGCGAGTATTGACGTGGGGGTCATAATCACAGCAAGCCACAATCCTCCAACGGACAACGGGTTCAAGTTCTTCAGGAATGGACGCGAGTTCCTGAGGTCTGAAGAGGTAGAAGTCGAGAAGCACTATTTCGGACAGGACTTTCTTGTCGCAGATTGGAATTTGCTAGGTACGAAGCTTTTTCGCAATATTCGAACACCGTACATGCAGCGAATCAAGACGATGATAGTGAAGAGGGGTGGTATGAACGGAAGCTGCAAGGTTCTGGTCGATGCGGCCAATGGCGCCGCATCTAACTACACACCTCATCTTCTCCAGAGCTTCGGATTCTCTGTTGTGACGGTCAACTCGCATCAGGATGGTCATTTCCCGGGGCGACCCGCTGAACCGTCACCCCGTAATCTAGAGTTCACAATGAATATGGCTGCAGAATCAGACTTTGCAGTCACAGTATGTCATGATGGTGATGGGGACCGCTTGGCAGTCATTGACGAAAAGGGGCGTTTCATAGATCAGAATCGAGTCATCGCCCTGTTTGCGAAGTATGAACTAGAGGAGCAAGATGGCGGTCTAGTTGTTGTATCCATTGACACCTCCAATGTCATAGATGAGATTGTGAGATCTCATGGTGGCGAGGTAGTGCGTCGCCCCTTAGGTTCTCTTCAGGAGGAACTTGCGCTCCGCTATGACAGGATTGTGTTCGCCTCTGAACCCTGGAAGCCGATATTCACGGAGCTTGGAGGATGGATGGACGGTATCGCGG
This sequence comes from Candidatus Thorarchaeota archaeon, assembly GCA_004524435.1. Classification (GTDB taxonomy): domain Archaea; phylum Asgardarchaeota; class Thorarchaeia; order Thorarchaeales; family Thorarchaeaceae; genus TEKIR-12S. The sequence continues at coordinate 1,935 of SDNO01000028.1, read as the reverse complement.
GGGCGGTGCGTCTGGCTCAGCTTGTTGTCAATGAAGGGGACGGAAGCTGCATTGAACTCATGAAACAGATACCAGAGTATCCAATGGTACGGGACTTCATCGCATGCCCCGATCCTCTGAAGAAGGACTTCATGCAGGAGGTCCGTAAGATTCTTCCTGAGAAGGTTTCCAACATCGATAAGATTCTCGAGGTAGATGGTGTCCGGGTTGAGAGAAACGATGGTTCCTATCTCTTGGTCCGAGTGTCAGGAACCGAACCGAAGGCAAGGTTCTATGTTGGAGGCAGGACCCAGCAGTCGGTTGATGCACTGGCGGCTACTGCAAAGAAGACCATGACCACTATTCTGGATGCGCTCGAGGGCAATCAGTCATAGTGTCTTGGCAGATGGGTTACTAGGTAAGATTATATTTCTACCACCGAAGCACTTCACAGATACGTGCCTTTATTTCACCTCAAAGGCTTCATGGAAACTTGCCGGGGTATCCAAGCGGCTACGGAGACGGTCTCGAACTACCCTCTAGTACGAGATAACCGTTGCCCTTACGGGCACAGGGGTTCGAATCCCTTCCCCGGCGCCAATTCGCCTTGCTTCTAGAAGCTGATTATCTCAAATCTCTTCGAACTGAATTCTAGGAGGTCTGTGTGTCCATTCAGTCCCCCCTTGAGCGGAACACCGAGTTTCTCTGCAGCTTCGGTGGCGGAGAAATTGGCCGTGCACGCTCTACAGGCATGATCGATGATTCCATTCTCCATCGCCTTCTCGAACGCTGGCAGCTTGATTGATTTGTCTGCAATTCCAACCAACAGCTTGGGCGACCCGCATTCCAGGACCACAGCCACTTCATGTCCGTTCTCATGGTAGTTATTGGCATTCAACAGGATGTGCATCAAGTGCATCTTATTCTCTTCAGTAGCAAGAAACATGACCTTCATCATTATCATGGGGCTTTGCAGAGAACTCAGTATTGAGGCTTCTGGCCGAAAGCCGTGACGATTCCAAGAAGATGATGCGGAGGATGAGATTTGAACTCGTTCCTGTGCCCTCGAATCAGAAGAGCATGAGAATCACGAAAAACGTAAGAGGAAGATCATCCTATCCAAATCGTGACAGTCTATGGAGGAATTATCTGCAGAGAGGAGCTGGTTACATAAGAATAGAAGACAAGTTGCTGTAGTTGCCATCATGCTCATTGTCTTTCCGTCTTTCATTGTCATATACAACCTCAGCAATGACAGCGACACGCAGTATGAACTATCTTACTCTCTTACAGTCTGGATATTACCACTAGAAGACGAATTCACTGTGCACTTGGTTTTTTACAGCTCACAACAGAATGCAGAAAAACAAGTGAACAGGTTGCAGGGGATTCAGTTTGAAGTACAACCCTCAGATGATGAAGAACACAGTTTCTTCTTGATCAACCTGCCTGAGGACCTACCGGGGTTCTGGGTACGAATTGGCTTCGATGTCCACGATGTCCAATCCTTTGTCACTCTCAAGGTAGATGTTGGACAGAAAGCAGCCACATCATTACTTGGTCGTGAAATCAGTATACTCACACAACCATACCATGGATAAGACAGCTATAGTAGACGAATGGTGCGGAGGACGAGATTTGAACTCGTGAACTCCTACGAGACTGGGACCTAAACCCAGCGCCTTTGACCTGGCTTGGCAACCTCCGCGTGGTTCGAATTGGCATCTAGTTTCGATATAACGATTTTGGCGTCACAACATCAATACAATGAACTGTTCATGATTCTCAGAAGTTGCCACACATCAGTAACCCATGTCACAATGTTTTTATTCACCTCAGAAGTCGTTCGCGAAGTTACCCTGCTGAGAGTGGGATACATCACAAGTCTTAATGGCATCCCATTTTTGAAATCAGGTAAGAGCGTGATGAATAGACATGTCATCTAGAAGTCGAAAG
>SDNO01000214.1 GCA_004524435.1 Candidatus Thorarchaeota archaeon | reverse complement strand
CAGGAGGGGAAAGGTCAGTGCTAGGCTCTTGGTTGAGAAGAGGGGGATGGGTGTGTTCGATGACACATTCTTGGACATCAATGTTGAGGCCCATAGAGAGCCAGTGAGGGAGGTGGGGAGAATCCTAGATGTTGGCAAGAGTGTCTATAGCGCGTGGCTACTGATGAGAGATGTCAACAAGGCCGAGGGGGAGGGAAAGACAAAGTACCTCCAAGAGATGGAGAGCCTCATAGTACACAGGGATGAGAGCGCCTTCATCGACTTCCATTCGTTTTTGGGTGAGGAGTATCTCAAGCTGGGGCAGAGGGAGAGAGCCCTGGAGCAGTATCGAAGAGCACTGAAGATTAGTCCCGGAATGGCGGACCTCTACAGGTTGCGGGCGGAATCCAACGATATGCCAGCAGATGTGGTGGAGGAACTACTAGGTAGCTGACAAGAACGCTCTGGCTAGGCAACCTACGGATGTTGACCGCACTCTCCCACGAGAAACATGCTCTCCGCTAGATCATGGTGTTGATACAGTAGGAGAAGCTGGCTTGCCAAGATTCGTTCTCTCGTTGAAGATACATCGTTCTGGATGTCGGCAGCACTCTATTCTAAGATACTGGCTGACTTGGAATGAGCCATGAAGCTAATCGGCCGGTCGGATTGGAGAACACGATGTGTAGACTACAGGAGTCACCATAAGGAACGGGAATCTCCCAATACTGGCGAGATACACCCAGATCAGTGCAATGAAACCATCACCTATTTTTGGTTCCTGTGCGAGTGTTTCAGACATGACCGAGAGAGAGGGAAGAATAGCCGAAGAAAAGAGAACGGTTGAACTGATGATTCGTTACTACTGTGAACACCGACACGATTCAGATGCTCTATGTCCAGACTGTGAAGACCTTCTCGCCTACGCCCGCTCCCGGCTAGAAAACTGCAGATACGGCAATGATAAACCAACCTGCAGGAAATGCAAGACTCACTGCTACAGCCCAGAGTACCGAGATCGAATCAAGACGGTCATGCGATTCTCTGGCCCGCGAATGATGTTCACAGCGCCCTTGCGATGGATCAGACATGTGCTCCACGACCGGGAATAGACACTGATGTGTCTAGGATCCGCTTGCATTCATAGTGCCTATAGCGGGTGAGGTGAGGGATGCAGACAGCCCCGGTGGAGCATGGACATCCACGAGATGACTCCGGGAGGTACTGTGTGGGACTCTAAGCAGCCTGATTGCAGAAACCTCACCTTGAAGTCAAGAATACAGACATTCCGTCCCCACAGAATTGGTCCGATGCCTCTTCTCGAGGGCCATCCAAGTCACACCAGACTTCTTTCTGCTCCAAAATCAACCGGGGACCAGCATCAACTCTCGTCCAGAAACTGTTTCAGACTCTGAGTGGCCTCCCTCGTGAGTCCTCGGATCACAATGGGAGAGATGGTGATATTGTTCCGCTCAGTGACCTCAATGATGTCTTCGGTGTCACCAAGATCTGTTTCGCCACCCTGAATCCAGTAGTAGGTGCCGCCGTAGGGGTCCTCTCTGGCCTCTATCCGGTTCGGTACGGCCGCAATAGTAGACTCGGTGATCACCAGTCTTGAGTCCTCTGTGACCCTCTTGGGGAAGTTCAGGTTGAGTACATCGATGCCTTCAGGGAAACCCTCTGCGAAAATACGTTCGATAATCCTGAGTGTGTGTGAGCAGATGAGGTCAAGGCCACTCTCGACACCATTCTGCGTGAACCAGTACTTGGACTCGACATCCTGGGACACTGCCAGAGCCGGGTAGCCCTGCAGTGCGGCCTCCAGAGCGGCGCCAATCGTGCCACTGGTGAGCATACGGTGATAGCCAAGGTTAGCACCCGGGTTGATCCCCGACACGAAGAGGTCGAAGTTATCTCGCATGGAGAGCGCAATGGGAACCGAGTCTGCAGGGAACCCGTCATGGATGATGAGTTCGTAGTCCTCGGTCTTGGAATGCTCAAGATAAACCATTTCTGACACATTGAGGCACCTCAACCTGTCGGAAACTTCTGTGTTCCACCCGTCCCCTGCCAGTGTCACCACTCCCAGCAGTCCCAAAGGACGCTGAGGCAGCAGAGGCTTTGTCCATGCTCATCGGGATGGGATCCCTCCCACGGTCCTGGCCTCCTTCTCCTGTGTTCTTCCTGAGGTATCACTCTCAGCCACAGCAAGGCTTTCCACAGTTCTTACCACGGCGGGTTCATGATCACCCTTCCTGACCTCGTCACCGAAGGCAGCAAGGCTCGTTTGAGCATGGTGAACAGCCGCGGACTCTCCGGGACCTGATGGGGCCCCTTACCTGGAGAGTAAGGACCTCCGTCGAGAAGAACCAGTCTTCCCTCGGGTCTTCGGCCGCGAGCTCCGTGCTACAGCACTGGCCCACTCACCTAGTCCTATATCTTGGTATGAACGGCACTATATAGACTCCTCTCGGTATGGTCTCTTCAGGGGAGAACAAGCAAAATCTGACACATTTATCTGACAGATTAACTAGGAAAAGGGGGTAATTTCATGCTTCAAGATTTCTGAAGATGCAATGCGCCGCGTGATTCTGGCGGTTCACGATCTGTATTTGAGTAGATAGACTGCCACGGCCAGCACTGCTACTCCCCCAAGCCCCGCGATTGCCCAGAAGGTTGACGGCGGGGGGGTCACAATCTCTGGTGCTCGGGAGCTGAGGTAGGCCACATAGGTGGGGTCGTGCTCGATTGCTAGACCCTCATACTGTGGATACGTAACTCTGTAGAGCAGACCGCTCGTTCGATAGTCCAGGTCAAATCGAAACTCAGAAGTGGATATCCGAGGGAGAAAGAGGTTGAGGAAGCCTTGGAGGGCCCAGTAGGGAAAGGGAAAGTGATCCCGTCTTATTCGAGGATTCACACTCTCAGTGGGACACGCCGATACTGTGACAGGGAGCAGAGATGGTGGATCTGTTGATAGTGTGTAGTTGTCGGCGAAGGACATTGAATAGAAGTCCGTATCATTCCCGGATATGCTAGCATTGTCCATCAAGACTGTGTCAAACTCTGAAACACTCGAGTCGTAGAATGAACCCTCAACAAAGATGTCTGTATCGTTCGCACTCGAGAAGAGTAGTGTGCTATGCAGAGCCGCAAGACTCAGGCCATCTATGGAGACCCCCGGATGGACTGCCTGAAGATCCATGATTGGTCCCAAGCGGAATGTGGTCTTGAGATGAGATGTGTTACCAATCAGGGAGTATGCATAGCTATGCTCAAGAAACTGAGCTGTCAAAATGGCACCCTCGTATACGCCCTCCACACGTTCTTGAGGATATATCAGGAAGCCTGTCACATCCTGATAGCGCACGCCCCAACGGTAAGTCCGATAGCCACCGGAATCGTCTATGCTGACAGGTTGCGGGGAGATGCCAGCTGAGAAGTTCAGAGCGAGATAGTACTTGGTCTCGGTGGCTCCTGAGCCATAGTCTGCGTCCAGAAGCCCGTTGTGGTTGGTGTCGTTGTAGAGCTCGTACATCAGGGCCGCATGACCAACTAGCAATTCGGAGCCATCAGGAGCGTAGTAGTGCTGAACAACAAAGCTAAGACTAGGACAGTAGAAGTCGATGTCTGTATCAGCATGTGCTATGTAGATAATCTCGCTCAGCCCTGTGTCTATCCACGTATACCATAATGAGAGTGTGGAGAGAAATCCGCTTCCGTATTCTTCATCGGTTGGCACAGCGTCGGCAGCATCTCCGGGGATGTATCTCACATAGAGATGGGCATTCATGCCGGTGCCGGGTAGACCGTGATACGACCATAGTTCCTCCGATCCATTGCCTCTCGCTCGGAGCACGAAGGTGATGGCGTTCTGTGAGGCCCCCCTCTGAACAGCCTCTGTGACATGAAACCTATAGTAACCCGAACTGTACGTCCCATCACTGGTGTCTTCCTCGTGCCCATCGATCGAGCCCCAAGGAGCATTGTTCCACGTGAGGGTCTCTTCCGTCCAATCGTTGCTTGCGCAATAGAAGACCACGGCCTCTAGGCCGGCCCCCTCTGTGTTCCTACGTGCAAGTGTCAGTTCAGAACACGTCACCAAATCCACCGGGTTGAAGCCCGATAGGTCAAACTTGACGAAGATGACAGACTCGGAAGTGACGCCATCTGAGCCCTCACGACTGACCTCCAGTTCTGATGCCATTCCGAAGCTCGAGTCCGGGAGGGAGGATTTGACATGCGCATCACACTCTGTATAGACAGAAAAGGTGGACTCCATGTCGCTGCCACCAACGGGATCGCGGGAGGGCCTGGATGCTAGAGCAACACCGGTCGAAAGAGCTAGGACTATCAGAACCAGACACGTGCACGTCTTCAACCGTACCCTCAACATATCTTTCACCAATTCCTACAGAGTGTGCATATCTATTGCTTTGAAACGAGATATGTGTTTTGAATGGGTTTCGAGAGGGCTCCCTTAGAGCCGTACATCCTCGAAACAACTATAACACAGTATGAAAAGGCACGGCACTAGCTATACAATCCATGGTGTCGCGGAGGACAAATTTTGACGAAACGCAGGACTATCTCGCTCATGATTTTCGGAATACTGGCCGTCAGCATACTGATACATGCCACTCAACTCGGAACACAACATGCAGAAACAGAGTACAAGCTCATTGACTCTGCTACACCTGCACAATTGGACCCGGATCAAGTCAACTGGACACAGAACAACTTCCCCAATGGCGGATTCGAACAATGGGATGATTTCAATGACCTAGATGAGGTCTATACCTATGCGACTTACGAGAAGTACGGGTGGTATGCCTCATCGCCATGGCCGGTCAATGAGGGCAGCAAATCGGTAGGACTCCAGATCAGATCCAATTACCCAGATGAAACATCTGAGTACCGTTTCAACCAGCAGAGCCAGTCCTCATGGGACAATCCCACGAACACAACTGTGAGGTTCGACTTCTATATTGATGAAACTCCTGTTGATCCTACGGACTGGAGTTTCTACTTGGAAATAAGACTTGGATGGAAGTACATCTACTACTACCTCGCAAGCGATTTGACGAGGACAAACTCGTCAAGCTATGCATATTATCCAATAGAGGGGGTTCTGGACACTTGGAAT
>SDNO01000150.1 GCA_004524435.1 Candidatus Thorarchaeota archaeon | reverse complement strand
TGACTGTCTCAGCTGGTGGTCAAGTTCTGGCACAATCGGACTGCTCGAGTGCGACGCTCAAGACGGAACGAGTCTCTATGGCCAATGGGCACTGGCAGACAAGAACGAATTGATAGCAGTCATTAAGGTGGAGGAGGAGGATCTCGGACACATCAGGGACGGCTTCGACTCTGGAAACGTCACATCCCCCGCCATGCGTGCGATACGAATAGGGGAAACGGGCGAGGATTAATCCACAGTCAGCGTCTTCGACAGATTCCGCGGTAAGTCAGGGTTTATGCCCAAGTCAACCGAGAGATAATAGCTCAGCATCTGAAGGGGAATCACATCGAGAAGAGGGTTCAGTAGAGGGTCGGACCTAGGGACTACGAGATAGTCAATCTTGTTGTCCACGTAGTGGTTCAGCGAGTCCTCAAACTCACCGACGACGATTGTGCGCCCGTGTCGCGCCTTGACTTCATTGATATGGTTGATCACCATCCAGCTGTCTTCAGGTGTAGTGACGAAGATAACCGGGTAGTCCTCCGTGACAATGCTCAGTGGCCCATGTTTGAACTCCGATGAGTACATGCCCTCACAATGATTGTAGCATATCTCCTTGATCTTCAGGGCGCCCTCTCGTGCGACACCGTCTGTGAATCCATAACCCAAGCAGTACAGATCCTTTACGTCAACAAGGGTTCGAGCAAGGTTCTTGGTGAGTATTCCGGTCTTATCGATGGTCTTCTGTGTTAGTGCAGGGAGTTCGGTTTCCAGAAGGTTTACGAACCTCTTCGACTCGGATGGATCAAGAAATCCATTTCGCTCCCCGAGCTTCGCCGCAAGATAGGCGAATATCACGCTTTGAGAGAAATAGGTCTTGGTAGCAGGGACCGAAACCTCGTAGCCACATGCCATGGGCACGTAGTCATCAGCCTGGAACATCAGCGTGCTACCGATCACATTTACGACACCTAGAGTCTTACCCTTCGAGATGCCCTTCACCAAGTTCAACACGTTCATGATGTCCTTTGTTTCTCCACTCTGAGAAACCAACATGCAGAGCGTGTCCTCATCGAGTGTGTTCCCATACATCGGACCAAACTGACCGCCTATGACTGGGACGACAGAAACACCCGCTAGTCGATTGAAGAAGTACGTGCCTACTATTCCTGCATTGTAGGACGATCCACAAGCGACAAGGTATTTCCTCGACGAGTCCTCGATCATCCTCAGCCAGTTGTCACATTCTCTGCCATTCAAAACACCAAGAACATCTTGAGCAACAGTTGGTTGTTCGTTAATCTCTTTCAGCATGAAGTGGGGATAACCACCCTTCTCAGCTGCATGAGCATCTACATTGCTGATCTCTGGTTGTCGGTCTAGCTGTTTGCCATCATCAACTCTATAGACCTTCACATCATCATGTGTTAGAACGACCATCTCCCCATCTTGCAGGTATACGACTCTGCTAGTCAGAGGAAGTACGGAAGGAAGGTCGCTCGATACGATAGTGTCACCTTCAGCGACCCCCGCGACAAGCGAGGACCCCATCTTGACTGCGTAGATCTCAGGCTCGTCGGCCTTGCCAACAGCATAGGCAAACGCGCCCTTCAAATCCCGAGTGGAAAGCCTCACTGCTTCGAACATGTCACCTGTTTCTTCATAGTACTTGTCGACAGCATGTACGCAGAGTTCGCCATCATTCTCCGATCTAACGATGTGACCTGCCTCAATAAGCTCAGCCCGATACTCGGCATAGTTGTGTAGATTGCCATTATGAGCCCCGTAGAAATCCGCAGTACAGCCATAATGTGGCTGAGCATTGGCCTTTGTGGGTGCACCGTACGTTGCCCACCGAAGCTGAGCAATTCCTCTGTCGCCTTTCATTCCAGACAGGTTCAGAAGCTTATCAACTACATCAATAGTGCCAACGTCCTTGCGAAGATCAACCTGTCCGTTCCTGACCGCTGCCACGCCCACTGAATCATATCCGCGATAGGTGAGCTTTCGGCTACACCTCACAAGGACCTCGCCGATGTTGTCTCTGTCCTTGCTAACGATGCCAGTTATCCCGCACAAGTTGCTCCCTCTATTGCATGGTCATTGGGCAAGCGACTTGATATGATTCCAATAATAAAGTGTTCTATGCACTAAGGATTGTGTTTCGGGTCTGGCGAAGACCTTTTATCCGCCTTTCAAGACTTCAGACTAGGAGCCTGCGAGAGGAGCAAGCGATGGCGCGAGGAAAGAGATTATCATTGCTTCTGCATCCGTTCCGAAAGGATTTGTATCAAGTACTGTGCGAGAATCCTGGCACCTATCTTCTTGAACTAGTCAATCTTCTTGAATCTCCTATGGGTACACTGACATGGCATCTTAGAATCTTGGAGAGAGAAGGTCTGGTGAAGTCCATCAAGTTCGCTGGCAAGCGGCTTTACTACCCCAAGATGCTTCGTTCGCAAGAGGCAGAGATGGCATATCTTACAATGCGAAGCGAAACGGCCCAACAAATCTTCACCTACATCGTCAACCATCCGGGCTGCTATCAAGAGCAACTGGCAGAGGAGCTGGACGTACATCATGACACGGTCAGATGGCACGTGGATAAGATGACAGATGTGGGTCTCGTGCGGATAAGGCGCAAGGGAAGGAAAAAGAAGCACTACCTTGCTAGACTGGGAGAGGCCCTGCTTGCTGGGAGCCTTAATACTATCACAGAAGCATTTGTGATTTTCCTGATGGACAAACTCGAGGATGGATGTCTCAACCCAGAAATCCGCGAAAAAACGCCAGATCGTGTTACTATCCGCATAGACTGCCCAGAGCGAGGCAAAGACTGCTACATCACAATCAATCTGACGGAGTGGCAATTCGAATTCCTAGATGAAGAAGCCCTCACCGGGAAGGGTGCAGAAGAAGTCCGAGCAGAAGGTGCTTAGGCAATCTGCTCAACAAGATCGAGGACCTTTTGTGCCAGCTCATCGGGGTTAGGACCACGACAGACTACTGCCAGAAGTCGCTTTTCGTCGACCTGGTAGACCAGAAGGTCGGTCTTATTGGAATTCACGAATAAATATTCAGTACTGTCAGAGAATGTCAGACCGTTGGCGAATATTGAACCAATCAATGCCGCAATCTCAATCTCGTCATCGAATCCCACTGACCCAAGAGGAAGACCATCCAGTGTAAGGAGCATCGCCTGAGTGATTTCAGGAATCGCCTCGACAATATTGCCCAGCAGGGTTTCTCTACTGAACTCACTGTGCGAGCTCATGAGCAACTCAATCCGGGTCGCAAGCGATTGAAGCTCAGGAAGGTGCTTTGCAATATCGAAGCTCAGATTGTTGGCCTTACTCACAACAACAACTAAGTGATAGTGGGGTTGAACAACTGTAATGACACTCTCAATCCGTGTCGAGTGAATCAGGTGGGTAGGACTTGACTGATCGATGTGGCCAAGTGCGCTATTTCCAGCCCAGGCCAGAGCAGCGGATACCGTAGACAGAAGGCGTGGGTCTATATCCTCATGCTCAGAAACTGCAGCAACAACAACACCTTCACGCGTGCATAAGACAGCATTCTTCACCGCCTTGTGGACTTGGAGGGTTTCCTCCAGCAAGTCTGCGACTTTGGCAAGCATGTCTCCAGCCATACTGAAACACATCTCTCACTGATGTAAATTGAAAAGACACTCACATATTTATAACTCTGGTTCGAAGGTTGATTGCCATAGAATGCTTCCATTACTGGAAGACTGGCGCACAAAGCATCAGATAGTCCAGCTGAGAACGACATATTTAAATCAGCCACCGAGCGAAATGCCAATACTGACTCTGGAGGAATTATGGTGAGCTCTAGATCGAGCATAATCACGTCCTTGATAATAACAATAATCATCTTTGGCTCAGTTGGTGCAGTTCTTTATGGAACAAATCAGTATGAGCCATCACGAGTGGCCGTTGTAGTTCTTGAGCCAGGATTCGGAGACAAGAGCTACTCAGACCAGCTCCGTGAAGGTCTCGAACTATTCTCTGGCGACATCAGTGTCCAGTATGATGAGATAGTCACAACAGAGGCCGAAGTCGAAGATGTACTGAAGGGTCTAGCTGCCCAGGGCATCTATGAACTGATAGTTGGCCTTGGAGAACGAATAGAGAGCCCGCTTGCTGCAGCTGCAGAGGAATATACTTTCCAGCAATTCGCCATAATTGGCGGTGAAGTTGACCGAGCCAATGTTGCATCAGCGATGTTTGCGGTGGAACAGGCTGCATACCTGGCAGGAATCTTTGCTGCACTTCAAGTCTCGGAGGATCCGTACAACGGCCGAATCGGGATTCTGGCATCTCTCGAAACCGACAATTCTGTACAACGGATGATTGATGGTTTCATGATGGGAGTCCAAGAAGCCAACGAGACCTACAGTCTCGACATATGGGTTAAGGACCCAGTATTCCTCGGAGGATACAACGAAACAGAGTTGGCTCGTACCTATGCACAATCGTGGTTCCAGAGTCCTGCTGAGGACATTTCACTGATATTCGCACCGGTAAGGGCAGCCATTGTAGGCATCAGACAGGCCCTAGTGGCCGCAAACGAAACATTCAGCGGAACCCGCAGACCGATGGTCATAGCAGCCGAGGGTGAGCAAGACTACTATGGCAACCCAGACCCAGATGTTCTCTCCCCAGGTGAGTGGGGAAGTATGATTCCCACAAGTGTGGTGCCAAGGACAGACCTCGCAGTCTATCAGATTCTGAATGCAACTCTGTGGAATGAGTTCCCAGGTGGAGAAGTACTTCAATACAATCTTACCAATGGTGGAGTCAACCTCACTGATTTCGGATTTGCAACATATGTGGAAGACGGTCCTAAAGAAGCTGTCAAGGAATACAGACTCGAGATAATCGCAGGCGACATCACAGTGGATGTGTAGAGCTCCTGAGTCAAGGGGGGCCCGAAGGGCCCCAATTCTTCCTATTTCTCTTCGGTGTTGTTTTCTATGAACGATGAAGGCGAGTTTACACTTGCTGTGTATGTAGAGAGGCTCAAACAGCTAAGCAGAACTGGGTGGCATACTTCGGGAATACCCAAGAATCTGGGGGAGTCGATCGCAGAACACTCTTGGGGAACAAGTTTCTTTGCACTCCG
>SDNO01000027.1 GCA_004524435.1 Candidatus Thorarchaeota archaeon | reverse complement strand
TCGGGGTAGATACGATAGTAGGCATCCGAGCCGGCTGGAAAGACCACGTCCAGTCCAACCACGTAACAGCCCTCGGTCGTGAAGACCAGCGGCCCATACCGACGGCGGTTCCCGTTTCCGATGGCGAGCTCGCCATACTGGCTGAAGAGTACGTCGTCAGGACTGATGAGTTCTGCGTTCTCCAAGGTGCGAATCGCTACTGTTGCCATGATCTCTTCACCAGGGAACTCTGCCGATTGTGCCAGCGCGGGGCGGTAGTCCTGGAACTCTAAATCGGAAAATGTTGCAAGCACGGCGATATCCATTATTGACGTAGGTGCGCTAGAGGGTAGTTCGTATATTCCACGGGACAGCAAGTCCACGCAACTCTCAATGTGGAGTTGAGCTGCTTCCATCGATAGAGTTGCACCCTCCTGTACCAGTCTACCTATCTCACGCCTCCGGTCGTCCAGCCATTGAGCACTCATGTCAGCGAGAGGGCGGTTTACATACTCCACGAATTCTCTTGCTAGTTTGTCGATCTCGTCCATGCTTTTATCCCTGCGCTGACTGAGTGTGCTTCCTGATGGTATCATAGACGAGTGTCAGTCGACGTCTATGGAGCTCCTTGCGTTCATCTTTGGACAGTTTGTCTACCGTATCTTCGAAGAGCTTGATTTTCATCTTGAGAGAGCCACGCCGCATCTTCCCAGAAGCAGCCAGCTTCGTCTTGAAGAACAGTGGACCAAAGATGGTAGCTCCTCCAGTCTTGATATACTCCACGGCGTCTAGGGTGATAACGACATGCTTGCCCCACCACGAGCTGTATTGCATATCCACCCTCGTCACCTCCGAATACAGGAAGTAGTCGATACTGAAGAACCTCAGGTCCTGCTTCTCGACTAGGTGGCGGTAGTAACGGAAGTAGGCGGTGGAACCTGGTGGGAAGATGAGGTCGCTACCCACCACATAGACACCATCGGTCGTGATTGTTATGATGCCATACCGTTTCCGGTCATCGTTGCCAATTGCGAGCTCGCCAGACTGACACGATAAGACATCATCGCTGTCTATGAGTGATGCGCCGCTAAGAGTTCGCACAGCAACCTCAGCTTGGGCATTAACAAAAGACCGCGTTGTTTCCGGGGCGAAATGCACCTCACGATCTGGATACGTCACTTCGGAGATCCCGGCCAGACCAGCCAGTCGGATGACAGGCATTCCATTGGGTAGCCTCGCAAGACCTCGAGAGAGAAGGTCTACACATGCCTCCATGATGGCGGAGGCCGATTCTCTCGACATGGTCTCACCTGATTTCGTGTGTCCTCCAATCTTCTGCACTTGAGAGTTCAGCCAATCAGCGTCCATATCGACTGGGGGAATGCCAAGATACTCGGCCAATTCCTGCACCAGTTCATTCAGTTCAGTCATGTGCGTTGCCTCGTTCTCAATGGACATCCTTGAACTCTACGTCAATGAAGTCGGTTCCAAATGGATACAGGTCATCAGTCAGGGCGTGTCTGGCTAGGTATGACGAGCACTCCAGAGCTAGAAGCGAATTGAGTGTTCCGCTCCCTCCGAGAGTGTAGCAAGACCGGATGTATACAAGCAGGAATTGGCTGAGTTCAGGGGGAATCTCTCCTAGGCCTAGGAGTTTCCGCGACAACTCCTTCTTCATATGAGCTTACGACTATCAGTCTCGAGTTGTGTTCAGATGGGAGTCTCGGGCGTTACGGCACTCCCGGAACCGAAAACACGCATGTTGAATGTACCCAAACGGATGAAATACTGTACTCCACCTAACGTTTGATACCTAGCTGCTCCCAGTGTGGTTCAGTCTTCCTCTGCATATACTGCAGATGTGTATCTAGCCCGAACTCGTCAGGGTCGTGGCCGAATGCCAACGCAAGCAATTCCGAGATGTGTAAGACGTCGAATTCAAACTTCACTCCGAAATGTTTCTCAATCTCGACCTGACCCAAGTCAAGCTGGAGTTCACAGAATGGGCATGGAGTCACAATCATGTCAGCACCCCCGGCAGCTTGAATACTCTCAAACTTTTGCTTGGTGAAGTCGAGAGCGATCTTGATATCCGCAGTCCGAACAGCTCCCCCTGCGCCGCAGCACATGAGTTCGTCCTTGTAGGGCACGTACTCACCACCCGTTGTAAGTGAGATATCCTTGAGAATGTGAGGCCGCTCTGAGTCTTCTTTCTTCTTCAACAACTTTGGTCGCATGAAGTGACATCCAGGGTGTAGCGCCATTCTCACACCCTTCATGGGGCGGACCACGCGCTTGCGCATCTTCTCCAGACCCGCTGTGTTGTAGAGGGCATCCACATAATGCGTCACTTCGATGGTGCCCTTGAACTCACGATCAATCTCCTTGAGGCCTGCATTGACAGCCTCTCTAAGATCCTCGTCGTGTTTCAGCTCATAGTTAGCATCCCACAGGCTCGCAAAACAGCCGTTGCAACCAGTTGTGATAGGGTGACCGGTTTCTTCTGCGATGGTGAGGTTCCGTGCAGCAATTGTGGCCCATGTGATTCGCTCAAATGAACCGAACACACCTGGTGCGGGGCAGCACGTGGCACCCTCCATATCAAGGAGATCCATGTCAAGGTCCTCGAAGACCAATCTGGTCGCCTTCTCAATGCTAGGGTATCGGTGTGGAATGATGCATCCTAGGAAATGATAGAAAGCAGGTCTCTTGGGCAAATCGGTTCACTCCTCATCTTCGTCTTTGTCTTCAACGAGCTTGTCGAAATGGGTCTTCTTGGCAATCTTGACCACATCCGCAATCGCCTCGGGAAATCGACTAGCATTAGGTGGGATCGGTTCAAGGCCCACCTTCTCCCGTAGCTTTTGCCATGACTCCTTGTCAAGGGGTACTGCATGGCCGGTCTCAAGTACCTTCTGAGCAACCTTCTGATGGTTCTGGAGCATATAACCCTCCTGAACAGCTATGTTGCGGATTGCCTTGATGACATCAGTGGGTTTAACGTCCTGGGGGCAACGATCGGTGCAGGTATAGCAGGTCGTACAATACCATAACTCAGGTGCAGAGATACACTCCTGCTTCATGCCCAGAAGCGCCTTTCTGATGATGCCTCGAACAAGGAAGTTGGTGCGAGCGCCAGCAGGACAGCTGCCGCTGCAGGTACCACATTGATAGCAACTCTGGATGTTGGGCCCTCCAGTTCTCTTGATCATCTCAACGAATTCCCGATCTGGTTCATCAAGAACGATGGGGGGCTTTTCCTCGGCACTGGTCAAGTTTATCCACCGGCTTCTCGTGATAGCGTTGAGTACGGCCTTAAATCCATTTGTCTAAGGCAGTATCGTTTGCGGCTGTCTTGGATTCAGATGGCGATGTAATAGTCCAAACATTCATCCGAGGGGGAGGTATTCTGGTCATGATGAAGTGTCCAAATCACAGTGATGAGAAGCAGATTGCGTCCAAGAACATAGGTTACTGTGGAAACTGCCTTATTGGACATCCTGAACGTCTGAGAGGTGCAGAAGAGGCTCATGAGTCCCTGAGAGAGAAGATGGGGCTTGTGCCGAAGGTATCCCGTGACGGAGAAACAACATGTGCCGAATGTGGAAACCATTGCAGACTCGAGAACGGCGAGTTAGGATTCTGTGGACTGCGTACTGCAAGGGCGGGACGCATCATCGAACGCTATCAGGATTCCACAATCATATCATGGTATCGTGACCCTCTTCCTACGAACTGTGTCGCGGATTGGGTATGCCCTGTCCGCGAACAGCGATACACCATCAATGGCAAGAGAAGACATAATCTTGCCGTGTTCTATGGTTCCTGCAATTCAGACTGTTTCTTCTGTCAGAATTCGAGCTACAAGGACATGATGCGAGATGGGCGTCCTCTGATGACGCCTGATCAACTGGCATCCATGACAGATGAGACTACAGCTTGCCTCTGTTTCTTTGGAGGCGATCCATCCTGCAATGCTGAACACTCAATTGAAACTGCTCGGAGAGCCAAGGAGATCACGGATGTGACTATATGCTATGAAACAAATGGGAACATCTCGAAAAAGTGGCTCCAGCCTATTGCCGACATCGTACAGAGACACGGCGGCACCATCAAGTTTGACCTGAAGGCAGTGAGTGGAGAGATCTACACCGCCCTAACAGGTATCTCGAATTCCACTGTTCTTCGGAACTTCCAAGTCTTGGCCAAGAGGGGACGGAATTGTGATGGTGAGTTCCTAGTTGCCAGCATCCTTCTCGTTCCGGGATATGTAGGAACCAAAGAGGTGAGAAGAGTGTCTCAGTTCATTGCCGACTGTGATGACACGATTCCTACTGCCCTCCTCGGATTTCAACCCCATCATTGGATGAGAGATCTGCCTAGGACCAGCCGAAGGCATGCAGAAAGAGCCAAGGAGGTCGCCGAGGAAGCTGGCTTGAAGAACGTACGCATCGGAAACCGGGGGTTACTCTCTCGAGTCGACTATCATGTAGACTGACAACAGAATCAGGCCGCCAGTGACTGAATCCTTATATCCTCCAAATCCTGCGACATGTCGTTATACAGCCGTATCTTCGAGGATTTCCAATGAATGACTCCATCTCAAGAGAAACGATAGAGAACGAGTCGATTGACCCCGACTTTGTTGAAAGGATAGTAGAGGCAGGGGCAGACAGAATCCGGACGTGTATTCAGTGCGGCACCTGCTCCAGCGTATGTCCGAGTGGTCGACGAACTGCGTTTCGAACTCGAGAACTCATGCGAAAGGCCCTGTTGGGTCTAAAGGAAGAAGTGTTGAGCTCACCTGACCTGTGGTTATGTGCAACGTGTCTCACCTGCCTCGAGAGATGCCCTAGGCAGATCAAGGTCACCGACGCCATCGTCATCATGAGAAACATGGCTGTTAAGGAGGGCTTTATGCTTCCTCAACACAGAAAGGTGTCAAAGAAGTTGCTCCAGACAGGACATGCAGTGCCCTTAGATGAAGCAAATCAAGAGATGCGGAAGGAATTGGAAATCCCAGAGATTCCTCCTACGGTCCACGCCCATGAAGATGCACTAGATGATGTGAAGGAGATAATGAAGAGAACTGGGTTCGATAAGCTCATCCAAGAAGAAGAGGGAGGGGAGAAAGAATGACTGAGGCGAAGACGTATTCGTTCTTCTTGGGCTGCGTCATGCCAAATCGATTCCCAAACGTGGAGAAGAGCATTCGAGAGGTGCTGCCGAAAATTGGCATAGAACTGGATGAGCTCGAAGGTGCCAGTTGCTGTCCGGCTCCGGGCGTTATCCGTTCATTTGATGAACCTACTTGGTTGGCCCTTGCATCTCGGAATCTCGCATTGGCAGAGAAGGCAGGGAATGATCTAATAACAGGGTGTAATGGCTGCTATGGCACGTTCAAGGAGGCCTTGGCCGAGCTCAAAGAGCATCCCGACCGTCTGAAGGAAGTAAAGAGTTACTTCCATGGTCTGGGAATCCCATTCAAGGCAGAGGTAGACGCGAAGCACATTATCGAGGTCATTCATGAGATTGGACCCGAGGAAATCAAGAAACAAGTGGTCCGTCCCCTAAAGGGCCTCAAGGTCGCAGTTCATTACGGATGCCATCTCCTGAAACCGAGTAACAATAGACCATGGGAGAAGACACAACGCCATACGTTCCTAGACGAACTCGTTGATATCACGGGTGCAGAGAGTATTCCGTATAGAGACAAGTTCATGTGCTGTGGTGCGGGTGGAGGCGTGCGAGGCAGCAATGTACCCGTCAGCGTCGATATCGCCAAGGAGAAGCTTGACAACATGATAGAGGCGGGGGTTGATGCGATAGTCAACGTCTGTTCCTTCTGCCATTTACAGTTTGAGGTTTCACAGGCGCAGTTGAACAAAGAGCTGGGCGAGCAGAGATACAAGATACCGGTGTTCTACTACACTCAGCTTCTTGGTTTGGCAATGGGCATGGATCCTGAAACGCTGGGACTTCACAAGCACGTTGTGAGCACTCAGAGTCTCCTTGATCGGCTCCTCACATGAATCACAGCCATCTCTTAGCCGCAAAATAGACTATGAGCGCCATAATGGCGCTAGTCATTACCATCGCCGCAAGAAAGACAGCAGTGGTGTCCAATGGAGGGGCGGTTGTCGTAGTAGTGGTTGTTGTGGTAGTTGTAGTGGTCGTTGTTGAGGTGGTAGTTGGGGGGAGATCTCCTGCGGTGAATGTGCCATCCATCACTGCGGACGTTGTGTATATCCCATCACTTGCACGTACTTTCACAGAGTAGTGGCTGTGCTCCACGAAGCCAGTGCTGTTCCACTCAAACCACGTACGGTTAAGTCCTGAGGCAAGGAGTTGAAAACTCGTACCACCATCCTGAGAAAGCAGAACCTCAAAGCTCAGGACCTCATCGCTATTGTTGTCATACGCAAACCAAGTGATGTTGTTGACCCCCGTCCATACATCAAAAGGTTCCGGGGTCAAGACTTCCACAAATGGCGTGAAGAAGTTGCCCAGGAAGACATCATCTACAAGCTGAGTAATGACGGTGCCGTTCGTGAGGAGGGCTGAGACATTTACTAGGCACGTGAAGTTGTTACCCAAAGCCCGCGTGTCAATGGATACGATAGGAGAGGTGGTTCTGTTGGATATCGCCTTCGGGACTACAGTGGCATTGACTACTATGATTGATTCGTTGACCTGATCTGGAAACGACCATTCGACCAAGATGATGATATGGTCTCCTGCGATGCTGCTTCCGCTCTCAAGTAACCGCGGAGTGGTATTCCAGCGGGAGTAGTATGTTATCTGCGGTACAGGGGTTCCTTCAGCGACGGTTTGTCTGGCGGTAACATTAGGGATAGCAGGAGCAGAAGATAGCATACCACCTAAGATCATGCCCTGTGCAAACAGGATGAGGCTGATGAGGAGGAGGGATATCCTGCGTCGCTTGTTCATCGTAATGTGACTTCCATTGCGCGCCCAAGTTCTCTGGACACATTGTGATTTGTCAGGTGTATACATAGTTCTAATCTTAGAACCTAATACTCTTCTTCTGGAAATGGCTGTTCCCTCCATATTCTGAATGCTTCATACCATAGTACGACACAGACTGACGTAAGTAGCAATAGTAGGGCTAACGAAAACCAATTGGAGAGGGCCTGCAGCAGGACCATTGTCGTGGATAGCGCTGCAAGAATCGAGCTATAGAATGTTGCATAGAACAGGAAGCGCGGTACCATGAGCCGCCCTTTTCCAACGAATAGATTCAAGACACCGACACGAACATCTCGCCGGACGGTATACTGACCATGGACATTCTTGTCGACCAGGCCGCAGTCTTTGAGCTTCTCCAAGTGGTGCATCGACAATGACGGACTAGAAAGGCGTGTCCCTCGCTGAATCTCTCTGGCGGTCATAGGCTCAGTATGCCGCAACATGTACCAATACACCCGCAAGGTCTTACCCTTGAGAGACTTGGCAAGTTCATCCTCCGAGAGTTCCTTCTTCTTAGGCAAGACCCACCTCTCCGGTTTTGTCGACTCTATTCTTGACTAAGTCACTCTTAAGCTTTGGTCGTGGAGTGAATTTGTGAGGTCCCTTAAAGTAACGCCTAAATAGCTGGGAATTCAGCCCACTCATGTGTAGACCGGCAACATTGCTGGTTTGTTCACGGAACGACTCCTATGCGGCCCAACGAGGCCGCGGTGGCCACGGAGTAAGAAGAGATGTCAAGTGCTCGCAAGCCAATAACCCCAAAACCACCGAGAAGACGAGAGAGGGTTCTCGTAATTCTTCAAGAACAGTGCAAAGAGTGTGGACTATGCGTGGAGTTCTGTCCGAAGAACGTTCTATGTTTTGATATGTCGAAATACAATCGCAAAGGATACCATCCTGTGACAGCGTGCGATATTGAGGCATGTGTGAACTGTGAGTTCTGTGAAAGAATCTGTCCGGACATGGCAATCTTTCTCTCAGACAAGGACGAGGCCAGAGAAGCATACGAGAAAGGGAACTTGGAGGAAAACACCCTCATTCCAGAGTTTGAACTGGAAGAATCTGAGGAGGAATGAAATCACTGCCCGAGAGAGTCATGTTTACAATGGGAGACATTGCTGCAGCTGAAGGTGCACTGAGCGCCGGATGCAGATATTTTGGTGGATACCCCATCACCCCCGCTACGGAGATTGCAGAGTGGATGGCGCGCCGTATGCCAGAGCTCAGAGGTGCATATGTTCAGTATGAGGATGAGATTGCATCAATCACGAGCGTCATCGGTGCATCATGGACTGGAACGAAGGCCATGACAGCAACTTCTGGACCGGGAGTGAGCCTAATGTTGGAGGCGATTGGGCTTGCTGTCATGACGGAAACACCACTTGTTCTTGTCAATATCATGCGTGGGGGGCCCAGCACAGGGCAGCCCACTAGGGGTCAGCAAGGAGATATCATGCAGGCAAAATGGGGAAGCCATGGCGACTATCAGATAATCGGTCTCACACCGGCCTCAGTCCAAGAGATGTTTGACCAGACCGTCCAGGCCTTCAATCTTGCAGAGAAATACAGAACGCCTGTCTTTGTGCTTGCAGATGAGACTGTGGGACACATGCGTGAGAAACTTGTCATTCCCGATGAGAAAGACATCAAGCTGGTCAATAGAAAGCAGCCTACTGTTGATCCAAGTGAGTACCTTCCATTCAAGGCGGACGACGACCTAGTTCCACCAATGGCAGTATTCGGTTCCAAGTACCAGTTCTATGCCACAGGACTCACTCATGATGAACGTGGATATCCGAGTGACAAGGAGAATATTCAGATTGATCTAATCACCCGATTGAATGATAAGATTCTCAAGAATGCCGATGATATCATTGACCTAGAGAAATATCAACTCGACGACGCGAAGATCGCAGTCATCGCCTATGGTACCCCTTCACGAAGTGCCAGAAGGGCCATTGCCATCGCACGGGAGGAGGGCATCAAGGCAGGTCTACTTCGACTCAAGACAGTCTGGCCATTCCCCGAAGAGGCAGTGGCAGAACTTGCTACTGAAGTGGACCATATCATCGTTGCTGAACAGAACATGGGCCAGATATACCACATGGTGAGATCAGCTGGAGCTCCGACGCCCATTACGCTCATGAGGAAGCCCGCTGGCATGCCTCAGCTACCAGAAGAGATAGTTCAGAAGATTAAGGAGATTGATTCTCAATGACAACCGTTCAGAAGACACTAAGCCATCCGATGGCGAAGTACATCCGAGAAGATCGACTTCCCTGGATATACTGCCCCGGGTGCTCTGTAGGTATTGTGACCAACATGGTCGCACGTGCAATCGACAATCTCGGTATCGACTTCAACAAGGTTGTCATAATATCAGGCATTGGCTGTACCGGGCGGAGTTCGGGCTACTTCAAGACGGGCAGTTTCCATACGACGCACGGAAGGGCAATAGCTTTTGCAGAAGGCGTGAAGATTGCTAATCCTGATCTTGAGGTCATTGTGATCAGTGGCGATGGCGATATTGCTGCGATAGGTGGCAACCATCTGATACATGCCTGTAGAAGGAATATCGACATGACGGTCGTATGTGTCAACAACTTCAACTACGGCATGACTGGAGGACAGTTCGGTCCAACAACAGAACATGAGAGATATTCTCAGACAAGCCCACCCCCAATCGGCAACTATGAACATCCGTTCAATCTCGTGAAACTGGCGGCCAGCTCCGGAGCGTCGTTTGTCGCACGCTGGACAGCTGTTCAGGCAAGAAGAGCTGCACGCTCCATCCAGAAGGGCATCGAGAAGGAGGGGTTCTCCTTCATTGAGATTGTTGGAGCCTGTCCGACAGCCTTTGGTAGAAGCAATCGTCTCGGTGACGGTGTCACCATGCACAAGCATCTACTAGAAGTGGCAGAGATTCAGAATGGCCTGCCGCCTCATGAGGCAGAGCTCGACTATGACAATAGAATCGTGTGCGGTGAGTTTGTGAATATCGAGAAACCGGAATACACGGCAGTCATAAGTCGAATGCGGGACAGAATCGAGGGGTGAACTCATGGATAGATACGAAGTTCGAATCGGTGGCTTTGGAGGCCAAGGAATTGTCACCATGGCTGTTGTAATGGGCGAGACTGCATCACTGCATGATGACAAATACGTAGTACAGACCCAGTCATACGGTCCAGAGGCACGAGGCGGTGCATCAAAGAGCGAAGTCGTCATGGGAGATGAGGAAATTGACTATCCCAAAGTACAGAATCCCGACGTCTTCATTGCCATGAGTCGAGCTGCATTTCTATCGTACATCGGCGGTCTCAAGGAGAACGGGATTCTCATTATAGACCAAGACCTTGTTAACATCGAGGGAGAGATACCCAAGGGGGTCAGAGTGTACAAGATTCCCGCCACGAGGATTGCAGATGAGAAAGTTGGCAACAAACTGGCAACCAATGTTGTGATGCTGGGAGCATTCACAGCGATTACAGGGGCCCTCTCGGTCGAGGGGCTCAAGCGCCAGATTGAGGACCGATGGCCACGTTTTGTGAAGACAAACTTACAGGCTTTGGAATACGGTCTTGAGGCTGGAGAAGAGGCTGAACCTGCGATCATCGAGTGAGAATCTTCTAACAGGCAAGCCATAACCCGAGACCATACGATAGTTGTTATGTAGAGGCTCTCTCGCGTTCCAAAGACAACAGTCGAGCATTGATTGCAACAATCACCGTACTCAGGGACATCAGTATCGCCCCCACAGCGGGGCTCAATAGGATGTTGGCCCAATAGAGAACTCCTGCAGCCAAGGGTATTGCGAAGGCATTGTACCCCGTTGCCCAGACCAGATTCTGGAGCATCTTGTCATACGTCTTTTGAGACAGAGTGAGTATGACTGATACATCAAGCGGACTATTCCTTACAAGCACGATGTCGGCGGTTTCAATTGCAACGTCTGTACCTGCCCCTATGGCGATTCCAAGATCAGCCGTTGCTAGAGCGGGAGCATCATTCACACCATCACCGACCATTGCAGTCAGATTGCCACGAGCCTGAACCTCCTCAACCTTTGCAGCCTTCTCATCAGGCAGCACTTCAGCAAAGTAGTCGTCTAGGTCAAGCTCTTCCGCCACCCATTGTGCAACACTCTTGTTATCTCCTGTGAGCATCATGCACTTGATTCCCATGTCTTTGAGTCTCGCAATCGCATCTCGTGATTCATCGCGGATCACATCGGCAAGGGCCAAGGCGCCCTTGGGTTCACCATCAAGCAAAACATACACTATCGTCTTGCCGCGCATGTCGAATTGTTCAGCTGCATCAAAATCGGTGTCAATTCCCTCTTCGCGCAGGTATCCTGGACTGACCACCCTGACATCAAGATCGTTCACATAGCCCACTGCCCCCTTACCGGGGATAGCACTGAAATCATGTGCCTCTCTCAGAGCGATATCACGTTCACGGGCACCCCGGACAACTCCGAGCGCAATAGGATGCTCAGAGAGATTCTCGACGGAAGCCGCAAGCCGTAGAAGTTCCTCGGACGGGGTGTCAGAGGTGGCAAAGACATCTGTGACAGAGAACTTCCCTTCTGTCAGAGTTCCTGTCTTGTCAAATATGACCGCATCAAGATCCCGTGCCCGCTCAAAGGCCGCCCTGTTGCGAACGAGTAGTCCGTTTTGAGCCGATATGGAGGTAGACATGGCCACAACTAAGGGGATCGCAAGTCCCAGAGCGTGAGGGCACGTGATCACCATGACTGTCACTGCCCGCTCAATGCCGAACTGAAGATCGAAACCCAGGGCATACCAAGTCGAGAGGGTGATGCTTCCGGAAACCAGCGCGATGATTGTTAGAATGAATGCTGCTCGGTTTGCCAGGTCCTGTGTCTTTGATTTGCTCTCCTGTGCCTCACGGACAATCTCGACCACTTGAGACAGGTATGTGTCCTCACCTACCTTCTTTATCTCAACTCGAATGGTGCTCTCCCCGTTTATGGAGCCTCCAATCACCTCATCTCCAACTCCCTTTTCAACTGGAGTAGACTCTCCTGTAATCATTGCCTCGTTGATAGAGGATTTACCTTCAGTTATCTCTCCATCAGAGGGAATTTTCTCGCCTGGCTTGACCACAACCTCCTGTTCTGTCTCCAGCTCATCGACTGGAATGTCCTCAATGGAACCATCAGACTGGACTAGGTGAGCCGTAGCAGGAATCAGTTTTACCAGTTCCTCCAGTGCCTTCGAGGCGCCCATGACAGAACGCATCTCGATCCAATGGCCCGCCAACATGATATCGACAAGCGTGGCCAGCTCCCAGAAGAAGACGCTTCCCTCGAGACCTAGAACCACGGCACTGCTGTAGACGTACGCTACGGTAATCGCAACAGCAATCAGTGTCATCATTCCAGGATTCTTGGACTCAAGTTCGTCCTTCATGCCTGAGAGAAACGGGTATCCTCCATAGAAGTACACAACCGTGGATAACAGGAGTACAACGTATAACGAGCCGGCAAAAGTCAAGAACTGTATTCCAAGCCACTGTTGGATTGTTGGTGAAAGAATGAGGATGGGTACCGTCAAAATGGAGGAAACAATGAATCTTCTTCGGAAGTCTGCGACCATTTTCTTGTGATGTTCGTGTTGCTTGCTCATGTCCAATCCGTACTTAACGATGTTTTATCGCGCTAAAAAGGGTTGACAAATGTTCCTTTTGCAGGTCTGTAAGAAGGCGAATGCTATATCTTGGACTGTAGAAGATTCCCCAACCGATCGAAATCAACGTCGCGTTGGAAGAGCGGACGCTTGTCATCGCGATAGACAGTAGACTCTTCCTCGAAGGTTGGTTGTCCTGGATCCGAATAGAAGACGCCTAGGGGGAGCTTTTCAGTTTCAAGTGACTTCCCGAAGGCCGCAATCTTATCACTCGGGTCATGGCTCTCATCCAAGTAGTATGTGTTCTTCTTGAACCAACCGAAGGTGTTCAGCTTGTTGTAGGTGACACATGGTTGGAAGATATCAAGAAGAGCAAAGCCTCTGTGACTAATCGCCTTCTTCATGAGGTCCTTGGACTTGTCCTCATCGCCGATGAAAGCACGTGCAACAAAGGTTGCCCCCATAGAGATGGCAAGGGCCATGGGATTGAAGGGTGTGTTAGTCACACCTCCGCGGTCAGCAGTCTGTACCGGGGTTTCAAAATCCTCTCGACTCGTGGGAGAGGCTTGTCCCTTGGTGAGACCATAGACCATATTGTTGTGTGCGAAAACCGTTATGTTGGGATTACGCAGCATGGTATGAACGAAGTGGTTACCACCCTCCCCATACATGCATCCATCACCACTCTCGGCAATGACTGTCAGTTCTGGGTTTGCCGCCTTGATTGCCAGAGCAAGAGGCAATGAACGTCCATGAAGGCCATTAAAGAAGTTCACACGGAGGTATTGCGGCATTTTGGCTGCCTGGCCAATTCCTGATGTCATAACCACTTCTTGAGGTTTTAGGTCCAATTCGGCAAGGGCCTGCATCAGAACCTTTCGTATCCTGAAGTTGCCGCACCCCGGACACCAAGCAATGTCGTAGTCCACATCATCCATTATCTCGAAGTCTTCTGGTTTCAAATCTGATACCTACCTTCCATAATTGCTCAGGAACTCCTCTATCTC
Organism: Candidatus Thorarchaeota archaeon; assembly: GCA_004524435.1. Classification (GTDB taxonomy): domain Archaea; phylum Asgardarchaeota; class Thorarchaeia; order Thorarchaeales; family Thorarchaeaceae; genus TEKIR-12S. Next base: position 5,987 of record SDNO01000027.1, on the reverse strand, counting down.
TTCCACAGCGAAGGGTAGTCCATTGTACTTCAACAACATATCATCCGACGAGATTGTGAATCCCAGTTCGTCCTGGAGGATCTTAGTGAACTGCCCTGTGGCATTGTTCTCGATGGATACGACACAATCAGCCCGTTCAAGATACTCTAGGACAGCCTCTGAGAGCGGGTATGTCTGTTTGAAATGAAGCATGGATATTCCACTATCATCTATCTTCTCAAGGACCTCTCGTACCACATGATAGTTCGAGCCCCATGTGACCACTAGCGTCGAGTAGTCCTCTGGTCCAACCAGCTCGGGCATGATGAAATCCTCACGGATTGCCCGCATCTTCTTCATGACTCTCTTCTGGACCATGTCCACCCGGACATGGAGATCCTCTGTTATGTGTCCGTCCTCGTCATGTTCATCGCTATCCACACAGACAAGACCCTCCCCATGACCAGGTATCCCCCGAGGGGATATTCCACTGTCAGTGAGTCTATAGCGTTGATACTCGGTCTCAGTCCTTACTATGTATCTCTCCACTTCGATGCCGCCGAGATCGAAGACTGGCGTGTTTGACGATGAGTCCACAAAATACTGATCTGTCAGTACGAAGACTGGCACCTGATACTTGTCTGCAAGATTGAAAGCCTTCTGAGTCAGGAGAAAGCCATCTTCGAGTGTACCTGGAGTCAGCACGATTCTTGGGAAGTCGCCGTGTGCAGTCCTTATCACATGGAGCAGGTCGCCTTGTTCGGTACGAGTCGGTAGTCCTGTTGCAGGACCCGGTCTCTGCGCAAGATGAATCACCATTGGTGTCTCCGTGATACCGGCCAGACTGAGGCCCTCAGACATGAGAGCAAACCCACCTCCCGAAGTGGTCACCATCGCCCGGGCGCCAGCGTACCAAGCACCCAGACCCTTGTTCATTGCGGAGATCTCATCCTCAGCTTGGTCCACCACGATACCGAATTCTGTCGCCTGCTGTGAGAGGAACACGAGTACACCCGTAGATGGTGACATCGGATAGGAAGCAATGAAGTTGCATCCTCCAGCTATTGCACCCATGGCAACAGAGTCAGTGCCGCTGATTAGCATCTCCCCAGTAATCTTCGAATCAGGTTTCATGTCCAGAGCAAAGAAATCGGAACGGATTCTCTTGCCCTCTTCCACCCCTCGATGATATGCCTCCTTGTTCTGCTCAACAACTTTTTCCCCCTTTGAGCCGAAGCGTCCAGTCAGATATTCAGATACAGTTTCATCCTCAACATCGAAGAGAGCCAAGATTGCACCTGCAGCAACTGTATTGGAGTAAATCTTACCTCCAACTTCCTTCGCAATCTCAGTGAAACGTATCACAGCAGTCCTTTCGGGATTCTTCTTTGCGCGGGCACCGACAAGCTCATCCTCACCAATGACAAGTGTGTCATCACTCAGACGGGAGTGTTTCTCAAGATGGGGAATCGCTGTTTCACTGAGAGGTATCATGATATCAGTGCGCCTGCGATAGGCGGCCCTGGTTTCGGTAGAAACACGGAGTTGCAGTGAGTTGGTCCCGCCTCGAATGCGCGACATGAACTCGCGAGTGGCAAACACGTGATAGCCAGCGTTCTTCAAGACAGTGGCCATGAAATCCGCAACAGTCTCTATTCCCTGTCCCGCTGCACCTGCAAGAACAATGGAAACTTCATCCAACTCTTGGACCTCCTGTTAGGGAGGTCCGTCTCTTGGTATTAAGGCTTGACGTAGACATGGTTGAAATATACTCAGTCTGACTGCTCACGGTATGCCCGAGCCAGTTCAATGTATGACCGGGCACCCATCATGAAGGCTTGCTTGAGGCCATCTGGGACTTCTCGAACAACCTTGCCGGGCACTCCCAACACAAGCGAGTTAGGAGGTATCTCTGAGCCCTCTGTCACCACTGCGCCAGCTCCAATCACACAGTCGTTTCCAATTTTTGCGCCCGTGAGAACGACTGAGCCAATGCCAATGACGCAGCGGTCACCTATTTCACAGCCATGGATGACACAATTGTGGCCTGCAGTCACATAGTCCCCCATGCGGGTGGGATGTGTGAACTCAGTGTGAACCGTGGCATTGTCTTGAATGGATGTGCCCCTTCCTATAGTAATCTTGTTCATATCGGCTCTCAAAACTGCAAACTCCCATATACTACTCTCTGGGCCAATCTCTACATCGCCAATGACCGAGGCTCGTTCTGATACGTATGCCTCAGAATCGACCCTGGGCGACTTGTCTTCAAACTTGTGAAGTGTCAACAGATGCACCTTCGGCCGAATCCTCTTTCTTGCTTAATAGCCTTGACGAATATTGAACCCAGAACGAAGTGATATCCTCAAGATATATCACGAACTGTCATCATTGGCTTACTATCTATCGAGCTAGTAGGTGTAGGCCATATGTCCAAGTTGGCGACCAGATTCACACTCTTCATCCTAGTAGTCATCATGCTCTCTTCTCTATATCTCAGCTGGTCAACGAAGCAAGGGCTAGGTGAGCTGATCGTCGAAGACCAGGTCATCGAGAGATTCAATGGGAGAGAAGTCCACTTCTCAGTATATCGACCTAGACACTCGAGTTATGACAGGCCACTCCCGTGCGTCGTCACAATCCATGGCATATCCGGCTCACGGGACATGATGGCCCCCTACAGTATCGAGCTGGCTAGGCGTAACTTCACTGTAATTGCTGTTGATCTTGCAGGGCATGGAACCTCGGAGGAGAGATTTGGATTTACCACGTTCTCCGATATCATTGACGATGTCTATGCTGCTGTGGAGTTTGTTCAGGCTGTGAGTCCCAATGTCAATTCGACCCACTATGGAGTACTGGGCCATTCACTAGGAGCTGGTATTGCTCTCTATCTACAGAATGCACCAATACGACCGACGAGCACAGTGATTATCGGAGGGGGAATGGGACAAGACTTCGGTTCTGAGGGCCCCGTCGTCGATACCACAACCCCAGAGAATCTTCTGATTGCTTCAGGTACATTTGACGAACTAGTATCTACCGAGTTGGCACTGCAGACTCTGAAAAATGCCACAGGAATAGATGAGGCTGAAGTCAATGTGACATATGGCAGCTTCACTGATGGCACCGCAAGGAAACTGGTGTTCAGCACAACTAACCATCTCTTCGAGGTGAGTGATCCAGTCCTCGTCAGTTCATCTGTCGATTGGTTGATTCGATCACTACAGGGGAACAACAGTATCAATTCAACACTTCATCCGAGCGAACACATCTATGGGTATCGTGAAATTGGAAACACCCTTGTTTCAGTATCCGTTCTTTTGACAGTATTCCCCCTCTTCTCACTCACATACGGCTTGCTATCCTCAAGATTTGCGCTAACAACTCCTAGAGGAGATCACAAAGAAAGCTCCGAGAAGAAACACATGTACAGCCTTGTTCTTGGATTGCTCGGCGGAGGTCTTCTGTTGGCATCATTCCTTGCCGGATTCGGGTTCGAATTTGCAGGAATCCGACTCATTCCCGTTTCATTTGGAACCTCGATAGTATTGTACTCGTTACTCATGCTTCTCACTATTGGATTGGTGAGCCGAGTTCTGTTGGGCCGGAAGACGGTCCTGAGGAATGCACTTGTACCTAGCCAGAAGGAGATGCTGGTGGGGATCGTGAGCTCCGTCGTGCTGGCTCTCTGGTGCTTGTTTTGGTCTTGGTTTGGGTCGGAGGTCTTCGGGCTTCAATCGATGATAGGGGTCAGCATAATTCGGACGGTGGGGCAGCTGCGACTGGTATACACAGTCCTCCTTACCTTACCCCTGCTATGTCTGTTCTACGCCGAGGATCTCTGGTTGAATAGCATCTACCACATCTGTTCCAGACCAGCTTCAGCAGATGGGTGGGTCCGTTCACTCCTTGGCGTGCTCGCACTCCGATTGGTAGGTCTTCTCATCGTCCTCGGAGCCCTCTATGTCCCATTTCTTGCAGGCGTCAGATTGGGCTTCATCATGTTCATCGCCCTGCTCATGCTCCCCTTCGTCCTTCTTATCGGGTTGAACACGCTCTATACCGTTTGGATGGGAGGCATATCTGGTAACCGAGTAACAGCAGTGGTTTTCAATGCCTTTCTCATCGCACTAGTTGTAGCTGGCACCTTCCAGCTAGTATGAGATGACCAAGATCAATGCTCTACTTCCGATGAGGAGGTACGAACCATTCCTCAAGAGAGATTTGCGAACGAGTATCCAGGATGTCTCGGTTCTCATAAATCTCCCGCAAGAAGAGATTGTATTGCTGAATATCTGTAGAACGTGCTGTTGCAAAGAGACTGTAGGGTTCGCTGGTCCTGTGAAGAGCCCACACTGCATCCATTTCAGTAATGGAACGTGCAGTCTCGCGTATCTTTCCCGGTCGAACCTTGATCTCCAGAAAGAATTTGATTGGCAGTCCCAAGTGTGCAAAATTCAGGTCGAGAGAATAACCCACGATGACACCCCGGTCCTCTAGTCGATTAATCGCCTTGGAAACGGCTGGCTGGGTTATTGGTTGACTCATTCTCTCACCAATCTCCTTCTGAGAGAGGGGAAACGGGTGGTCCTCGGATGGCCATTGGCGACGAATCACCTGAATCAGTTCGTGTTCTGAAGATATGAGTGGCCGCACCGAGTCCTGCTCTTCAAAGACAAACCCTCCAGACTTGTACGTCGTCAATACCTGCACCAGCCGGTATGACTTGCTATCAGACACGGCAACAATACGATCAATCTTGTCCAAGAACCGTTCAAAGGACTGATTCCTCCGGAATCGAAAGAGACCAAGGAGCGAGTAGTCTCCAGACACCCCGTCAAGCGACTCAAGGCCCGGGATGTCGAGAAGCGCCTTGCTGACATCCAGCTCGCGCGGGTTCGATTTGATGAGTAGGATGGTGTTGCGTTCAGTGTACACAATCGACGGATTGACGATTGTGGTATAGGCCCGAATTATGTTGTTTCGAGCCAGCCGTTTCATCTTTCTTGCAACCCAATTGCGTCCCCTTTCAATCTGAGAAGCGATTTCTTTGATATCGGCCCGGGAGTTGTGAACTAGGGCCCACAATAACTCCTGCTCATCATCCGTTATGATTTGCATCATATTCCGCCACATGAAATTCGTTTCATTACGGGGAGATATGGAGGATTCAAATAAGTCCTACGAAAGAACTCGACTGGGTAGAATGACTTGACAGATTACAAAGTAAAGGATATCGGACTTGCCGAAGAAGGCAGGAGTCTGGTAGAATACGCAGAGAAACATATGCCGGTTTTGATGCACCTAAGAGAGAGGTACTCTAAGGAGAAGCCGTTGAAGGGTATGAAGATATCTGGCTGCCTCCATGTGACGAAGGAAACAGCCGTGCTCGTTGAGACCCTCAGGGAAGTAGGGGCCGAAGTGGCTTGGTCTGGATGCAATCCGTTGTCGACAAATGATAAGGTGGCGGCAGCACTCGCAGCAAATGGTATCCCAATCTTCGCCTGGCACGGACTCAATACTGAGGAGTACTATTGGTGTATTGAACAGACGCTCAAACAAGAGCCAAATCTGACTATCGATGATGGGGCGGATCTCATCTTCACGCTACACAACAAGCACCAAGAACTGATTCCCAACCTCTATGGCGGTTCTGAAGAAACAACAACGGGGGTCATCAGAATCCGTGCAATGGCAGAGGACGGCGCTCTGAAGTATCCGATAATGGCGGTAAATGATGCGGACACGAAGCACCTCTTCGACAACGTATATGGAACCGGCCAGAGCGTCTTCGACGGCGTGATGAGAGCATCGGCAATCCTGATTGCTGGAAAAACTGTGGTTATAGCAGGTTATGGGTTCTGCGGCAGAGGCATGGCAGAACGAGCCCGAGGACTTGGCGCAAACGTCATCGTGACAGAAGTGGATCCGGTACGCGGACTCCAGGCACGGATGGATGGATTCCAGGTCATGAAGATGGATGATGCAGCTCCCAAGGGAGACCT
>SDNO01000213.1 GCA_004524435.1 Candidatus Thorarchaeota archaeon | reverse complement strand
TTTCAACGAAGATCAGGGATATCCCTCGCAGCATAGATTCGCCACCCATGGAGAGCTCGCAACACACGGCGGGATGTGGAAGGACTGGATGTATCAAGAGCGAGGCACAATAGCGCCAATCTGTTTTGAGATATATCACAATGGAACAGTGGACCCCTGGTCGTTCTATGAGGTACTGGAGGAGAATGCCACGCACGTCTTGATGCGTTGGGATGGAATCTTTGGCTTCTTTGCTCCATTTGAAAACCACATCGATGCTCTGTGGCAAGATATCCGGCCTGCGTTCGACTACTTGATGGCAACAACGCCTCGTATTGTGCTGTCCGAGTTGAGTATCTCGGGCGGTGTTGCTGAAGGCTCAACTGCCACCATCACTTCTCAGATGAAGTGTCTCTCAGACCGGCTCACCACCCAGGGTGATGTCAACTTCGTCACAACCGAAGGGGTAACGCTTGCCCATACGGGCTATTTGAGTCCTGCACAGCCCATGGAACGCTCAACGCAGGTCACGTTGCCGCACGATATCACAGTATCAAACCTGACAATCTTGGTTGGGAACGACTACACGGGATACCAAGCACTTGTCCTCTCAAGCTCAAACGAACCCGTAACGCCAGCAGATGTCGATCCATGGGGGCTGCTTTCTGTATTGCTCTGGTTGGGGGTAGTAGCGGTTATCCTTGTTGTGGCTTGGAGACTAAAGAGATAGCCAAATTTGAAACCTGTGCTTAGCTTATCCCTTTCCGGAATTCATCCCAGGTCATGGTTTTGACACCGTACCTTTTTGCGGTTTGCAACCGCTTCTTCCCCGGTCGCTCACCAACAACAAGCACGTCCAGAGTATGGACTGTCGAGGACCAGTCATAGCCATTTTTTTCGGCAAGATTACGGAGTTCCTTCTTGGTATAGCCTTCGACTTTCCCCGTAACATAGATGCGCTTGCTCTTACCCATCATAACACCCAGCATATGGTCTGCTCGAAGGTAAATAAGCCCATACCAACTGGGGTGTCGTAACTGTTGCGTGTCTGGTTCGAAGTATAGAGTCACTATGAGCATCTGAGCGATACTCACTCGCCCAAACCATCGCCTATCTCGAAGAGGGTTATGTTCATAAGAATTCACAGTCATTGCCCACCGAGTGTCTGTGATGAGGGGCGCAAGACAGCCATCACTGCGAACAATCTGTATTTCACTCATACTGCTTGGCTCCCTAACTCTGATATTGAGTAGAGGGCTCATCAGCTGTGGGCTCGGTGCCACAGACTGGTGGTGGGGACCTTATGGAACTTCAGGCGACGCGGAGCTCTATGTTGATTCAAGCGACCCCGTTGCTAACAAGACCATCTATGGAGATCGTGTCATTATTCAGTCCTTCAACACGAGCGGCCATATTGTGTCGATCACTATCGTGAACGCCACGGACGATATCATTCTCCATTACTCCAATGTTTCAGGTGAAGCCTTTCCCGGCATAACCTATCCTGCTGAAGAGCCAACGGGCTGGATCCGAGCGACGAATGTCACAGTCTTTGTCTATTGGGAGGGTACCAATACCACGGTGCACTTCGATTACCGCACAGAGCTGCTGATGCATTCAGACGGTACTGTATGCAGAGAACAACCTGGATACCAAGAAGTCGTTACATTGGGCTTGATTCTTCTTGCTTCAGGAGTTGTTGGTTTCACCGCTCATCTAATCGCACGGAAGGCGGGTCTGCTGAATTATCCAACGGAGAATGAGGAGATTCCTGACGAATTCTAATCTTCAGTGGGACCTATTGACTTAAGCACTAGGTCGGATTCTCGCACGAAACGAGCCCTTAGCTGCTCCTTCAAACCCTCTTCTAGAAATGCTGCCTGCACAGCATTGAGTGAGAGCTGAGTCAACTCCTGGAGGGTAAATCCAAGGTGTCTGTGTAATTGGATGAATTCGTTGTTCAGGTCTGTGTTGAACAGAGTTGGGTCATCACTGTTGACCGTTACAATCAGACCATAGTCGTAGAACTCCCGGATAGGATGCTCCGCAATCGATGGAACTGCTCCCGTGCGGATATTGCTAACCGGGCAGGCCTCTATCACAATATCTCTCTTCTTGAGCTCGGCCATCAGTTTTGGGTCTTGCACTGCCGTGACTCCGTGCCCAATCCGTTCCACCTGAAGCAACCTTATTGCATCCCAGATTGACTGCGGTCCAGCTGCCTCGCCTGCATGTGCGACCAGATGCAGTCCCATCTCGCTAGCCCTTCGATAGGCATCGGCAAAGGGCGCCGGAGGGAACTTGTGCTCGCTTCCTCCTATATCAATCGAAACGATGCCTTGCATGTCTTGTTCCACCCAGTCGAGAACCAGCATGGCTGCCTGTGAGTCAGAATGTCTGACAAGGTCGATTCGGATGTCTGACTGGATGTCAAATCTGTTCTCGGCTCGATGGAGGCCCCGCCGGATCGCATCAATCATGCTGAAGTAGTCAAGGTCCTGTTGGACATGGTCAATGGGGGAGAAGCTCACCTCAACATATTTGGAGTTAGAGGCAGCACAGTCTTCCATCATCTCGAACGCAAATCGCTCGAAGTATCTCTCGTCGGTAACATACTGGATAATCGTCTTGTAGACCTCTATGAAATGGCCGAAGTCGGAGAACCGAAACCTATCCCGTATTTCTCGCTCGCTCATATCTGTGCCATCCCCGGCCTCCTGCATGATACTCAATAGAGTTCTGGGACGGACTGAACCCAGAATATGTACATGCAGTTCAGCTTTTGGCAGAGCCTTGACAGCCTCTTCGGTGTTCATCAGGCAGATTCATGCATTGCAGGGTCATGAATCTGTTGTTGTTTCGACTGCTTGCGAGCACTCTTCTCTTTGACTGGTGTCGTCGCATATTGCTTGGGCAGCCCTTGGATTATCTTGAGGAGGGCTGTTCATTACCTGCTTCGGGGATTCACCACTGGTTCAGGGACTAGTGTCGGCGGGACCGCTACTCTACCCTCATTGGGCAAGGACAGAAAGGGAACCAACTCCTTCTTGATACGCAGCAGCACTTGGTTTTCGGGGCACGCAAGGATAATATCGCTCCAAACCGGTTAGTGATGAGAGATAAGTACCGCAATACCCCGTCGAAATCACTTGAGAGGAGATGGATGGACAATGGTCGTCATAAGAGGATTCGAATTCTCCATTCGTGAGTTCGCAGGCAGCTTTGGGGATTTTGGCACCCTCATCCCGTTCACTATCGGGTACATAACCCTGTGCGGCTTCAGTCCCAACGGCCTTCTGTTGGGAATCGGACTGACCAACGTCCTGCTTGCCCTTATCTATAGACTTCCTCTTGCGGTTCAACCCCAGAAAGTCATCGGCACGGTGTCTCTTGCCGAGAGGTGGCCCATGAGCAGAGTCCTTGGAGCAGGATTCTCAGTGGGGTTGATCTGGGTGGTGTTATCCTTCTCCCGCCGCTTCAATTCCCTTCTTGGTCGAGTGCCTAGTAGTGTAGTCCGGGGTATCCAGCTCGGTCTGGCCTTCACACTAGTGCTGGTTGGGGCCGAGCTTGTGGCTCAGAATCTTCTCATATCAATGGCGCTCATGATTTTGGCGTTCATGCTTCTTCGCAACAGATACCTGCCTGCCGCACTATTCCTCGTCTTCTTTGGCTTCGCCTACGCCTTGATCACAGGGTCGTTGAATATCGCTGATATCGCCATAGGCCTGTCTCTCCCTCAGCTGCACATATTCTCGATTAGCGACATGTTCTACGGCTTCGTATATGCTGGATTTGCACAGCTGTTTCTAACCCTTACCAATGCTGTCATAGCCACCATAGCACTCGTCCATGACCTATTTCCCGAGAGAACAGATGTCACGCCGAGCGACCTGATAGCCAACATGGGTGCCATGAATGTGGTCACTCCCTTCGTGGGCGGTATGCCCCTGTGTCACGGAGCTGGAGGTCTCGCAAGCCAATACCTCTTCGGAGCGCGAACAGGTGGCGCATTGTTGATGGAGGGCTTGATGGAGATTACTCTGGCTCTCTTCTTCTCTGACAGCCTCCTAGCAATATTCACATCCTATCCAGAATTCATCATAGGAATAATGCTCATCTTGACCTCCCTTGAGCTGGGAAAGACCGCATTCAAGGAGATCGAAGAAACAGAAGCATCTGTTCTAGTCCTCACAGCTCTCTTCTCCACAGCATTCAATGTGGCCATCGGCTTTGTCGCGGGCTTGATTCTTTACGTCGTCCTTGAAAAGGACTTGATTACAGTCTAACCTCTTAACTAGAAATGGAATGTGAATTCGACAGAAGCGCTCTCCATGTCAAGGTGCATCGGTATGTCATCTGACCAACCGTGGACTGGCATTCAAGACGAGACTTCATCTCCTGAATCCCATGGCTGTTCTTCAACGTGGGACGGCCCCATTTCAACTCTAACTCATTCCTATATCGTTCTACTCCCAAGTTCAGTGCTTCTCGAATTCAGTGGAACGGGAGTAGTCACACGAACCCACGGATAGGATTTGACTAAGAAGATTGGTTCTTGTAGTACGGTGACGTATAGAGAAGTCTGCGCCGTACAATAGGTCTGAACAGCCGGGCAAGATGCCGCTTAATCCCCAAGAGATCTTTGTAGTCCTCCAAGAAATCCTGTAGGTCATGCTTCTGGAACTGGAGGAGCTCCTGAGCCTCTCTGGTATCCATCCAGTCTGTCTGATACCAGTCCTCTTCGGAGACCGGCTGCTTGAAGGCCTCCTCTGGCAGCATCCCCACACCCATGGATTCGAGCATTTCGGACATGAAATCGCGATATGTCATCTGACAGGACGTTCCACCTCCGATCAGGAGGATCTTGCCGACGGCTTCAGCATCCACTGCGTTCGCACAGGCCAGGCCAACATCTCTGGTATGAATGAACTCGAACCGCTGGTCCAAGGGAATCTCGAACATCATTGGGTCCAACTCCATATTGAGAGCCAGTGGAGGTATGACCCCGAATCTTAGAATGCTCCACGGTAGTCCACTGGCCTTCACCATCTTTTCGCACTCAATCTTCTGAGTGCCGTAGGTATCAGTTGCGAGTTGAGGGTCGGACGCGGTCTTTGGTGGACCATCAGGACTGGAGGGTCCATACGTCCCCACGGAGCTGGCATGGATGAATCTGGGACTTGGGTCCATCTCCTTTGCGGCAG
>SDNO01000026.1 GCA_004524435.1 Candidatus Thorarchaeota archaeon | reverse complement strand
TATATTGCAGGAATCATCACAGACGACCGACGCACTCAACGAGAGATTGCTGAGGCATCCAATGTCACAGAGGTCACAGTGAGAAACCGATACAAAGACCTTGCAACAAGTCTGAAGATTACGATACGACCATAGGCCCCTGATATCCACAAGATGGCCTGATAGGGCTGTTTCACATGGATTGGGTGTCTATCTGTTTTGCCGTTACCGAAACCTTTCCCTTATATACGGAAAGTTCCAATGTATGCATGGTGCCGAAGACAAGCACCGCTCCGAGATAGTAGTCTATTCAATGGATAGTTGAACAATAATCGTTCTCGGAGTATTAGGATAGTGAAAGTACTAATGAACCGATCCACGAGATATAACTCGGAGAAAGAAGCATCACAAAACACATGTCCCGTCTGCGGAGGCAACGATTTCCACGAAGATGAAGCACGAGGAGAGAAGACCTGCACTGCATGCGGATGTGTTGTTTCCTCACACATCATAGACCATGGTCCTGAGTGGAGAGCATTTACAGCTGAAGAGAGAAATGCTAGAGCTCGGACCGGAGCTCCGATGAGACTCTCGATTCCAGACAAGGGTCTGTCTACCAGCATCAGCTGGAGCAACAAAGACGCAAGAGGACGGTCAATCAAAGGCAAGAGACGTGCAGCAATCTACCGAATGCGGAAATGGCAGATACGAAGCATTGCCCATCAGTCACAACACAGGAACCTACGTATAGCAATGCGAGAGCTGGATAGGCTCTCCTCACAGATGGGCATCCCACGAAAGGCAGGAGAGACTGCTGCTCTGATCTACAGGAAAGCACTGAACAAACGGCTCATCATGGGTCGGAGAATTGAGTCAATGGTGGCAGCATCATTGTATCTGTCCTGCCGTATCCATAGAATACCTCGTCAGCTTGATGAAGTGGTTGATGAGACCTCTATTGACAGAAAAGCACTGTCGAAGTGCGTCCGAAGGATCATCCAGAATGTTGACGTTCATGTACCCCTCCCTTCAGCAAGGAATCTGCTTCCAAGAATATCTGCGGACCTTGAGATGGAGGGTAAGACCGTTCAGAGGGCATCAGACATCATCAAGCAGGCAGAGAGGAAGGGCATCACTGCAGGCAAGGACCCTGGCGGCATTACTGCGGCCTCGTTGTACATAGCAGGCATCATTGAGAATGACAGGCGGACTCAGAGAGAGATAGCCGATGCATCCAATGTCACAGAAGTGACAATCCGTAACCGATACAAAGAGATTGTGAGAGAACTCGGCATAACCGCGAATCCCAGACAATACGAGTAGTCTGCACAGGCAGGCAGCAAGTCAACAACCAAATCGTTGATTTAGTAGACCGTCCAAGAGAGGTTTTCATGGAGCAGTTTCTCATAGCTCTTTGTGGGCTCCCGTCATCTGGCAAGACAACCCTAGCGCAGGCCATAGCGAGCTCGCTTTCACCACAAGATATCAAAGTGGTCAGCACCGACAGATGGCGTGATAAGGAATACTATGAGGACTTCAGGCCATCGAGAGAGCAGATGGTCAGGAGAAGGGCCTTTGAAGAGACCGAAGCCGCGCTGAAACGGGGTTCCAACGTTATACATGACGATACCAACTACTATGCAAGTATGCGACATGAGCTGTTGGAGCTGGCCAGAAATCATGAAACCCTCTTTGGGATAATCCATGTCGCAACACCCGCAGACACAGCCGTGCTGTGGAACAATGAACGTGACTCGTTTATCCCCGAGATGGTCATACGACGCATTGAAGAGCGGATGGACACTCCGGGCGAGAGGTATAGCTGGGATGAACCCATTCTTAGCATGGACCTCAGTGTCATGGATCTTGAGTCGGCCACTCGAGAAGCAGTGGAGGCGCTTGAAGGACTCCGAACGATAGAACGAGATGACTGTGAGAGAGAAACGCAGTCCAAGAATGACCGTATCGACTCATTGACCCGGGATATAGTGGCCCAGTTCTTGGAGACCCACAAGGAACTCAGAGGGGAGCCAAAAGTGAGTACCATCAGAAGAGATGTGGCAAGGGGTGCCATCAACGCCGAGATTCCAGTAGAAGAAGTGCAGCAGGCGCTCTTAGAAAGATTGAGAGAACTCTTGTGACCCTTGCGGTATCCGGACTCGTCGAACCCAAGTCAGCCTTTGGAACAGATATCAGTCAAGGCATAGTGCGACTTTTTCGGTTCATTTCCAGTCTTAGATAAATCGCGAAGAGTACAAGAGCAATCACGCCAACCTGCAAGGACGAGAGCGGGAGTAACGCATATCCCGGCCCAACAAGTGCAAGAGCAAAGAGCAGCCCACTTGCACTCTTCAGGACTGTCCGAACCCACCACTGATTGTGCTGCGACTCTGACTCGTCGGTGCTCGCTAACATCGACAGACTCACCGCATATTACTTGAGCACAGACAACATTAGGTTTTCTAATAGCGTAGCAAGCGAACTCATCGGCCGATTTTGTGCCAGACGAAAACCAGTGAACCATTTATGGAGAAGTAATCGAGATGGCGGCCCCCTAGCAGAATCGAACTGCCATCGCTTGCACGATCATGGGTTTGAAGCCCACGGAACCCGACCACGGGCCCTGTAGGGGGCCAATGCTTAGCCTCAAGAGCACACAGACTGGTCTTAAGGCTAACGTCCTAGTACATTATTTGATAAGCCTTAAAGCGTATTGAAAGGTGCCTCGATGGTGTCAGACAGGAGGCATTGTGACATTCGAGGCCTCCGGGACGAAACTTTACAGGACGGATGAAATTGGTCATTACTGTAGATGGCGAGAACCTGACTATCAATGATGTCGTAAGAGTGGCACGGGATGGCGAAGAGGTTGTAATTGGGAAGAGGGCAGTCCAGAAGATAACCCGGAGTCGTGATGTTGTAGAACGAGCCGTCAGCCATGACAAGGTAGTCTACGGGGTCAATACAGGCTTTGGAGAGTTGGCGAATGTCAGGATAGGTGCCAAAGATTTAGAACGTCTACAGACGAACCTCATCCGTAGCCATAGTGCCGGGGTCGGCCAACCCTTTGACAAAGAGATCGTCAGAGGGATGATGCTTCTTCGAGCAAATGCGCTCTCAAAAGGCTTCTCAGGGATACGATTGGTCGTCATTGAAACCCTCATTGAGTTGCTGAACGAAGGCGTGATTCCAGTCGTTCCGCAGCAAGGGTCTGTCGGAGCGAGTGGAGACCTGGCCCCACTTGCACATATGGCGCTAGTCCTGATGGGAGAGGGTGAGGCTTTCTCCAGAGGAGAGAGAGTATCAGGCTCAGAAGCGCTCAGGCAGGCCCAGATCAAACCGGTAAGGCTGCAGGCGAAAGAAGGAGTGGCACTGATCAATGGAACACAGCCTATGAGTGCCGTTGGAGCATTGGCAGTCTATGATGCTTTGCGACTGATTGAGGATGCCACTATTGCAGCAGCAATGAGCCTCGAGGCTCTTCGAGGAACAAGAAGTGCCTACGACGAACGCATCCATGCGACCAGACCGCATAGGGGGCAGATAGATGTCGCAGCAGCACTACGGAGACTCCTGCCTCCTAGCGAAATAGGTAAGTCACACATCAACTGTGAGAAGGTACAAGATGCGTATTCTCTCCGTTGTGCGCCTCAGGTCATCGGAGCTTCTCTTGACACCATCAGATATGTCAAGCGATTGCTAGAAGTGGAGATTAATTCGGCCACAGACAACCCTTTAGTCTTCCCTGAAGATGACGAGATTATCTCGGGGGGAAATTTCCACGGTCAGCCTGTAGCCGTGGCAATGGACTTTCTTGGGATAGCACTAGCGGAGATTGCTAGCATTGCGGAGCGGCGAGTCAACCGATTGGTCGATCCGAAGCTTAGCGGTCTCCCCTCTTTTCTGACAGAGGAGGGCGGGCTGGAATCCGGGATGATGCTTGCACAATACACCGCTGCGGCACTAGTTTCAGAGAACAAAGTCTTAGCCCATCCTGCTAGCGTTGACTCCATTCCGACGAGTGCGGACCAAGAGGATCATGTGAGCATGGGTACAATCGCAGCACGCAAATGCCGGAGCATTCTCGAGAACGTGCGAAATGTCGTGGCCATTGAATACATGTGTGCGGCGCAGGGGTTGGATCTATTGGAGCCCCTCCAGACGTCAGAGCCTCTAGCTGGTGCAAAGGGCATAATCCGACATCATGTAAAGAAACTAGAGGACGATCGACAGCTAAGCCCAGACATCCAAACCATTGTTGAACTGATTAAGACAAGACAGATCTCTGCGGCGGTGGAAGAGGTCGCAGGCAGCCTCTATGACCACGGATAGTCGATCCATGTCGGTGGTCACGGACCCAGTCTGGTGTGCACCACTTCACCGTCAGCGATGACTGTATGCACAAGATTGATGCCAAAGCGGTAGGCGATGAAATCAGGGTTGGGACAGTCAAGAATGAGTATGTCGGCGCGTTTGCCGGCCTCGATACTCCCGGTCTCTCGGCCCCGATCCACAGCATGTGCAGCATTGATGGTCGTAGCTGAGATTGCCTCTTGAGGGTACATCTTCATCTTGTAGCACGCCAACGCGATGGTAAAGAACATTGATTCGTTTGCGCAATTTGGATTGAAGTCCGTGGCAAGAGCTACGGGAAGGCCCATCTCAATCATAGAACGGGCATCGGCATACTCAGTGTCAAGACTGAATGCGGTGGCGGGAAGGAGCGTCGCAATAGTTCCTGTGGCCCGCATCTTCTCCAGGTCATCTTCTGAGGCTTGAAGCAGGTGATCAGCCGAGATTGCACCAAGTTCGGCAGCAAGTCCAGCACCCCCGAGCTGCACAATCTCATCAGCATGCACTTTGAGCTTCATTCCAGCCTCCCTTGCTGCCAGCAGTATTCTTCTCGACTGTTCAATGTCAAACACGCCCTTCTCACAGAATACATCACAAAACTCGGCCAGACCCTCCTCTGCGACGGCAGGAATCATCTCATTCACCACGAGATCAACGTAGTCATCCGTTCGCCCCTTGTACTCAGGAGGGATTGCATGTGCTCCGAGGAAGGTGGATGCTATCTCCGTTGGCAGCATCTCAGAGAGAGAATCGGCAGCTCGAAGCATCTTCAGCTCGTTGGCTGTATCGAGACCGTATCCGCTCTTGGCCTCGATTGATGTGGTGCCCCTGGATAACATTCCCTCGGCATATGAGAAGGCATTGCTCCGAAGCTCGGCGAGCGTTGCAGAGCGTGTTGCTCGGAGTGTATTCAGTATCCCCCCGCCCGACTCCAGTATCTCCATGTAGGATTTGCCCGCGAGTTTCATGGCGAAATCATGTTCTCGAGAGCCACCAAAGACTAGGTGGGTATGACTGTCGACAAACCCAGGCATAGCAAACATGCCTGGAAACTCGATAGGCGGGATGTCGGGCGCCTCATCAATGGTGGAGAGTACGCTGGGCGTTGTTCCAACTGCGATGATGCGACCTGCTTTGATTGCGACAGCACCATTCTCAATTATCGAGAGTTCTCGCATCTCGTCCCCGGTCTTGGGTGCCGCACTGTGGCCTGCCAGCGTTGCCAGTTTGCCCATATTTGTCAACAAGAGATCGGGCTTCATGCTCTCTCCTCTCAACCTCATCTCTGATTTAGCTTGTGCTTCCCCGGAAAAGCCATAACTAATTAAGCCGGCCGCTTTCGCGTTCAACTAGTCACGGGAAGGAAAAGCCGATGGAGTATCTAATCCTGAGCTGGCAAGATGTGTACAATCTTACTCTGCAGCTGTCCGAGAGGATTGTGGATAGTGGGTTCAAGCCAGATGTCATTGTTGGGATAGCACGTGGAGGATGGATACCGGCACGTATTCTGTCAGATGTCCTTTATGTTAGTCCAATGTGGAATGTCCGTATTGAGTACTACTCTGCTCTCGGGGTCAGCGGGAAGGAACCCAAAATCACTCAACCTCTTTCCGTTCCTCTGGAGGACAGCAGGGTGCTGTTGGTTGACGAGGTCGCAGATACCGGGGACAGCCTGACTCACGCAATCCAGCATGTCAAGGGGCATGATGTGGCTGAGCTGAAGACAGCCGTGCTCCACCTCAAGAGTCGGTGCTGTGTCAAGCCAGACTACTTCATGCAGTTGGTTGATGCATGGACCGTCTATCCATGGGAGATGCGAGAATCAATCATCGACCTCGTGAAGGTATTCAAGAGTGAAGACCCGGACAGCGGAATGAACAAGATTCGTGATAGGCTTGTCTTTGAAGTTGGTTTCGAGCCAACAGTGACGGACTACTTCATCAAGCGGCTCTAGTTTGTGCCTGAGGTAGATAGATATGAGAATTGAGGAGCTCATGAGCAACACAGACAGGGTCTTTGCAGGCATTGCAGAACTCCAGAATCAGAATCAATTGATTCCGGATGGACTGATTCAAATCGCAACTGAGATGGCAGAAGAGGTCCTCGCCATTCAGTTTCTCAACCCTCGGTGTATCGCAGGGGAACTACATCTTCTCTCAGCCGCTCAGAATGCATGGAATGCTTGGTCTGGGGGCTATGCAATTGCTCGATCCCTGGATGTTGAGATCATTCTCTATGCCTCTGCACAAAGGCAGATCAAGAACGCATTCAATCTTATGGGGCTTGAGGAGGGGCTCAGTAGCGTGGCCGTGATTGTAGTTGCAGAAACAGAAGACTCAGTAGAGGAAACCATCAAGATACTCGTCAAGAGAGTGGGAAACGAGTTGGATGAACCATTCAAGATAGACAGAGCACGTTTCGAGAGAATCCAAGACTTCTTTCATATCCCTCAAATTGAACTGGATGCAATATCGAAATCGGGATCTATAGAAGAGAGATGGTTAGCACTGGTAAGGTGCGTGGTGAGTCGCGTCTCTCTCGTGGCAACCGAGGCGTGAATCCCTCTACTCTTCGTCCTCGATTAGGGGTTTGATGGAGAGAATATCGTCTTCCGATTCGAAGATTGACACGCCGGTCCACTTCCCAACAACTTCAATCCATATGATTTTGTCGGGGGTTTCAAGGTCAACAGGACTCGAAACCAGCTTTGCAACTGCATCAATGATGTCCATTGTTCCGAGTTCTGTGTATCGACTTCTCACAGTGACTCTGAACTTCTCTTCTGGACCAATCCGCTTCACAAGGGGCTCTGCTGCGTCAACAATCTTAGGGATATCAGACTCAACACAGCGTTCCATGGGTGTGAATCTGATAGCATATCGAAACTGGTAAGGATTCTCCTTTGCAAACTCCTTGAGTTGCTCAACAACCTTGAATGGGTCTTTGGAGGTCTTCACAGCCAACAGGCCCGATACTGGGGTGACATTCGTTTCGAGGGCGTCATCGCCAATGAGGTCGCCGATGAAGTAGACCACTTCCGAACTGGCAGCTGCCTCTCGATTTCGCGGAGTACTTACAAGTAGATTCCATTCAGGCAGGCGATGTTCCCTCACATATCAGCGTATACTATTCTGTTTGTCCAAAACCGGAGTGCGTCACCGTCCACTCTCAAGCTCTCGGTGAGACGTTGGATGGACAACTCTCCCTCGCGATATACCTTGATATTTGCCGGGGTCCCTGACTCGACGCCTATGATTGTGGAGTTCTTCGATGCATCCGAGGCGCCCGCGTCGATGTACAAATCTACTTCGTCACCAAGCTGTTCTCTTGCAATGGAAACGCTGAAGGGACTGGGGCCGCCATGACGATTTGCGCTGGTTCCGACTATCGGCCCTTGTATCTGTGCTGCAATGCCCCTAGGAATGAGGTGATCCGGCACGCGTACCGCGATAGAGGCTCGTTTTCCTGTGACACTGGGAGGAATATCGGGTCTGGCGTCAACAACAAGGGTCAGCGCCCCAGGCCAGAAGAGCTTAGCAAGAATGCGCTCGAGGTCACCAAACGCGTGGTAGGACTCACACTGAGAATAGTCAGAGAAGAGCAACGGAAGCCCTAGGTCAGGGTCGCGACGCTTGATCTCGATAAGCCTGTCAACAGCAGCATCAATACGTGGATCGCATGCAATCCCATAGCTGGTATCTGTGGGATAAACGACCACTCCACCGGAAAGCAGGACATCTGCTGCCGTACCTACAATCTGCTCTGGTGAAGTCCCGGGTTGATATTCAAGAGTTTCGGCAGTCAATAGGCCACTCCCAGCTAACCAGCAACAAACACCCATATGGGCATTTTGCTTTGCCAACTGAGATGCTGTCAACGCCAAAGATAGATATGCTTCTCGCGATATTTCTAGCATGAGGGATGGATATCCACGCCATAGTCCTGGCTGCAGGAAAAGGAAGCCGTTTCCTTCCGGTGACATCAGAGTATCATAAATCACTCTTCCCATTACTGGGCGAGAGCATACTACATAGACTACTCTCAACACTTATCGACTCAGGTATTGAATCACTGACGGTTGCCGTGGGATGGCTTGCTGAGCAGATTGAGCATCATCTCCGAAGTCTGAATCTGCAGAAGAATGTACAACTGGCACTTGTTGAAGACTACGAAATCGGCCCCTTGAAGACCTTTGCCAGTACTGTCGAGAGGTGTAGTGAGACGCCAATTCTGACATGCCCCGCAGATCTTCTGGCTGAGAAAAGGCTGACTACAGCGTTCATCAGAAATCAAGGGACTTCAGACGCCCTTGTTAACATTGCAGTTGATACCACAGCAACGACGGGGACGAGCGTCTACACTGAAGGCGAAGGAAGAGTTGTTAGCTTGACTCCAAGCGGCAGGGGTGATTACTGGGGCCGTTCGGCGATGCTCTTAGGTGTCGACAAGAGATTTCTCCGTCATGCGCAGAGTGCCCTGGAAGATGGCCGCACTAGGGTGGCGCAAGCCATAGAACACGCAATCTCTCAGGGGGAGATCATCCGTGGTATTGCTGTGACGGGAGATTGGTTTGACCTTGATAGTCCCGAGTCGCTGATTAGATGTATGAAATATCTTTTTGATACCACGAAAGCTGTCGAGAAGTCAGACGTATACCTGACAAGCGGTGATGTTTTTGAAGTGGGTCAACAGATTGAGTTTCCATCAGGCACCGTTGTCCAAAAGAACGTCACCCTTACGGGTCCTGTGTACATTGGTAAGAGGTGTCACATATCCAGCGGCACCCGCCTAGGCCCCTATGTTGACCTTGAAAACAATACACGGCTGGGCTCAGGCACCACATTGGTTGATTGCCTGGCCTTCGGCAACGCCGATATCGGCGACGGCATTAATGAGAAACAAGCAATAATATGTGGCGACAAAATACTCAGAGGACGAGTTAGCTGATGTCGCCCAGTAGATTCCGACTGAGAAGGGTATTCAAACGCCCAATAACAAGACTGGCCGTCCCCTTGGCATCAAGAGGCGTCAAGCCGAATACGGTGACCTACATCTCCCTACTGGTTGCCATTCTGTCCTTCATCATTTTGCTTCTAGTTGGATCCCAGCCGGGATTTGCAGTAGCCATATTCATTGTGGGGGTGCTGGATGGCTTAGATGGTGCCATAGCTCGACTGTCCGGCAGATCCTCCGATATGGGCGCCTTTCTTGATTCGGTAATCGACAAAGTCTCTGAGGGAATCATCCTACTATCCATTGCACTCCATCTGCAGGGTGTGGAGTTGTTCGGATTGCAGATTGAAGTCTGGGTATCCCTTTCCATTATGGGTTGGTTGCTGACAAGCTATACTCGCGCGAGGGCAGAGAATCTCGGGGTCAAAGACCTCGATGTTGGCCTAGGGGCAAGGTCGGAACGTATCTTTACGCTGTTCCTTTTCGGTCTGGTCTCTCGCTTGGATTGGGGCATCATTATTGTAGCGATGATGGGACTGTGTACGGCGGGGTATCGTTACTACCATTACACCAGAGAGCTTGAAGAGTACGAGAAAACTGATCAATGAAGAAAGGGAAATACCATCATACTTAAGAGCGGCCCGAGCTAGGCCGCTCAAGAGCATTTTCGGGAGAACCGAGACCATGGCCATATTCAGGGCAGATCACTACCTAATTGCGGAATTCGATAAGATTCAAGACCCCAAGGCGGAAGGCGAGAAGATCCTCGACGCGCTTAAGGAATTGGGACCACTCAAGGATTTGGCAATTGTCACAAAACGCATGGAAGGAAAACAGTGGGCTGAGATTGTCGGACGTATAGATATTCCAGAGGGCTCGAAGGCATTCTGGGCGATGGTCAAGAAGGATATTACCGAAAGGGAACCGTACAATCTCTTCATTAGAATCGATGTTAATGCAGAGGCAGAAGACATCGATGAGGCCCGTGAGAAGGTCAAGAGATGGATTGAGAGTGAATGGGTCCCCAAGATTGAGGACAATATCTCTGTCAAAACCATCAAGGTTATGAAACCCGAAGAGGTCTACATGCCCAAGTTGGAGCAGTAGTCAGTTAGCACTTACAGTGATGATGTGTAGGGTGTTTCCAACAGCCTGCACAATTTCTACCTTTTCGTCCCCGTTGATATCACCAAATGCAATAAGGGATTCAAGGGCGGACTCCTGCGTCTTAAGAGCTGTATTGGGAACCAACTGACGACCTTCAAGGCTCAAGAGACCGATGCTGGAGTCTGCGTGCGTTACAAGAATCTGTCCAGGTGAGGAGGTATCATCGCTCACATGGCCCACCTTTAGCCCTGTTACAGGGCTGGGGCCTCTCAGATTATCGAACTGCTCTATGCGTCCCTGAACAATACCATAGAGAGTCAGATTCTTGTCGCATATCGTTACAATCTCGTCATACCTATCCCCGCTCACGCTTCCAGCAGAAACAAGGTTGACCTTCCCCTTTGTCCCCGTTCGGACTGCTTCATGAAGACGATCGTCGGCATATCGATAGACGAAGAGATGCTCACTGTCATCACCGAAGACAAATCTTGAATACGGGACTCCTTTGCCCCCGAGCGGGTGGATGGAGAAAACGGGATAGTCGATGACCTTGTGAGCAAGTTTGTCCAGAGCTGAGTCATACCAACCAAAACAACGCAATGCATTATCGTTCGTCGAAACTATGACCTCGGCGTTATTGGCCCCCATGACATTCGTAGCGCAGAGTGCAGTAGGAAGGGTACCGAGGGGACTCATAGCTATCTCGCTTAGACAGCCATCCTCATAATGGGCTATTCTCAGCGTGTTATCGAGACCTCCGATGATGATATCTGGAATACCATCGCCGGTGACATCACCGATGTCCATGGACGATACAGGCGGAAGATTCTCGATACGACAGGCTTCCGCCAGTGATGAGAGGGCTTCCGATGACAGTTCCAGGACTCGAACGTCGCCGTTCAGAGTGGTTATAACAACACTGTCAATCCCGTCACCCAAAAAATCAACAAAATCAACTGAGGTTATTGCTTCCTTGAACGAGATTTTAGCGACCACTTCTAACTCAGTCATCAGAGAGAAACCTCATGTCGAACGGGCGACTACTAGAGTGCAGTGACTCTGAAAACAATTTAAGAGTTATTCCAACATGATGAAAGCAGCATGGATTCATGCTCGGGAAACACAGACGCGCTTAAGTTTCTCCCGTACAATATGATGGAGACAATACATGACCTCGCTAGACGATGAACCAATACTCAGCCGGGAGTATTGGAATGCTACTCCCGATGAACTGGCCGAGGAAATAGAAGCGTTCTCCAGCGAATTCGGTTCCTTCACCCCAGAGTGGTTCGTCGAAGTGAAATTCCATCTGCTTAAGAGCCACGGGCTAGTGAAGGAGAGTAGGGATGAATTCTGTAGGGTCGCAATCACCAGAGGGATGTGCCCCGACTGTGATCATCTCTACGTCGCCAAGAAGTGCCTACTGTGGTACGGGCTATACAGGAGGGTAAGCTGGAGTATTGTAAGACGAGCGCCGCCCTGTGTCCGGATTGCTTACACGAGAAGGAACATCAAGACAGTTGTCAACTTCCTAACAAGTGCAAATCTCCTCGACCCACCATACTACAAGTCACGCGGTGCCCCAACCTGTAAGAGTATGGAGAGATGGGGACTCTGCAATCCCGACGAGTATTGTAGGGCAATGAAAACTGGACGAACCCTTGAGTACATCAAAGCGAGAGAGGAAGTCAAACTCTCCAGAGCGAAGAAGGAATCCTAGTATCTTGTGACTCCTTAAATAGCGGCTTCATGTTTCTCAGTGCTGAGTCGTTGATCAATGCTCCCCAGAAAGAAACATGGCGATGCGCTTGAAGCTGGTGAGGCAAGAGAGCCACCACTGAAGGACCTCGATGTTGACATCGTGGATCTGATTAGAAAGACCGGTATAAGAGAGAATGACATCGTGGGGAGAAGCCGTGACAAGCTGAACAAGAAGGTCCGTCGTGTCATAGCTGAACATGAAAGAGTCTTGTCCTTCACTGAGAAACACACCCGACAGAAGGCAATCCAGGACCCTGTCCATGGTGCCATTTTGCTGGAGCCATGGGAACTTGATGTCATCTCCACGTGGCCCATGTTACGACTTCGCTATGTCATGCAGCTAGGTCCTGCACACATAGTATACCCGGGTGCAACACATACAAGGTTTCAGCACTGTCTGGGAACTAACTTCCTTGCTCAGAAATGCATCCGAGTGGTCAACTACTGTGAGGACCTTCAAGAGGCGCGTTTCCGACCACTATCGGAGCTCTTGAACGACTACCAACAGAAACTGTTCAGAGCAGTTGCCATGCTTCATGATGTTGGGCACCCGCCGACCTCCCACACAATAGAGTTTGCACTCCAAAGCTGGGCAGGGGTTTCGCATGTCGACCTAGGTGAGTACCTCATAAGAAATAGCGAACTCACTGATACACTCATCCAGAACGACATAGAGCCGCGGGATGTGATTGCAGTCCTGAAGAGGAGGACTAAGGATCCCATTCTTCGACTGCTGTCTGACTTTGTTGATTCGCCTCTAGACATTGACAAGACGGACTACCTCATACGGGATGCACACTTCAGCGGCGTCCAGCTGGGGCTCTTTCCTGCAGAACGAGTGCTCCTGACAAATCGAGTCGTCAGAAATACCGAGGGGGCATATGTCAGAGCGTTCATGTTGAAAGCACTACACTCCCTCGAAGCACTCATTCTCTCTCGAAACTGGATGTTCTCGGACTTGTATCTTCATCACGCAGTCAGAGTGGCAGAGGCACTGACCAGCAAGGCGACCTATTTCAGAATAAAGGAGCTTGACTTGTCCAGAAATGAGATCGTAGGTCTCTTCACTCGGATGACTGATGGTGACCTCTACAGATGGCTTGAAGACGCAGAAACCAGTTTTGTCAGAGAATATGCACTCAGAATCAGACTTCGGAGATTATTCAAAGTAATCCTCACCCGGCCTCTCTCATCATTTGAACCCTCCATACGGTCAAGATTCATTGAGATGCTCCATGATATCGAGATGCTTACCGGTGCTGAGGAAGAACTCGGAGATGATGCAGGACGCGTGGTTCTGGACGTTGTCGATCCAGAACTAGGTGAGGAGACTCTCGGGAAGATTCCACTTCTGGTCGGCGGTGAGAATACAGGCATTGATATCGTAAGCATCGAAGATGCTGAGCAGGGTAGACCCATCATGCATGCCCTGCGTCAACAGAAGAGAATACTTCCCACGGTGAGAGTCTATGCCGACCCTGGCATTGCTCGACAGGTCAGAAGACGATTTGACAAGGTATTCCCGTCCGCTGAAACTGGTCATGTTGAAGATGAATATGACATGACAGACATCTGACTCTGTTTCATACGAAGGACTGATTTGGGTTGGTGTCGAGTATGAATGGGGGTAAGGATGCAACTAAGTACCTATACTATGGCACTACTCATTTTCATAATTGGATTCTCGGTGCTGATCTATTGCTTTACGGGAGGTCGATGGAGACACGGAGTATCATTCAGAGAACGCCATGGTATTGAAGATGCTGAGTCAGAGTAGGTTCAGAAGGTGAGCGGCCTGTTCCTTCACCGGGGAAAAGCCGTATCTCACATACGTGATACCATAGACTGCCTCGATAAGTGTCCCCTTGATGTGCTGCATCTCCGACTTGCTCTCCGCAGGAGGGTCAAAGTGTATTCTGTAGTCATAGAGATTCCACTCATCGCAGAGTGATGCCATATTCTCATTACTCACAACATCAGCCCGCCGCTGAGTGAGTAACCCGACCTCCCTCATACTTGGACGCCATAGGTGATGTATGATCGCCATCGAGATGGCAGCATCCCCCATCAGTCCCAGCACCTTGGCCATCTCAGGAACCATGCATAGTTCTCCAAGACTCTCGAAGTCCACTACAGAGGGTTCATTTCTGACAAAGTGTGCCTCAATCTCTAGGAAGAGGTTTTTGGTGCTAGGCTGGAACATTGCAATCTTCAGCAGCTCGTCATCAGAGAGATCTACCTCGAGGTTCTCCTCAAGAATAGGCCCGAGTTCCAGCTCGATCTTCTCCATCATTTTGAGGATGTGTTCAAGTTGGCTCTCCCACCGATCCAGTTTGTCCAAGGTGCGCGTATTCTGTCTTGGAGTGCCGCTCCGAGTCTGTCGAACCGCCTCCACCAGGGTCTCAATCTTTGCCTGCAGTTTCATCTTGGACCAAGCAAGGCTCTCTCTCACATCAGGCCCTCCCCAGGAATATAGTGAGTGACGGTGGTCTTTCGGTCGATATCTCGTTGCTGAAACATTGCTTGGACGCCATAGTCATTGGAGAGAAGACAGAACGCAATGCCAATAATGGGAGGTGCGAAGGAGAGATCGAAGACCACGTTGTTCTCGGTGATCTCCTCAAGAAGAATCTTCTCGACATGAGCATAGGTTGACATGAGGTCGCCGGACTTGCCACCCTCATAGTAGCCAACCACATTCTCGGGTAGTTCATGCCAAACCTTCTCCCATCGCTTGGTCACACCGTCGGGTACATACCGCTCAAGGCCCTTCGATACACCCTTCCCGAACCGGGCCTTTTCTACAACCAGAACAAGACGGTTGTAATGAAACTCGGCGTCCATGGCAAACCACCTGACCAAGGGGCGAGCGTCGTCGGGTCGTGAGATGGAGGTGATGACTGCGGTGGGAAGTGTCACGTTGAGTACACGGCGGACAGGTTGAATCGCTCGCGGATGAAGTCGATAGATTCTCTCTTGCGACTCCTTCCTACTGGTGATTATCCCCAGGGTCTCCAGATGCTTCGTATTGTAGTAGAGTTTGGGGTCTGTTACAACAATCTCTTCCGGATCAACGTCCTTCCCATTCTCTTCCGCTGCAGATATCATAGCATCCCGAATCTTGTCACGCAGGTGATTCCCGTTCTTAGGACCGGTCTCAAGCTCCTCAAGAATCACCCTCCTGGCACGGACATTCTGAATCTCGCGTCGAATGACATCATCTGCTGATTCCCAGTACATCTTGGCGCAACTCCGACAATATAGATAACCTACATATTTCATATAGATATTGCTGTTATTGACTACTCTGGGTGTTACATCCCTATTGTCCGGGTATTACCACTGAAGGCTGACTCTTGTATTTTGCCTCTAGAGGGCGATTCAAGGCATTCTGCAATCCATGGTTTAGTCTGATAAGTATATAACATATATATGTAAGGTAGTTATTTTACAGAATCGTCGAAAAATCGAGGGAAATCCCGACAATCCTTAAATACGTCAGGAAGTAATCTCCTGCTTGCACAGAGTTCTGAATCTTCGGGTGAAGAATCGAAATACTATCTTTGCATAAAACAAGTGAGGACCGAAACAAAATGGCTGAAGACGAGTTCCTAGGAGCTAAGCCCGTGGTCATTGATAATGGCACGGGATTGAGCAAGAACGGGTACGCCGGGGAAGATCAGCCGAGGAGCGTCTGGCCGACGCTAATTGGTTATCCCCGGTACGAGAGTATCATGACGGACGTAGACCACTACACCAGAGACTACTACATTGGTGAGGAGGCAATCAACCTCCGAGGGGTCTTACGTCTGGTCTATCCCATCACTCACGGAGTGATTGACGACTGGGATGCAATCGAGAAGATATGGTCGTACACATTCTACAACGACCTCAAGGTTGACCCCAGCGAGAATCCAGTGCTTCTGACCGAGGCACCATTCAACCCACGTGAGAACAGGGAGCGCATGGCAAGTGTCATGTTCGATAACTTTGGAGTACCGGCAGTATACGTGGCCACTCAGGCAGTGCTATCACTGTACGCATCCGGTAGGACTACTGGTTTGGTCATCGACTCTGGTGACGGTGTGACTCACATAGTCCCAATCTATGAGGGCTTTGCTATCACTCACGCCATCAGAAGAATCGACCTGGCTGGAAGAGACATCACAGAGTACTTGCGCAGGTTGCTCAGACAGAGGGGTTACTCCTTCGTGAGCGGCGCAGAGAAAGAGATTGTAAGAGACGTTAAGGAGAAGCTCTGCTACGTTGCCCTCGACCCTGAGAAGGAGAGGACTGTTGCAGACAAGGCTGGAGTTGACAAGCCCTACATGCTACCTGATGGTGAAGTCATAACTGTAGGTGCGGAGCGATTCCAGGGTCCGGAACTGTTCTTCAATCCTAGCGCGATTGGTCTTGACACCATGCCACTCGACGAACACATCGTCGAATCAATCAAGGCATGTGACGTAGACCTTAGACGTGACCTGTACGCAAACGTTGTACTCTCCGGTGGTTCAACAATGTTCCCAGGCCTGAAGGAGAGGCTCCACAAGGAGATCACCGAACTGGTGCCTGAGAACATCGAAGTTCGAATCATCGCGCCACCTGAGCGTCAATACTCAGTCTGGATTGGCGGTAGCATTCTGGCTAGCCTCAAGACATTCCAGAAGATGTGGGTGACTCGTAAAGAGTTTGAAGAAGCGGGACCAGAAGTCATCCATCGCTGTATCTAGTTTAAACAACAAACTAAGAAGGTAGGGCCGCGAGCCCTCCTTCCTTCTCGTTTTTCTTCGACCTGCTGTGATCTGTCAGATCCTACCCAGGACAGTAGACTCTACCTGGTACCGATTCTCTGTTGGACTCTTCTCTCTTCGGTGAGGGCAGGAATGTGATCAACACTGCAAGAGCAACGGAGAAGAAACCAGCACCAAGGAGTAACAGAGGATAACCTGTCACTTGTGCAATGGCTGCAAAGATGAGGGGGCCTGTTGTCCTTCCCAGAAATGTGGCACTGTTTCTAATGCTGAGCGCCTCGCCTCGGTGTTCCTTGGTCACACAGTTGGTTATCCTAGAGTCAATGGCAGGAACGGAGAAGCCCACACCAGTACCGAATATGACTGCGCCTAGTGCCGTCAGCAATAGGGAAGAAGCAAGCCATGTCATCACAAGCCCCACTCCATGAAGCAGGAATCCGAGAGCAATCAGGCGGCTGTTCGAGAGGTAACGTGTGAAGTATCCATTGCGAATTGAGAATGGGACTGAGGAGATACTCGTCACGGACAATACAAGTCCTATTATCACAGTGCTGACCCCATACGCGTTGGTCAAGAAGAATGGAAGTGAGGTCAGTATTGCTCCGAAGAAGAGAATCTCGATTACAACGGAAGCAGAATAGGGAACAATCATAGCTCGCTGAGAGAGAGCACCGATCGTCTCTCGAATGCTAATCTTGTTAGCTTGCTGAACGCCATCTGGTTCCTGGATGAACTTCAGGGCAATGAAACCAAGGGGCACTGCTACCAGATATGCCAGAAAGGGAGTGTTCCATGAGAAAGCAATGAGAGCACCACCCAGAATTGGGAGGGCGGCCGCACCAAGAGCCAAGACCGCACCGTTCATTCCGAGCACATTGTTTCGTTCAACTCCATCGAAACTGTCGCTAATCAACGTGACCGTCGTGATGAAGAGACCAGCTGCTGCTGTCCCCTGAATCACCCTAACTCCAAGAATAAACAAGAAGCTGGGAGCAAAGAAAAGCATCCCACCCGAGAGTCCAAAGATGAGAAGGGAACCACCCAGAACTGGCCGCCTTCCAAGTCGATCGACTACCATCCCGATGAATGGGGAAAAAGCGATGCCAACGACGAAGTAGGCGCTGATGAGAAGGCTCGTCTCAGCTTCACTCACCAGGAATACATCTCGGAGAACGGGAAGTGTGGGACTGAGAAACGGAACACCCAGCGGGGCCAGTAACGTGCTAGCCAATATGATTTGTACCAGTGAAGATCGTAGAGGACTTCTGCCCTCATCAGAATCGGAGTCCGCTTCTGCCTTAGAACTACTCGTGTCTTGAGTCTGCTCCATAGAATTCGCCCGAGTTTCATTTACTATAGTTAAATTATAAAGGCTCGGGTTGCTGCTAAGATGGTTTCCTAGGAGTCTAGGTACCAATTGAGCTGGTTCTAGTCAAAGACCGAGAGGAATTCTTCCGTTTCGAGTCCCTCTTCGATGAGCTCTACGTCCTGAACACCAACGCGTTCAGCATCGTAGCCGCGAGCGATTATCGTTGCATCGAACTTCTCTCGTGCAGTGGCCCCACGACCTCTCCAGATGTAGATGTCATCCCATGTGTCAAGAATAAAGACATCATCACTCTTCAGAGACTCTCTTGAGAGAGGGACTTCTGCATAGTAGGTTTCATCATCCTCACGATGGACCCTCCAGAGTCTGTAGTCGTGTTTCTCGAGATGAACTTCTCTGAGAATACCCTCAGTATCCTGATCGGTAATCTCGAAGTCTGGGAAGAGTGACTTGAAGGTTTCAGGTTCCTCTCCACCATCAATATGATCAATGTCTGCATGACCCTTTCGTGCCGTGTCTCTCATCACTGCCTCGGCTGCCGTGAGAAACTTCTCATCGATAGATGAATCAGGGCCAATCCAGAGGTAGATTTTTGGACCCGCGTCAACAAGGTAGCAGTCTCCGCGACCGAATGACCCGGGCTTAGGCACTATGACCAGATTGCCTTTCTGAATATGATAGACTGTTAGTTCGGGCATGGAGAAGAGGAAGATGGAATCGGTCTTAAGTCATGTTCGTATAGCAGTGCCCCGAAAACGCCTAGTCACCCGGAAACAATAGCCTGCGCGTACGGTTCAGGGTTTCGATATACTCGGGCTGGCCAGTTGCATAGACCCAGAGAAGCCAGTCGAATATCTCGACTTCTTTGGGATCTGTCACATCAGCCTGAACAAGTTCCTCTATCTTCCCAGCCCACCTGAGACGCATGACCTCCGTATCCAAGAGCAAGTCAATAAGCTTCTTCATCTCATCTTCCGAGAGGGGGAGATCGAAGACGGGGAGTGCGTTCCTCACTTCTTCACGAACAGCACTCTCGAACTCGGCGGGGTCATAGTGTAGGCCAAATGTCACAAAATTCTCTGCCGTACGTCGATAGTAATCGGTAGTACGTTTCCCTGTTCGTACTACTCCATGTTTAATCACATACCCACCCTCCACCAGTTTTGGTAGGTGATGATAGACCTGATTCTTCGTGAGAGGGGCATATTCGTTCTTTTCCTTGGAAAGCCGAAGAAGCTCGTAGACTGAGAGTTCATTTCTCTCTACAATACGTTCCCGGATTATTCGTTCCCCCGTCGTCTCATCAAACGACTCATGGATCACCTTGTCTTCAATTCCATCTCGAAGCATTTGTAGAATCTGGAGTCGAACAGGATCGTGGAGAATAGCTGCTCTCTCCGAATCACTCACGAAATCAATGCGGCGTATCTTCTTCTCTCCCTCTTCCGTGAGTTCTATCCCCTTGATGCCATCAGGAACTGCAACCAATGTGCTTACCCGTCAGCGGCATGGGACCATACCAACTTATTAACGTTTCCAGTCACAAACTTAAGTTCAGTCATATGGTTTTTTCAG
>SDNO01000212.1 GCA_004524435.1 Candidatus Thorarchaeota archaeon | reverse complement strand
T
This sequence comes from Candidatus Thorarchaeota archaeon, assembly GCA_004524435.1. Classification (GTDB taxonomy): domain Archaea; phylum Asgardarchaeota; class Thorarchaeia; order Thorarchaeales; family Thorarchaeaceae; genus TEKIR-12S. Next base: position 5,229 of record SDNO01000212.1, on the reverse strand, counting down.
CGTATACATGATTATGCAGGAATATGTCGTCTTGGAAGGTCACATTAGAGGACTGCGCGACTATGACAGTATACGTGCAATAACTGAACTCGGTGCCCCATATGGTTGCATAGTCGGACTCTCCTATCACAACGGCCCAGTTGACTCCGTGGCATCGGGTTACGCTGCTATGTGCTAGGGTGAACCTGTTCGTCCAAGTGATGGAGAAAGCCCTCGAGTTCTCCTTTCCAACTACATCTGCGTATTCTAGGGTGACATTCTCTGATCCGCCAGCGGTTGCAGCATAGTAGTTCCTTTTTGAGGTCAATGCATTGACATACACGTCACTTGACCAGAAGATCTGAAGAGCTATAGTTGAGTCTTCCACGGTAAGGTCAAAGGCATCAACATCTGTGCAGTTGAAGACTATGACCTCTCCGTACAGCGTTCCATCCACTGTTTCATATTGCTGATCCATTAGGTACAGGAGGGGAAGGCCGTTCACGGTGTTGCCTACTACCGTATGATTGTGATCATCCTTATTCGTGCTGTGAGCGAGGAAGAGGCCTGAATTCACGAATTCGTTGTCTGTGATGATGGCTTTTGGGGTTCCTGAGAGATAGACGCCGTACCGACCTGCGGAATCGATTTCGTTACCATCTATCCTCAGACCCTGCAGCGAGTCGCAATAGAATCCGGAATCTTGAAGGTCCGAGAGGACATTGTTGCACATAGAGCAGTTGACTCCGTCGGAAACACTGATTCCAGTAACCGCCCCCAGAATCTGGTTCCCGTGGATTCCTCCGCGATCACATGAGTCGAGGGCGACCCCGGTTTCGGCTATCTCCTGCATCTCGTTCTCAAAGACCTCTGCATCATCAGCATTTTCGAGAACGACTCCATTTCCGTCAACACTCAGGAATTCACTCAGGACAATCTGGGCCCAGTCACCATTGGATAGATCAACAGCATTTCCACCTATGTCTATAAGGTGAGTGACTCTGACATCCCAGTTCTCTGCAGAATCCGAATAGATGCCATTGCCTGAGGTTTCCGTGATTGAACAATACTTCACGGTTGTATTTGCCGTGTTAGTTGCGTATATTCCATCATCAGCTACTTCAGCAATAATGACGTCCTGCAGCCATATGTCGTGGGACTGCGAAAGGGAAACCCCGTGACCGGACGAGTCAGTAATGTTGACGTCCTCTATCCAGATTTGCCCGCACTGGAACAGAGTGATTCCAGCATCATAGCTGCGACGGGATTCCGAGTCCGTTATTCTGACATTCTCGGAGTGTTGGACCTCAATACCCCCGCCGGTGTCTCGTGTCACAATCAATCCTGAAACGTTGAGATTGTTGCAGGACGTAGCATAGAGTGCCTGGTCATTAGTGAGTTTCGACGAGAGTCGGGAGTCCTGCAGAGTGGAGTTTTCACAAGAGATGAGAGAAAGAGGAGTCCAGTACATATGCAGTGAGAGCTGGGACAGATGCGAGTTTGGACAAGATAGTATCTCTGCACCGAAATACCGGACAGTGCTTTCATAGATGTCAATCGTGAGATTATGACATGATGTGACCGAGAAGGAATACCATTCACCTGACTCTGATATGTTGTACAAGGTCGTGTGATTCGAATTCGTTAGGAGTGCCACGGGCACCCAACCCGTCGAATGAATGTGGCACGATTCCATCTTCAGATAGGGGGATTCGTCTACTCTTATGCAGTTGACATCACCGGCTTCCAGCATGCAATTAGTGACCGAGCAAGATGTCGAACCCAGAATTCTTACTGAATGGGAAGAACCTCCCATCGAGTCGATGTAGTTCAGTACTGTATCGTTTGCGTTCACAAGACTGATGCCCCCGCTGTTAGAGTTGACATTGGTGAACTGAACAGCTGCATGGGATGTGTTGAAGAAGTGGAGTGCCCATGTCGACCCAGACTGGTCGAGAATGCAGTCCTCGATGACGAACCACGCATCTGTATGTTGGACTGTTATGAGAGGACTACTATGGCTATAGCTGATAATGAGTTCCGATATGAGATAGGGGTCAGCCTCGGTTCCTTCTCCTGGCCAGTTCTGCAGTTCGAAGTCCTCTGTCGAGTTGACGAAGACTGGAACGTTCGGTGTCAGCTCAGATGCATTGAGCCGACAACCCGGCTCCTGAGAAGCAATCCTTCTGTGCTGGAGTCCGAATGTAGGCCGGAGCTTACCGCCAGTAATGGCGAGCAGTAGTGGCTGGAGAACCAAGATTACCACGAGTAGAGATGTGAGATATCTTCTACAGGTCATCTAGTTGTCCCTCCAATCTATGGACCTCTGCCCCTCCGAAGATACCACGCTATGCCTAGGACAAGGACCGCAGCTATTGCTCCCACTATGACTAGGAGTACTATGTCGGGGCCTACGGGCGGTGGTGTAACAGAGACCTGCGGCCTGACGGTCACAGCGACAGTGTCCGTGGCCGTACGGCCGCTATGATCGGAAACGGTTATTGTGAATTCATGCGTTCCCACACCTAGGTCGTCAACACTGAATGTGATTCGAGCACCCGCCCAAGTCCCTGATGCAACAATGCTGTTATTCTTGACGATTTCATAGCTTGCCGGGTATTCATCGGCCGCCGTCCAGACGATAGTATTACCCGTCGAGCCATAGAGGTATGTCAGGTCGTCGGGTGAGTCTATAGTCGGGGGTGTGTCGTCATCGATGACTTGGACGCGGATAGTATCACGATCAGAGTTGGAATCAACATCGTAGACAATGATTTGGTACTGGTAGATTCCCTCGGTGAGTCCATCTAGGTTGAGCGTCAGGATACCTGATGTCCAGGTACCAACGGAGTCCTCTTCGCCATCTACCCATACCACGTAGGTGCCGGGGTTGAGATCGGAAACTTCCCATGTGACCGTCTGACCTGTTCCATCTTCAAAGACTGTGACATCGACCTCTGAGCTCACGACAGGTGGCGTGTTGTCGAACACATGGATGAGTACTTCATCGCTAGCGCTGTTGCCTTCTGTGTCCCAGACGGTGAAGGTTGCCGTATGAGTGCCATATGCTAGGTTATCCACATTGATCGTCACGCCGTCCTCGAACTTCCAGGCGTCCTCGTCCCACAGCTGACCGTCGATCTCCAGTGTCCAGGCTTTCAGGAAGTCGTCTCGAGGGCGCCATCTGAGTGTGTTGCCTGTAGAGCCCTCGGCATAGCTTATGTCCAGAGGCTGGTCAATCATGGGGGTGGTGGGTCCGTAGAGGCACGGGTAGTTGTCTACCGAGGAGCCCGGAACTATGGCATAGCTGCCGGTGCCATCCCAGTCATCCCAGCAGTTGCCAAGCTCAATGCCATCATCAAATGTGTTGAGACTATCATCGAATGCGTTTGCGGTAGCACTGAAGGCGATGGTGTTGTAGTAGACGTCCGTGCCTGCTGAAGAGAGCAAGACGATGCCAAACTGGGAGGACCACAGGATTGTGTTGTTCGTGATAAGCTGGTTGTCGCCGTTCTCCACGCGGATTGCCTGACGACAACTCTCGAAGTGGTTCAGGGTCACATTGTGCCCATCCGAGGTGCTACCAATAGGCTCGACTCCATACGAAGTGCAATGCCGAAGCACGTTGCCCGTGATGTTGTAGTTAGAGGAGCTGTATGCCGCAATTCCAATCGTGCAGTTGTAGATGGTATTGTTGACGATCTGATGCGCGTTTGACTCGTAGAGCCCGTAGATGACCTGACCTGGAATGTGTCTGAAGACAGATCCCATCACGACACCATTGTCCCCGTATTCACAGTATAGGCCCTGGAAGGAATTCTCGATGGTCAGGTTCAAGAGATGAAACTGGTCAGACTGGTAGAGATGTATTGCTGTTCCAGTTGGAATGAAGCGGTCAAAGGACGACTCTGCAACATACAGCCCATCGGAACGGTATCCGTAGATACCTTTTGCAGCCACAATGCCGGTGAGTTTTGAGTCGAGGACAGTTGCATTCTCGGTTTCGTGGACGACGATGCCATATCGGTTCCCAGAGATTCCAACGCCCTTGATGTTGATCTCCTCAGAGAAGGCAGTCAGGATTCCGGCCGATGACGTTTCGAACTCACCGCCTTGTATCGTCATATTCTCGCAGTCCACGATGATGATTTCGCCACATTGTGTTCCATCTATGACCATGTCTGATTGTGCTCTGAGGTACAGCAAATCCTTGCCATTGACGATGTTGTCATTGACTGTATGATTGTAGTGCTGCACGTTCGGACTAATGGGCGCGAGTATGCCACATTCGGTGAACTCATTCCCTTCTATGGTGCAGTTGATACACTGAAACAAGTAGAGTCCGTTCAGTGCCTGCGATACTATGTTGTCCGAGAAGGTAGCATTTACTGCGCCGTAGAATGCCGCTCCTTCATTCTCGATTGTCGTGATGGTGTTCTCAATCACCGTGAGATTGTCTGAACCAGTGATATAGATACCATCAACCGAATCGGAGATGTCATTGTCAGACAAGTATGCCCTGTCGCAGTCGGAAAGGTAGAGAGCCTGTGAAACTGCATCCGACAAGATATTGCCGATGATTACTGGATCTGGAGAGTTGGACAGGTCAAGTCCCCTAAGGAAAGTATTCGTGATGGTGTTGTACTCGATTTCGGCTGAGTCACAGCTCAAAAGCTGGATTCCCCGCCCAGCCATTTCGCTAATGGTGTTACCACTCACTACCCAGTTGTCACACGACTCAAGGTATATACCGGTAGTACCAACGATTTCAATGTGGTTGTCTGATCCTGTTCCGTTATTGCAACCAACAGCATACATCCCGTACTCAGCAGCATCTTGGATGTAGTTGCCTGTCAGGGTTGGATTCTGACAATCATCAGCGTCTACTGCTGTATCTCCGGAGCTGATGAAGGAACAGTTGTGAATCTCAAGTTCATCGCACTCATCTATATCAATTCCCACAGAGCCAGATTCTTCGACTATAGTGTTGAGAATGCTGAGATTGTGACAGCCCTCTATGTCCATACCCTCCAAGACTACATCACTGATCCGGCAGCCAGATATCACTGTGTCATTGCATTGGGTAATCTGGTATCCCTTAGGGCCATCAGAGATGTCACAGGAGGTAATGGACGCACCGTGTGATAACAGAATGTACATGTGCCTGACATTGGGTGTGCTCCCGTAGAGATTCTCTATCACGACCCCGGGGCTGAAGGCAACATATGGTCCCCCTTGAGGCCCATCGAG
>SDNO01000025.1 GCA_004524435.1 Candidatus Thorarchaeota archaeon | reverse complement strand
GTTATCTAAGGGAGCGGGCTAGGAACCGCTGCAACCTCTATTCTGCAGTACCTTTGCTGCTAGATTGAGCGAAAGGGTCTAATGCCGGCTAGATCTGATTTCTCACGCTCTACCGAACCTAGGAGAAAGGGCTCTCAGAAGTGGAAGAGTTTTCAGCCGGCGACTTCACAATCCCTAGTTCGGCTTGCATTGGGTTTAGCTCTACGATTCTCTCCGCATATGAACGGTTCTTGATTCTGAGGATTACATTGCCCGCTTGGGGCTCATAGTGAACGAGAGAGATCGCCTTCTCCAAGGCATTGGGTCCGGTCAGCTTTGCACTTAGTGCAAGCAGCAGAAGTGTCATCCCAAGTCCCAGATACCACAGATAGCTAAGACTCCTTCCAGTTGCCAGAGATCCAAGGATAGTGAAACTCATGATGAAGAGGGCGACCAGGGAGATACCGCCAACCATCGTGATGACCCCTCGTGCCCTGGCTAGTTCCTCATAGGAGAGGTCATGTGTGTCACAGACAGGAATCTCAATCGATCCCACCGATGCTCTTGCTTCCATGACCGACTTGGCCGATTCGTAGGCAGGATTCAGGGCATTTGGTGACTTGCTAGATCTTGCAAACGCAATTCTAGTACTGCTCGTGGCATCTGCACCGCACGCAGGGCAGACTTCTGGGAACTGCGTTCTGTTGACGTCATTGAGCCTGACCAGAAGATCGCCTTCTCGTAGCATTCCCATTCAATCACCCAGCTGCTTGTATTGTACTACTTGTTGGGTCACACACTATGATGGTATTCCAGTTTTTGGTCTGCGCTTTCGGGGGCCTGCATTTCATATGCACTCTCATCTCCTTGAAGCGACGATCTCATAGAAGCCCTTCTCTTCATATCTGTAGGTTGAATCAACTGAGAATCCCAGTAGTTCCAGTTTTCGCTGCATTTCATCGGTACCGCTCACACAGAAGTACCGTTCATCAGAAGTGAAAACGCCGTGCCCATTCGATTTCAGATTCTGTTGGTTCGAAAGATGTTGAGGGGTAAACTGGCCGAGAAGGAACATCCCATTTGGCATTAGGCAATGGAACGTTCGATAGTAGAAGGTACCCTGATCTTGCCTAGTAATGTGTTGTGAAGTGTAGTAGTCAACCACGATATGATACTTGCTCTCGGGATAGTTGAATTCCTGAACGCTTGATTGGACAAGATGATAGTTCTCAACCGGAATCCCCGCCTCTCTGAATTTCATGGCACAGATTTTGAGAGCCTCACTTGATGTGTCAAACCCCGTGATCCTCACTCCCTTTTTCAGGAGAGGGAGAGCATCTTCTCCTGTTCCAATTCCCACATCCAGGACTGTCATATCCGGTTCAGCCTTTTCGACAACATCTGAAAGACCGCTGAATCCAATGTATCCTCGGGGATACATAGATCTCCAGACGTCCCCCTTCTGACGATATGTCTCCTGCCAAGACTTGCGATATCCAGACCGTCCATCCATGTGAATAACTCTCTCTGATTAGGCTTTGACGACTATTCTTCCTTGGCCTTCTGAAATAACTCGGCCAATGACTGCAGCCCACTTTACGCCCCGGTCATGTAGTTGCTTCATCAGGTTCTCCGCACGGCTCTCAGGAATGCTAATCAGCAGACCACCAGAGGTCTGGGCGTCAGCCAGCAAGATTCGGTCCACTTCGGGCACCGCCACGTCGAATGAAACATACGGTCTGACGTATGCAAGATTGTCCAGTGTGCCCCCTGGGACAACGTTTGCTCCGGCCAGGGCTCTGGCCTCTCGAAGAACGGGCACACTTCCTGAGTTCAGTTCGACATCCACTTGACTTCCAAGTGCCATTTCTCTAAGGTGTCCCAGCAGCCCGAATCCAGTGATGTCTGTGCAGGCGTTCACACCTATCTTGTTCATGGCCTCAGCAGCATCTCTGTTCAGCTCAGCCATGAGTTCCCGTGCCTCTTCCGCCACGCTCTTTTCTACGAGGTCTCTCTTGATTGCGGTCGTGATGATTCCGAGCCCAAGGGGTTTGGTGAGAATCAGGACGTCGCCCGGCATGGCGGTGCTGTTCTTCAGGACCTTGTCTGGATGTACAATCCCCGTGACTGCAAGCCCGTATTTCGGCTCTGTATCGTCAACCGTATGTCCACCTATAATACTAATTCCCGCCTCCTGAGCCTTGTCCTGGGCACCTCTCAAGATATCGTGCAGCACTGATAGCGGCAGCCTATTTGAAGGGAATCCTACAACACTCAGGGCAAAGAGTGGCTTCGCCCCCATTGCATAGATGTCGCTCAGTGAGTTTGCAGCAGAGATTGCCCCGAACCAGTACGGGTCGTCAACAATTGGAGTGAAGAAATCAACTGTTCCCACGATTGCATGCTCCTTGTCAAGCCTGTATACCGCAGCGTCATCTGCAGTTTCAACACCAACGAGGATTGCAGGATCATCTGGAATCGGCAAACCACGGAGCACTTCTTCGAGGGCTTGAGGTCGGAGCTTGCACGCGCAGCCAAGTCCGTGTGTGTACTGAGTCAGCCTGTGTTCCCCTTTTTCTTCTACGACCACAGTCCCGACGTCGAATTGGTCGGGCTGCAGTCTTCGTACGGCATCTGTTACGACGTCGACAGCCCTGGCGATATCCCGAGAGGTCGTACCACGGCCCACAGAGAATCTTATTGTACCCATGGCCCACTCCACTGGCACCTGCATGGCCTCGAGAACCGGAGATACATCTACTTCCTCAGCATGGCAGGCTGCGCCAGCTGAGGCTGCTACCTCACCACCTATCTCAGAAAGAAGGGTGTTTGCCTCGACTCCGCGAAAACTGACATTCAGAGTGTTTGGCAGACGTCTTTCTGGGTGCCCGTTCATTTTGAGCCTATCTTCTCCTAGACTCTCGAGAAGCCCTTGATAGAGTCGATCTCTAGTCATTCGGAAATGTTTCATGTTTTCGTCCAAATCTCTCTCTGCAATCTCGCAGGCTTTCCCAAGACCTACGATTTCGAGGACATTCTCGGTTCCCGGCCGCCTATTCGCTTCATGGTCTGCACCGTGCATCAGCTTCGCAATACTCGTTCCTGTCTTGATGTAGAGCGCGCCTATTCCTTTGGGTGCATAGACTTTGTGGCCGGCCAGCGAAAGAAGATCTACATCCAATTCGTCGACTCGCACCGGTATCTTCCCGACTGACTGAGCTGCGTCTGTATGCATAAGGGCCCCATGCTCATGGGCTATCTCGGCAAGGGTGTTGATTGGTTCGATGGTCCCGACTTCGTTGTTGGCATGCATGATGGTGACAAGAATTGTGTTTCTCGTGATTGCGTCTTGCAAGTCATCAGGATTAACCAAGCCGTAGCTATCCACTGGAAGTACACTGACACGAAATCCTTGAGTTTCAAGCCATCCGCAGACTTCAGCAACTGCGGGATGCTCAACAGCAGAAGTGATTATGTGGTTTCCTTTGCTTCGATTCGCCACCGCAGCTCCCTTTATTGCGAAATTGTTGCTTTCCGTACCACCCGAAGTGAAGATTACTTCGTGTGCACTGCAATTCAGCAACGACGCGACCCGTTTTCTCGCTTGTTCAATAGCCTTTTTTGCTCGTGCACCATAAGAATGGCTGCTTGATGGGTTTCCGAAGTGCTCATACAGATAGGGGCTCATCTCGTCTGCAACTTCTGGCGCAATCGGAGTTGTGGCATTGTAGTCTAGGTATATTGGGTTGTTTTCAGTCACGATTTCACAACCTGCTGGGGAGTCACGCATCCGAAGGCTCAGAGCCTCTAAACCCTTTTGAAATGTACTCTCTCTTTAGAACGTGCTGGTTCTGATCTTTCTAACTGGTTGTGATTTCATTGGATTGAGCCGAAGAATCTCATCGCGATACTCCTTGTTCTTGATCTTGAGGATGACCACCCCGGCACTAGGCATAATCTCATACACCGAGATTGCCCTGTCAAGTGCGTTTGGCCCCAGTGCAACAAACGATCCGGTCATGAGTGCCACCGCAAAGATGAACAATATGTACCAATTAAGGGGGATGATATTTCCATCGTAGAAGTTGAATGCTATGATTGACCCGACAACGAGAGTGAGCATTGTAGCAACACCACCGACAATTCCAAGGACCCCCCTCCTGCGGGAGCTCTTGGATGGGCTATACGCATGTTTCTTGCAGGTGGGTATCGCGTATCTTCGGATTACTGGCGTGGTCCTTTCTCCTGGTTTTCTCCGCCCGAATGCGCTTCGACCATAGGCCATGGAAGTAGAAGAGACCCTCGTCATCCGCCGTCGGTCATGTTGAGAAATAGCAACAATCTCTCCCTGCGAGTCTGCTACTTCTGAGCACACCGGACAGATATCAGGAAGTTCGAATTGGAGTGCATCAATCTTGACCAGATAGTGTCTGTTGAAGCCAAACAACTTGCCACTCACGTCCTAGCACTGTGAGGGAGGGTTATGTTCTACACAAAAGAGGGTTTTGCTTTCAGTATTCTCTGCCAGCGAAATCCTTACTAATGCTGTGCAGATTACGAAGGGCCTGACTATAGGCTTCATTACCCTCTGACCAGTCGAGGAGCCTCTTGCATGGAAACTCCCTGCACTCGGTACAAGTGTCCAGATTTCTCGCGTCGACACAGCACGCCAGAATCCAGCAATCCGGTGACCAGTGTTCATTGCGGGGACCATGGCACCCCTTGCAGTAAAGGCCCTTCACCACAGCCTCCTCTACTCCCTCTCCCTCCTCCAACCATCCCTGTTTTCTGTACCAGGATAGCGCTTCCTCTGCCGCCTCGGAATCGAACGGAAATGTTCTGAGACTGCAGGTCTGGCAGTCCAATCCACATGCTGCCATCCTGACACTCGGTGCTTTCATACTCGTATAGCCTGTGTTGTCAAGTTTGAAATACTCTTCGTTCCTATGAATCGGATGTAGAATTCGCGTGTTTCAAAGCGATAACGGAAGGTTGAAGATGAAAAGAGCACATTCAGAACCTACAGATGAGCAGATTGACGCAATCTGGTGCTTTGCTCTAGATAAGTACAGCAACATGGACTACACTCACGGGAAGAGCCACGCAGAAAGGACTGTCAAACTAGCGGAGTTCATTGCAGCTAAGGAGGAAGCAGACCCCCTGATTTCGAGGCTAGGTGCCATGCTTCATCAGTTCCATCCTGAGGAGGCAGACCGAGTTGAGTCATTCATGAGGGAGCTGGGTCTAGAAGCGGATCTTATCAGTGCCGTGAAACACTGCGTGTCATGCGTTGAGCCTGAAACGATTGGTCAGGCATCGACAATTGAGGCCAGAGTTGTCTTTGATGCTGACAAGCTCCAAACCCTGGGTCCGTTTGGGTTAGTGAGAGAGATAATCCATAGGACTGTAACGAGGGATCTGGACGTACTAGAAGTAGTCAGACAGGCAGAAGAACTCCAGAATTCAGTGCTCGAGTTGCTCCAGACTGAAACAGGGAAGGCTCTTGGTCGAATGTGCACGAAGACGACGCGTGAATTTCTCGACTGCTTCTGGCGATGGTCAGATTTGTCATTTCTAGTCTAGTCTTACTCGGGGTTCGAGTCTAGCGGCGGCCATAGTCCCCACATCCTTCTCGCTGCAACGATTTGCCCCAAGTGATAGGAGTTGTGCGTAGCAAGGACTGCGAACGCTTTGGCCACTGGTTCGTTGTTCCATGTGGGCATGGGCAGTCGTAAGTCCAACGCTCCAACGAGTTTCTCAGCTTCTTTCAGTCCCGAAAGGAATCTCTCCCTTAACGCATCCCAGTGGGCCTTCTCCAGCTCATCGTATGATGGCCAGTCCTTCCCCTCCATTTCCTTCCAGTCGATGTTATCCCCTCGTGCAATCGACAGTGTCACGTCCTGCCAGAAGACGATATGATAGAGGAGTTCATAGGCATTGAAGGCATCGCCCTCCATTTGCTGTGTTGCTGTCGTATGAGTAAGGCCCTGTAGTGCCTTAGCAGGATTTACATGGGAATGCTTACCGCGCAGTGATTCGCATAGTATCTCAACGAGGGGACTGTCCATAGGTGCCACAAGACAGGCTTATTCGTCTTATGTCTGTCGGATGCCGTCTATTAACGAGATATCCGTTGTTTCCTGAGGCTTTTAAGTGTGTGAAATATAGTTAAGAGTGAGATAGAAGAATGTCCAGTACAGGCGTAAGGTCGTTAGACAGTACAGTGCAGAAGACGATTGAATGGTTCAATGCGATGAACGAGGAACTTGGATGGCCGGACAGGGAACGCACCTATGCAGCAACAAAGGCTGTTCTACACGCAATCCGTGACAGACTGCCCTACGGAGAGGCAATTCAGTTCTCGGCACCTATTCCGATGCTGATGAAAGGCATGTATTTCGACCAGTACGAGCCGGAAGGCAAGCCCCTAAAGATACGAAACCAAGAGGAGTTCTTCCAGCGTATTACGGAGAACTTCGACCAGGGACCGTTAGACCCGGAGAAAGCCCTAAGGGCCTTCATCAAGGTCTATGCTGATAAGACTCGAGGCGGAGAGCTGGAAGACGTTCGCAAGACGATGCCCGACGAACTTAGGCCGCTATTCGAGCCAGAATAGGTACACTGTAGTAATCAGATGTCCGTTGGCTCCGACACCGTTCGGAGCCATCATCTCATTTATGGTTTCATTCCTAGGTTGAGCACAGGTGGACAGAAGGTTCCATCCTCTTGCTTCTAGGCTACTCTTTGGTCACGAATTCGTCTGTTATTCGAAATCATAGTCAAAGAAGACTCAGATGTTGAGTCTTCTTGCTCTCCAAATCATCTGCGACGGATGAGATCTCGATTTCTCTTCAGGCGCTTTTCTTCATTATGTACTGAAAGAAAGGATAGGTTTAACATTCAGGTGAGCACCTCCGAAAACGTCCCGGTAAGAGATCTGGTGACGAGATTCGAGGCTGAAATCAAATCAGCCTAGGTCCTGTGGGATGAGAAATGAACAAGGAAGAGCTGTTTGAGTTCTGCGAGGAATGGCTTAAGGCTTGGACCGGCAACAATCCCGACAAACTGCTGGAATACTACACAGACGATGCATTATATGTGGACCCTGCGCATCGGGACGGACTCAAAGGTAAGGAACAGATCCGAGAGTACTTCGAGAGACTGCTTGATGTCTATCGGGACTGGGTCTGGAAGCCTATTGAGGTCTTTCCAATCAAGTCTGGAGCGATTGTGAAATGGGAGTGCACTATTCCTGTAGGTGCAGAAACCCTCCATGAAGTTGGTCTTGATATTGTCGAGCTTGAGGGACGGAAGATTTCCAGAAATGAGGTCTACTTCGACAGAACCCGTCTTGTTGAGGCTGTCAGACAGAAGAGGCGGAACCACCGGCTCATAAATCTCTAGCAAAACGACATCATGACAATTCTCTATGCCGAATACCATTTCTTGATTGCCACATTGAGCAAAGCGGGTTGCTCAAGCATTACACTATGCCCTGCGCCTGGAATCACTACAAGCCTGGAATTCGGCATCTTATCGTGAAGATACTCAGAGTACTTCAGCGGCGTCATTACATCATCTTCGCCGACCACAATCAGTGCCGGTATCAGGATTCTGGGAATCTCATTCATGATATCAAATTCATCACAGATGGCGAAATCTCTCTTTATGACGCTAGGGTTGCACTTTCTCACTTCGGCCTGTGAGGCTTCGATCAGTTCTTCTGATGCGGAATCGGAGAACATGTATTCTCCCACTGCATGGACATAGCCTTCGAAATCATTATCCAGGAGATGGAATATGAACGGGGCACAGCGTAATCTAGCACCTGTACTGACCAGAACAATCCCTCCTAGCCGATTGGGATGGGCTAGTGCATACAACTGGGTCAGAGCTCCTCCCATCGAGTGACCGCCCAAGACCGGCTTTTCGAACTGACGGACAATAGAATCAATATCCTGGAGGTACGATGACAGGGTATTCCCCCTCTCACGGTCAGGTGTTTTGCCATGGCCGTTCAAATCAGGCGCAATGACGTGGAAATCCTTTGCTAAACCTTTCAGCTGCATGAACCAAGTCGCAGATGATCCTCCGGCGCCATGAATAAGTACGAGTGGTGGGGAATCCAAATCTCCGGCCTCTTCGTAATGAGTTTTCATTGTCCTCGGCACTCAGTTCTATCGCATCTACTTAATCTTGATGCCCATCTGAGAAAAATCTGGCGATGTTAGCGCAGTTAGCCTTAAATTGGTAGGCTTTGGCCTAGTCGATGCATTGAAGGACTTCCACAACAAAACGCCCTTCTTCCTCTGTTTGACGGGTGGGATACTGCTGATACTCTCAGGAGCAAGCGGCTCGATAGCGTTAGCTCAAGAGCTCTCGGACGATTTTGGGCTTCTCTTTGGCCCAGAGTTCGTCATGTCATTCGAGATTATTATGGGCATACTCGGTCTCCTCACCTCAATGACAGGACTGGCTGTGATTATTGGCGGTCTTGTGTTGACAACTCAGAGGGTGGAGTTGGGCCGAAACATCGTTCTGGTGGCCGTGGGTACAGGAGTCCTCGGTTTGGTCATGGCGCTGATCCAGTCCGTCATGGCCGGAAGGATCATGATGGATCTTGGTCTTCAGATGACCCAGTCCTTAGCTTGGATTGGCGCCATCCTCGCACTTCAGGCGCGGATAATCGCCGAGCAGAAGCCCATGATGATGCAGTGATGTGATAGAATGAACGTGCGGCGGATAAATCAGATTCTGGGACCACTCATGTTGTTGATTTGGGCTATTCTGTGGCTCTTGTACTGGCTGATGGGCAGGTCTGTTGAGATTGGGATCCTTTTTCTTGCAATTGGAGTTGTCGTAAGCATCGCCATAATAGTGATTAGGAACTACCTCTGGAGAAACTATGCAGTTGAACTTCTAGGATTGAATGAGGGAGAAGCGCACAACGCCAAATAGATGGGAGTCCAGGAGCGCCTAGACATCAAAGATTGAAACTGAGGTTTCAAGAAGTTTCGCAGCTTGGATGCACTCTTTCAGGATACCGTGCTTATCCTCGTCCATGGGCACGAAGGCAGCCACAAACCAGACCCCCTTTCCAGTCCCACAGACAATACTTACTGCACCATCGGGATTAATCCCAACCAGCCCGTTCTGGGTGGACATTGCCGTGAGGAATGGAATGTGCTTGACTGTGAATTGATTCTGGCCGCTATTCCAAGCATGCACGATGCAATTCGTGTCAGAGTCGGATATTTCCATATTCTCACTCGTAAACACCACTCGCCCCTCGTATGTGAACACGGCTGCCCCCATGATTCCCTCGTAGTTGCTCATGGCAATGTCAATAGTCCGGCGTATTCTCATCAACAGGCATTACCCAAGGGGCTATCCCCTGATCAGTTCAAATAGATATGTGGGGGCTCCTATGAGAAAACGGCGTCTTCATGGCAGGCTCGTAGCAAGCCGCATCGCGCGTGACATGAGTATAAGTCGACTATGAAGCTCATCATTGCCCATCCAGGACGTAATCCTATCGTTCTTCACATGCATTCCATGGCGAAGGGCCAGATTCTCAAGCCGCGGATTTCGAATACGCGAAGACTTTGCCTCATAGGTGAACCATTGATCGGTTCCACTCTCTTTGATTCGACATGTTATATCGATGTGAGAGCCCTTTCCAGTTTTTATGCGGAATCTCTTCCCGATCAATCTCTCGATGATTGCGCGCGAACCATATAGGCCCTCCAGAACCGCCATCGTATAGGTTGCCGCTGGAGCGGGGAGAAATGCCCATTGCCAAAATCCATAGACAAATACCATCAGCGATACTGCTAGGATGAAGCCCGCAGTGTTGAAGGAATAGACAACTTCAAACCCACGCACCCAGCCACTTGGTATCCCCTCAGGGGGTTCGATTCCTATTGTGTAGATTCCCGGGCTATAGAAGAGGTAGCATGTGACTGCGAAGATGGCGATGAATGCGGCTAGCGCTATCTTGCTCCTCTCATCATAGAGGCTGCGTGCATTCTGCAGTCGAACGTCCATCTTCATTCCTCCAGCGCCTGTTCGTAGAGCTCTCGAGCCTCAGCTCCATGCTCCTTGCAGATCTCCACGAGGAACTCCAGCAAAGGGTGTTCGTGGTTAATCCTGATTGCGTAGAGCTTCGGGGTAAGCTCGTCAATCAGGATGAGCTTGTCCTCGCTAAGATGGGATAGCACACCCCTGTAGAGACTCCGTGACTTTCCACTGTAACCGATCAGGCGACTCAGTTGGACACCGCTGACACTCTTGGGGTAGATGTGCGCCAGTGCCATGACAATCGCTCGCCTTGTGTCGTTGAGCGACGACATAAGCTGGATCACTTCATACGCTCTTTGTCGTGTGTCCTCATCCATATTCTGTATCAACCCGCTATCTAGCTTCTTGTGTCAAAGATGACACAAAGCCATCCCACATATACTTCAGGAACTCAGCTCTGTTTGTCAAGTATTTGTGTGCGGTATTTCTATGTATCGAATAGAGATTTGTGGTTTGGTTCCCAGTATGACCCCAATAACGTTAATAGATTACAATGTGTTTTTGACCTGATTAGATGACTCTGTATAGGAGGTTCTCATCATTAGTTTCGGAAGTAAGTACTTTGGTTGGTTAGCTGCGCTGGTCATAGTCCTCGCTGGCGCTTGGTTTCTCCTTCCAAACGGATACAACACGCTTATTCTATGGCTAGCGCCACAGCTGGGTAACTACATCCGGCCGACACTGGTCATGGTTAATGCGCTCTTAGTAAACCCCCTGACCAATATCATCATGGTGGCCATCTGGGCGGTGGCAGGTCTTGTCGGGGGCATCATAGCTGGCACAAAGAAGGGAGCATTTGTAGTTGGCCTCTTCACTTGGCTGAGCTGCATTGGAGTCCTCGTGTTCTGTGCATTTCAGCTCTTCCAAACCGGGATTTCGTTGGGGTCACTTCCACCAATGCCAGAAGGCGGTTCAATCGTCGACATATTGTCGATTCCGCTTGTTCAGGACCTGCTTGGCAGTCTCCTCGGAATCATTGGAATAGGCGGCGGTGGCGGTATGCCCGATATTGCGACTATCCTCACACCGCTTCTGACGTACCTGCTAGTACCTGTCGTTGTGGTTATCGTCGTTGGAATGATCGGTGCCACAATTCGTCCAAAGGAGTGAGAAGAATATGAAGTTTCAATACAAGCACGCATTCGCAATAGCGCTATTGGTCTTCTTGGCTGTCGCACCTGCGGTGGCTGCGCTGACTAATCCACAGTTTACACCTGCTCAAGAAGAGGAGGATATTCTTGAACTCATCCTCAATGAAGGAGCAGAGGTAGTATTCTCGCACATCGACGATCAGGGTGTACCTGGCGTGATCTACGGACAGCTTGGGATTCCGTCAGATGCGCTTGCTCTTGATGATCCCATGTATGACGGGTGCCTTGCAATGGCTCTCGTGTCCACTCATGGAGAGTTCATTGAGATGGTCCTTGACCTCGTTGGAGCTGACCTCTTTGGTGGAGAAGCAGGCATGATGAGTGCATCAGGCCTGGGTCCATTGCAGGACGACATGGGCTTTAATCCCGATGACATACTTGAGTTGATTGGAACAGAGTTCAATCTGCTTGTGAACATATTCGTTGATGTCGAAGAGGCAACCTCGCAGCAGAGGATGTCCTCAATCATGAACCATTTGAGCACCCAGTTCCAGTTCAGCTTCGCAGAGCTTTTCACCCTGCGGATTGATGAGAGTCTGTTCCCACCTGATGCAAACATCACTCTTCCATTCGATTCCATTGATCTCTATATTCATCAGATTGGAAATCCGTTTGCCGATGCTGTGGCTTCGGTCTTCTCAGTGATGGATGATTCAGGTTTCCTTGGAGCGATTGATCAGTCAGTCTTCACTGATGCCCCTGCCTCTGCAGCAGGTCTCTTGGTAGTTCCTGACATGGAGGAGCTCATATCAACTATCGAGGGCTGGACTGGTGGAGAAGATGGCGGTGAGTTCTTGCCTCTTGCTGAGGATCCATCTCTCGACCGATTTCTGACTGCTCAGATGCCCAATATCACCGGGCCACTTGCCATAGCGGCAGCTGGCTATCTTGGTGATCAAGTGGTGGACTCGGAAACCACGAGCATTGGAATCAAGGAGCTCTTGGGCGCGGATGCTGCGTTTTCACCCCTGGAAACTGGTCTCTCGATGGTCATCCTTCAGGTACCATCCGGCATCAACATAACGTCATACTCTCCATCAGCCGAGAATGCGTCATACTACAACCAAGATGACGCCATGGTGATGTGGAACGCGACCTACTTCGGCGAACAGAGTGATTACGAGATCTTCTTCGAGAGCGATGAGTTCCCGCCTCCAATATCGATCGAGCGAAGCTTCAATCCAACCAGCGTAAGCGTCGGAGGCACTGTGGACGTCACCGTTACAGTGGCAAACGAAGGCACGCTCCCGATACAGAATCTTTCACTCTCAGATCTGGGAATAGGCGCGTTGTACAGCACCGTTACAGTCAGTGGTGATCAGGAACTTCAGGCTCTCGAGCTCGATGGTGGAGATTCCGTTTCAATCACCTACTCGGTGACATTCCCGAACGAAGGCAGCTACACGTTCCCGAAGGCAACCCTTCTGTACGAGTATGACGGAGTCACATATGAGAAGAAGAGCAAGACCAATTCGGTCGTGGTTTCTGCAGACCCTGTGTCTGTGCTCTCGAGGGCTATCTCTGATGGCTGGCCGTACACCGGAGGAGTCATTGGTCTGGTAGCGATTGTCGGTATCTGGCAGATTGTGGGCCTAGTAAGAGGCTCAAAGTCTGGTGGTGGACAATACTACGAAGTATAGAGTCTAGTCGTGACCTGAGGGGTCAGTCGATCTCTCAGTCACTATCTTCTTTTATTTCACTCACATGGTTTAGGTTCATTTGCTATCCTTTATAGTGGAAACCAACCAAGTGTTGTACGATGGTATATGCCTCTTCGCAACGTTCTGAATGGATTTTTGAAGACACCTGATGCATTCTTTGGGATACCTGCTCCTCTTGAAGGTGATCCGGATGTGGGCATTCTTGGAGTGCCTTATGACCTGACATCGAGCTATAGCCCGGGCTGCAGGTTTGGCCCCAGGGAGTTTCGGCTTGCAACCACCATGCAGCGATCCCATAGCAGACCCGTTTCTGTGGGATTCGACACCTACGAGGAGCGCCCCTTATTGTCAGATTCCATCACCCTGGAGGACATCGGCGACCTCGAGGTAGACTTGAGGTTGCCCGAGGCTGCCATGTACGATATGTCGGATGCTGCCGAAAGACTGGCCAAGAGTGATAGCTACTTGGTATTCCTAGGTGGAGATCATTACATCACTTTTCCACTACTCAAGGGTCTCAAACGAAGCCGGCCAGGTGAATATGGAATTATATGGCTTGATTCTCATGCAGATTTCTACGAGGATTATGGCGGCTACAAACTCTCGCATGCCACTACGCTTCGTAATTGTGTGAGTGAAGGTCTTGTTTCAGTTGAGAACGTTGTTGGTCACGATTTGAGATGCGCACATCCGTCTCAAAGGAGGGAGCTTGCAGGTGGCGACGATATTCCCGTCTACAATCTAGAAACCTTCTCTAAGAAGGTTAAGGCGATTTCAAAGCGTGTCGACTACCTATACATTTCCATAGACTTGGATATTCTGAGGCCCGAGGTGGCACCGGGGGTGAGCCATCCTGAGTCAGGTGGCCTTTATGTTGAGGATGTCTGCCGCTATCTGAGAACAGCATTTGCTACCGAGAAGGTCCAATACGCAGATATCGTGGAATTGAATCCCCTGCTGGATTCCAGTGGTCTAACAGCCGTCGCAGCAAGAGATATTCTTAAAGAGGTCCTAGCTGGCTTCGCGTTGCAGAAGAGTCTTAAAGAATAACGGGGCACGCTGGATAGGATTCTCAAGTTTCCTGCGAACCCAAGGATGAGGAAGCGAGGTTCAACCCATGGCTGACTATGATGTAGTAATCGCCGGCGCTGGAACAGGTGGTGCCACAACTGCCTATACTCTCGCGAAGAAAGGCCATTCCGTTCTATTGCTCGACCGGAAAGAACGAGATGAGATTGGAAACAAGACCTGTGGGGACGCAATTGGTCAGCATCACATACAGGAACTCAAGGAGCTCGTCGGCCTACCTGACATGCCGGCGGGAATTATCGAGCACGATGTCAACGGTATTGATCTCATTGCCCCGGATAGAGAGCACCGTCTTCGAATGGCAGGTCCTACAACGAAGGGCTACTCATTCAATCGCTTGAAAATGGGCCAGTGGTTCGTTGATTTGGCTGAAGATGCTGGGGCCAATGTCATGGCCTCCACTCGAGCAAAGCGTCTTGAATTTGAAGGTGGCAGAGTTTCTGGGCTCAAGATTGGAACAAGTGATGACTCGGAGAAGAGTATCACTGCACGAATCGTCGTGGATGCGACGGGAGCAACCGGGATGCTCAGGCGACAGCTACCCGATGAGTCGCCTATAGAGAAGACGATAGACAAGGCTGACATCATGGTGGCGTGGAGAGACATCTACCGGACTCCTCAGTACGAGTTTGAGAATCCTGATATCCTTGAGATTTACTGGAACCAAGAAGAAACCTTGGGGGGTTATACATGGGTATTTCCGCAGGGAACGCATCGGGTGAATGTGGGTGTGGGTCTTATGACCCTTCCAGGCCACAGAAAGCCTCAGGAGATATTCGATAGCTTCGTAAGGACTAGTTGGGAGTTCATGGAGACCCCTGTGGAAACAATAGACAGCAGTGGAGGAATTGCGCCGGTAAGACGACCTATTGACACGCTGGTCGACGATAACTTCATGCTCGTTGGTGACGCTGCTTGTCAAGTGAACCCTGTACACGGTGGAGGGATTGGCTCTTCCATGCTTGGCGGTGCACTGGCTGGACTGACTGCTTCTGATGCCCTCGAGAGGAATGAGACTAGTATGAAGTCGCTTTGGCCGTATAACCCTCGCTACATGGAGGCCTATGGAGCAAAGCAGGCTTCTCTAGATGTGTTTCGTTGGTTCTTGCTGAACATAACGAATGAAGACATCGATTTCGCGTTTGAGAAGGGCATCATCAAGGCATCTGATCTCCTCGATACAAGTATGACTGGGAAGATGAAGATTGGAACCGGTGAGAAGTTCCGAAGGCTCGTTTCAGGCTTTGGAAAACTGCCGCTGTTATTGAGGGTATCCAAGGTCGCGAAGCTCATGGATGATATCAGAGAGCTATATCTCGATTACCCCGAAGAGCCCTCCGGCCTAGCTGGGTGGAAGGCACGGCTGAAACCAATCTATGACGAGGCGAAAGCCATCTAGTCTGCTTGGCTTGACATTTTGGAGATACTGTGTGGAAACGGAAAAGAAGACAAGAGGCGATACGATGTTCTGTGTTGGCTCGTCAGCTGGTATTGATATGATGGCTCCTGAGGATGCCTATGTTTCGTACTTGAACAGCCCCTACACAGGACATTCACTGCGTACTGCAATAGACATCTATCCGAATCATCAGGATTGGTTTGGCCCGGTCTACAGTCCTGTTGCTGGCACCATCAGTAGAGTTCAGAAGATTAGAATGGGTCGCCCCAAAGAGTTTCCAACTGAGAAACAGGACTACGCTATTGGTATTAGCCCCGATGGTCGCAGAGACTATCTGGTGCGAGTGCTTCACTGCAACCCAGCAGTCTCCGTGGGAGAGGATGTCGTCGCGGGTGAGCAAATCGGCTCATGCATTCGTTCCCGATTCTTCAACTATTGGACTGGTCCTCATTATCATGTGGAGATTCTCTCCGGTGAGGTATTCTTGCGCTCAACTAAATCGCTACCCCTCACACTCCCAGAAAGCGAAGTAGTCCAAGTCAAGGACACAACTGAACAAGAGCATATCTGCACCGTCATTCTCAACAGACCGGGCCGACTTGAGTGCACATCTAGTACGATGCCTATTGCTCGTTATGGGCCCTTCTTGGGCCATATGATCACGACTTCCTCTGGAAGACTCGGAGTTGTAGATGCAGGTATACCCCACTACGAGCGAGGTGGGGCCGTATTGCATGACACCTTGGGGGTCAGTGAGGAGGTGTTTCTCTGGAATTCAAGAATAGGGCGGACTATTGGTAGTGCCTCCTCTCTATCCCTGTTCAGAACGAACCATGATCTCAGAGTGCTTGTAAATGATGAACCGGCACTGGGGCTCTCCCTCTTTCTCTATCCGGAAGAGCTCATTACGAGGTCCGAGCTACGTGTCGTCATCATTCCAAAGACATACGGTGGGTTGCCCCAGGATTTGGGTCCAGGTGAAACCATCATGCTCAGAGTTGAGGAGAGCATCTCTTCCTAGCCGAAGGCTGGGCAAGGCCTCTTACGTTTTCGGTATGATTATAGCAGGTTGATGGAAGGCTCATGATGATGAATTCCTTGGAACGAGTGCGTCTCTCTCTGGGCACTGCCATTAAGATTGGCCTTTCAGAGGGAAGACTGGATGTGCCCCCGACTACTGCGTTCTTCATGACATTTCACGAGGGCAAATGCACCGCCAACTGTGCCTTTTGCCCCCAGGCTAGAGAGAGCACATCTAAGAGCGATAGGCTATCTCGGATTGCGTGGCCTGACTTTCCTTTGTCAGAAGTAATGAACCAGAAACAGAGATTGAGAACATTCCAGAGGGCCTGCCTCCAATGTCTGAACTATCCTAACGTCGATGATGATGCGGTTGAGATTGTCAGGCAAATACGACAGGTCTATGATGGAGCAATCTCGGTCTGTATTCACCCCGTAGCTAAGGCCTCAATGGAGAATATGCGAGAAGCAGGGGCAACGGATATTGGCATTGCATTGGATGCCTGCACTGCAGGTCTGTTCGATAAAGTCAAGGGACGAAAACGCAAGACTCGCTACTCGTGGGAATCCCACATGAAGTCGTTGAACGCGGCTCTGGATGTCTTTGGTCGTGGGCATGTAACAACGCATCTCATAATCGGGTTAGGAGAAACAGAGGCTGAGGCTGCGAAGATGGTTCTGCAACTATATTCGATGGATATTCGCGTTGGCCTCTTCGCTTTCACGAGTGTCGAGGGCACCTCCCTTGAGAATGAACCGCCTCCATCGCTATCGTCTTACAGACGCCTTCAGGCGATCAGGTATCTTGCGTCCAATAGGCTGATCAGTGAAGATGATCTGAGGTTCAACCCGGATGGAAGAGTCCATCTCAGTGGGTCCATATCTGGCATCAGGGAAAGCTTATCATCTGGTGAACCATTTATGACTTCAGGATGTCCGGGCTGTAATCGCCCGTACTATAATGAGCGACCGAGGGGCCCGATGTACAACTACCCCCGTCCCCTCACCAAGGAAGAGATTCAGGAAGCAATTGAGGAGACTAAGCTGCTTTGACTGAGGACGAGTTCAGACTCATCGAACTAGAAACACATAGTGCAAGGGAAAACATGGCCATTGATGAGGCAGTCATGTTGTCTGTAAGAGATGGATTGGTGCCTCCCACGCTACGGCTCTACAGGTGGAAACCCTCGGCTGTTTCTATCGGAACATTCCAGAGCATGGAGGATGAGGTGGATGTGGAATACTGTAGGAAGAATGGCATCGATATGATTAGGCGCCTGACAGGCGGGGGCGCCGTCTATCATGACTATGACGGTGAAGTCACCTATAGTGTAATCGTTCCAAAAGGTCATAGGGTTGCTCCATTTGACATCCAGAAATCCTACGAGATCTTGTGCGGAGGTGTAATATCCGCACTTGAACTCTTTGGATTGGAGGCCAAGTTCTATCCGATCAACGATGTGATTGTAGGAGAACGGAAGATATCCGGTAATGCTCAGACTCGTAGGCACTCATGCATCCTTCAACATGGAACGGTACTACTGGACTTGAACATTGAAACAATGTTTTCGATTCTGAAGGTCGATCCTGAGAAGATATCGGATAAGCTGGTGACTGATGTGAAGGAGAGGGTTGTTTCAGTTCGCCAGCTCCTCGACGAAGATGTGTCTGTAGAAAATCTTAGTGCGGCTCTGAGAACTGGATTCTCTAAAGCCCTGGATGTAGTGCTCAAAACTAGCACCCTGACGGATTTGGAGAGAAGACGGGCTTCTGAGTTCATCGAGTCAAAATACGGCACAATGCCGTGGAATTTCCTGAGGTAGGCATAGTGCACAAATCTAGCTACAAAGTTCCAGGCGGCAAACTCATCAAAGTGAGCCTAGAGGTGGAAGACAGACAGATATCTCGAATTCTCATCACGGGCGACTTCTTCATACACCCCGAGAGTACCCTTCCAGAGATTGAGGAGAATCTGATTGGATGTACTCTTGACAAGGACGAGATAACCGAAGTCATTCAGTCTAGTCTTGATGCCAGAAACGCCTATCCCGTGGGGTTCACTGCCTCTGATATGGCCCATGCGATTTTGAAAGCATTTGATTGAGTTTCAACATAGTCCGTTTCTTCGAGTTCCAAAAACGCTAAAATACTCGTCATAGTTCTCATTCTGTGAAGTAGGCAGCCTTCCGAAAGAGATGGCTGAAGATCATTTCGGAGATGGTTAGAATCGTCAATGCATATTTCACGGTCGTCCTAACCGCGATTGCCCTGTTCTTCCTTGTTTGGGCACTTGGATGGCTGCTGGAGAAACTCTCTCATCAACTTCTGGGAACAGTCAGCAAGATAGGTTCGAAAGCGTGGTATCTCCTTGTAGGTCCGGGCGTAGCGCTACATGAGTCTTCGCATGGACTGGGGTGCATTCTAACTGGTACTCCTATTGTTGAGTTCAAACCCGTCAACGTGGAGGTGACCGATGAGGGAGTGGTTCTCGGATATGTTAAGTACAGGCGCCCTACGAGCGCCATCAAGAATGCAGTCATCAATCTCGCTCCTGTCGTGGTCTCGCTTGTATTGCTCATCTTCTTCGCATTAGGTGCCACGTATTTCGTGCCAGGCTCTCCGGGGATAGGAGGTGAAGCTCTAGACCTGCTTGCTGACCTGATAGAGATGAGATCTAATCCTTCTCTCCTCAACGATGCAGGCTATCCTGTTGCCCAGATTGTCAATTTCGTGTATCTCTTTCTCTATACCTTTGCTGGACTTACTGTTCTCAGTCCTGTCTTCTGGATAGTTGCCTTCCTTGCAATGACCATCATGTTCTCAAATGCTCCGAGCGATGTGGACATCCGAAATGCGAGGGCGGGCCTGAGGGCAATCATTGTCTTCGATACTATCTGGCTGATCATTGCGTATTTCATTCCTCAAGCAGGAATGCTATTGTACGGTCTATTCGAGTTTCTGGCTGTCATGTGGGCCTTGGCATTGGCATTTGCCGCTGTTGGCTACGGCTTCTTCATCCTTGTCTTCGCTCTCTCTCGTCTGAGGACGCCCCTTCAGGCCATCCCTCTTGCGCTCTGTCTTGCCTCAGCCTTTGTTATGGCTTACTCTGGGTTCGGCACAGCTGCTTTCCAGACGATTGCAGCTGTTGGTCTGCTTTTCATCAGTACAACCGTCATGTTGGCTGTCAAATCGTTCCGTGTTGGAGGAACTGAGGCCTGACCTATCTGCTTCTTCGAAAAGACCCATTGAAGGTAATACACACCCTTATGTCTTGAGCTAGGAGGGGTGTATTCGGTTTTCGAATATGGCAAAAATCGAACTCGTGAAGCGACCATCTCTAATCACTCCTAAGCATCTTCTACGCTACATCTTTTTCACCGAAATGCAGGTTGAACAAGCCGCGAAGATTCTGAACGTGATTGTAGAGTCAGATGGTGTCGTGCCGGATTCTGAGTGGTCTCGCTTTGTTCTGTCTAGCCGGGGCCTCTATGTCAAGGTCATGCGCAAGATGCGTGATATCGGCCTTGTTGAGAAACGGCTAGGGGAATATCG
>SDNO01000024.1 GCA_004524435.1 Candidatus Thorarchaeota archaeon | reverse complement strand
TTCGAGCCATTATCAGAGTGAAGACCATGATGAAACAGGCTACTCTCATAGCTGAGGAGATCAAGGGCTATGATGAAGTGGACGAGGCGTACTTCTTGGATGGAGCATGCGGACTGATGTTGAAGGTCACTGTGGATGGCCTCAATGAGTTGAGGAATTTCCTGGAGAAACGGCTCGGGAAAGTACCTGGCGTCGGCGAAGTCGAAACCTGCATCGTTTTGGAGACCATCAAATCGCCCCTATAGCCGAGGCGTCCCCATGGAACTAAGAGAAATTGTCCTGAGACGCAATATGCTTGGTAGACTGCTAGAGCACGCCGAGCAATGGTATCCAAAGGAGGGCGTAGCACTTCTCTTTGGACATGTCTCAAAACAGAGGGGAGTTGTTGATCGGGTTGCGTTGGTGGATAACTCAGCGGCTAGTGAGACCACTTTCCGGGTGAAACCTGAAGAGCAGTACAGGCTTCTTGTTGAGTCCGAAGAGAGGGGGGAAGAAATGATTGGGGTCTTTCATAGTCATCCCTCATCCGCTCAGCCCTCTAAGACCGACTTGGAGAACATGCGACTCAATCCCGTGGTCTGGATTGTAGCATCTCGGGAGGAGGGGTCATGGGACTACGCCTCCTTTGTTCTGGACTCTAACGGCAGGCCTGATCGGATAGATACTCGCATTCAGTGACTAGTCTGCTTCAGGCTGCGTAGTGAGCCTGAGAGTTTCAGGGGTTGAAATGACACCTCGGTTTCCTCAATCCTGCTCAGCATGCATGCAGCAGCTACCACTTCATTCAGGTTTTCAAGATTACACTGCAAGATACCTTCTCCGTTCGTGGAATCGTACTCGTCGAGATAGAGTTTTGATGTGGCGACACATACTTCTCCGTAGAGTGTGTGTAGACTGCTCCTAATAGCCGAAACAAGATGTCGTTCTATCACCGGGGGTCCAAGTCGGTGAAGTTTGAACAGAAGATGACGCTTCTTTTCCATTTTCATCGCTATTGGCCCTCCTGCACAATCTCGAGGCCAGGGGCAATATGGCCCTCAGACATCTTGTGCCGATTGCGAGATACTATCGCTTCAGGAATCTCGAAGACAGCCTTTTTCGCCTCTTGAAATCGCATCCCCAAGGCCGTACCGATGAATTGCAGCGCCTTAGGCGAACGAAGAGAGAGGGGCCGAGATGCACCACTTGATAGTACAATTGGCATTCCTGCATCCCGTGCCACCGATGCAGCCTCACGATAGGTTTTGATGATCTTGGACCTCTGGAGACCCCAAGTGTGAAGAAGAGGATCAATGCATATTTCGAGAGCGGTTTCATTCTGCGCAGCAAGCTTCGCTGTTGTCTTTCGGAGTCGTGATTGGGTCTTATCTGTATGGAGTGTCAAGAGGTCGACTCGGGAGTCCTCAGCAGCCCAGTTTGCAGTGAGGACCCCTCTGAGAGGAGCTGCGATAATCAGGGCGCGCTTTCTGTGTTGTCCAGCCTGGGTCTTCATACCCCGAATGCTGCGGCTGGTGATATCGGCCCGAGATAGAAGCTCGATGTCCGATACCTCCTTCCCTAAGTTGATTCTGGTGTTGTTGGAAACAGCGATTGCATCAAAGCCCAAGACACGTGCAGCCTGCAACATCTCAGCCAAAGACTCACTTGTGTCAGCCCGTACATTGAAATCAATCAGCATCCTCTGGAGCCTCCAATGCGTCAAGTCTGTGTATCAAGAACGATGCGGCATCCTCTTGTTCACAGCGAGGGTACTCAATAAGATGAATCTGGAGGTTGATAAGGTCTGGCCCCTGAGCCACCTTGATGTTCTCTAGATAGGCGGCCTGCTTGTCGAAGCGGAAATAGACCCTGCAACGTTCGTCAATTCTGCGGTCCAGTGTGCTCCGGAGGTAGTAACGATCGCTCTCTGACAATCGGCCCAAGAGATAGTTCAGTGTCTTACTGCATGCTTTCTTGTTCTCTAGTGCCACCTCGAAGACAGTGATAGTCAGACCAAGATGGCTCTCGGTTTCCTCGACCTCTAGCTCGAGTTTCTCATAGACATCCTCGGGAAATAGCTCCAAGACCGCGGACTCTACCCGTTCTGGTACTTCAGTTGTATATGCATAGGCGCGGGCCTCAATCCTTCTTATGAAAGGCATCTTGGTCCCAGCCAGATGTTAGGCCTACTTGCCCACATTGCCCTTTGATTCCAGAGACGGACGTAGTTTCTCTGCGCCTCGGCCCTTCTTTCGAAGGCCTCTGCTTCGCTTACCTGCAGACGTGAGACCACGATTCACTCGGCCCTTCTGGGAGGGGGCACATATCCAATTGATGTCAGAGTCGTTGTAGATGTTGGGATGATTGGGATCAACAAGAATAACCTCATAGAAGGCCAATTTGTGGTCTGAACCAACCCAGTAGGAGTTCAGGACGCGTAGATTCGGGAACTTCTTTGCGACGCGTTCCTCAGCTATCCACTGTCTGGACTTCTGGGGGGTGTATTTGTTGACACCTAGACTTCTTGGCTTCCGTCCCATTCGGGGACGCGGTTTCTCTCTGGGGCCCCTTCCGGTCTTGATTCTGACAACGACATAACCTTGTTTTGCCTTGTACCCGAGTGAGCGAGCGCGAGCAATCCGGGTTGGTTTGTCAAGTCTCACAATACTGCCCTGCTTTCGCCAGACAATAAGTCGGTTTCTGACGAGCTCAGAGCGTTCTTTCTGTTCATCAATCCATGTCTGCTGGATGTACTTGTATGCCAAATGTGACAGCTCCTTCCTTTGTAGCAATAATATTCACTTTGTTTGTGGTTCAGCCCAGTGGTCGGGCCACATCCCGTGCGGACGGATCCGCCAACACAAAGGAATAGGAGGCCTCTTTGTGAGGCCATGTTAATCGCAAGGTAGTTTACTTAAAATTGTAGCGATTTGGAGAATAAAGTCCAAGAGGGGCACGGGGGCCAGTTTCCCTTCCATAGGGGTCTTGCCAGACTGGCCCGAGCCACATCTCCGGTTTCTTCTCTTCGACTACTTGAATTCATTGATGACCTTTTCCGCAGTCAGTTCGCCGACTCGGACTTGGGCCTCAGACGTTGATGATGCCAGATGAGGTGTTGCAATCAACTTCGGATGCTTGACGAGTTCCCAGTTCTTGGGGGGTTCATCCACATAGACATCCAATGCAGCACCTGCAATCATGTCTTGTTCTAGAGCCTTCAGCAATGCATCTTCGTCCACCACACCGCCTCGAGCCGTATTGATCAAGTAGGCAGTCTCTTTCATCCGTTTGAGCTCTTCAAGCCCAATCATACCTTCGGTCTCGGGGACCAAGGGAACATTGACTGTCAGGTAGTCTGACTCCTCGATGAGTTGATCGGGGGATACTTGGCGTGCCCCAACTTCAGCACACTCTGCTTCACGACCGGGTCGATCCTTCTTCACAATCAGGACATCCATTCCCAGACAGGTGCCCCGTCTAGCAATCTCTTTCCCGATTCGACCAAAGCCCATGATGCCTAGTTTCTTCTGCCATAGCTCCGTGCCTTTCAGCAGCTTCTTGTTCCACTTCTCATCCTTCATGGAAGAGTCTGCTTGAGTCACGTTTCTTGCTAGAGCAAACATCAAGGCGAAGACCATCTCTGCGACAGAGACAGTTGGGGCCTCGGGGGTGTTCATTACCTTGACCCCGACCTCTTCGGCCGCCTCGAGGTCGATATTGTCCAAACCGACCCCTGCACGTACAATGAGCTTGAGAGTATCGGCGGCTTCCAGAACTTCTTTGGTGATTTTCGTTGCACTTCGCACAATGACGCAATCAAACCCCTTTATCTGTTCGGAGATAGGGCCGTCTGCATCTTTGTTTCGAACAACAACTTCGAATCCTGCATCTTCGATTCGCTTCTGAGCAGAAGCGGCGATTGGATCAGCAATGAGTACTTGCACCATATGTCTAACCCTCTTAGTAGAGTATGTCGTATGCCATCAGAGCTATATCTTAAACTTGGTGCCCTCGACAAAGAAATAAGGACGGGTCGGTTCCACTCTTGTTATGAAGACCGAGAAGAAACCGACCCCGGCATTGGTACCGTGTCCAGCCATACTACTCAGTGTAGCAGGCGATGAGAAGCCAAACATCATCACTCTATCTTGGGCAGCAAATGTATGCAGCAATCCACCCACGTTGGTAGTTGGCATCAGGCCCAACCGTTTCAGTCATGATCTTGTAAGAAAGGCAGGCGATTTCGTAGTCAATATACCTTCAGCAGACCTCATCAAGGAGACAATCTTCTGCGGAAGCAGGTCAGGAAAGGATCACGACAAGTTCGAGGAGTGCAAGCTGACACCTTTAGCCTCGACCAAGGTAACGAGCCCAATGATAAAAGAGTGTCCCATCAACATCGAGTGTAAGACAGAGAAGATTGTAGGTCTGGGGGCTCATGACCTCTTTATTGCCGAGATCGTGGCTGTCCATGTAGAGGAGTCGATTCTTGACAGCAACGGTAGACTTGACCCCGAAAAGGCGAACCTCTTCACGTATCTCCCCCTTGCTGCTGAGTATTGGAAACTGGGAGAGAAGATTGCGTAGATAGCACTGGAAACGACGACACCGTGCAGCGGCAGTCTTACTTACTGCCTTTCGTACTCACAATCTTGATGACATCCCTGTCCTGGAGAACATGCTTCTCCGAGATTCGCATTTTGGTTCGAGCATCAATGGCATGGAGAAATGAATCCATCAGATCCGAATGGACATAGCCTGCAAATTCTTTGGCCGTTGTACCCTTAGGAACAAGGAAGACGTCAGGCAGTACGTTGCCATCACTATCACTGAGACCACTGATGTCATGAACAGGATAGACTGTTATCATGTCGAGGTATTCAAACACCGCTCTGTTGAGAATCTCTTGGACGCCGGTCCCACCGAATTTTGACAAGAGGTCATTTCTGAGTCGCTCGAGCTGGGCAGTCTCTCCGCTGCTCAGAGAGCTCGAATCGAGGATTTCGAAGTCATCACCTCCGGGAATGTAAGAGATGATTCCCTTCCGGTCCATGTCTTTGAGAGCCTTCTCGGCAAGGGCACTGACAGGCACGATGAGACGATCAGGAAACTCTTCCGTCAGGTTCTTGTAGTTGTCCTCTGCCGTTGGTCGGTCAATCTTGTTTGCGGCGATTATGATTGGCTTCGCAATCTGTTGGAGGTTGGAGGAAAACCGGCGAAGATCACTCTCATCCCATTGGTCAGCAGATTCCGCCCGAAGATCTGAATCACGAATCGCCTTGAGTATGTGCCCTCGCTCTACTCTGAGCCCTGATAGCTTCTCAAGAAGCAACTCGTCAAGCTTGGCCCCCTCTGCACGGACCCTTCCACTGATTCTGCGCCAGTCCTTTTGGATTATGCCAAGAATCCATTCTGTCAGTTCCTGTTCGAGCCAGCGGACATCTTCCACAGGATCATGAGTACCTGCAGCAACTTCCTGTCCCTCTGAATCAAGGGTGCCGCTGGAGTCCACAATATGGATGAGAACATCGGCCTGGCGTAGATCGTCCAAGAACTTGTTACCCATCCCTCTTCCCTCGTGAGCACCCGGGACGAGACCGGCAACATCTATCAGTTTCACCGGAATCAGGCGGATTCCGTCGATGCATATTGAGTTCTGCGGGTTGTCCTCCACATCGAAATCTAGACAGGCACATTTGGCTCTGACATGGGTGACTCCAACATTCGCGTCTATGGTGGTAAACGGATAGCTGCCTACTTTGAAATCAGTCATGCAGGCTGCATTTGTGAAGGAAGTCTTCCCACAGGAGGGTTTTCCCACAACACCGACACTAAATCCCATCTTCTTTCATCTCACAAGAAATGTAAGGTGTGCATTATGAAATAAAGCTCACCTATTAGTAGCGAAATGCTGCCTCAGCCGATGACTTTTTATGAATCAAGATATGAATCATAATTCGTAACAATTTGGATGTGTACAGATGAAAGTATGCGTAACATCAAGTGGACCCGATATGGACTCCCCAATAGATCCGAGGTTTGGGCGATGTGCCTATTTTATAATCGTTGACACCGACACTATGCAGCATAATGCGATTGAGAATGATGCAGCAATGGCATCTGGTGGGGCAGGAATACGTGCCGCCCAGACCGTGGCATCAACCAATGTCGAGGCTGTCATCACGGGTAGTGTTGGTCCTAATGCTCACCCAGCTCTTCAGAGTGCGGGCATCAAGATCATGACAGGTGCTGTGGGCACCGTTCGTGAGGCAGTACAGAAGATGAAGCAAGGCCAACTCCAACAGATTTCAACACCAGGTCCTGCACATCGAGGGATGGGCATGGGACGAGGACGTGGAATGGGCGGAGGTCGTGGCCAAGGAAGAGGAAGGAGAAATATGTAGAATGAAGAGAAGAATAGTGATTCCGACAGAAGATCAGGCTGGGAAGGTTGTGGCGGACCACTTCGGGAGAGCCCCCTTCTTTGCCGTCTTTGAGATTGATCATGATGGCAACATCACCAGCAAAGAAGTGAACCCAAACCAGGGAGAGCATGCTGGGGGTAGGGGGCATGCACACAACAACATCATGCGCTATAGTCCCAGTGTGATTATCGTGAAAGGAATGGGACCTCGGGGGTTGCGTAGTTTCCAGACGCAAAACGTGGCAGTTCTTAGAGCCAATAGCCCGGATGCAGATAAGGTCATGGAGAGCTTCAAGCAGCAAGACCTGCAAGAACTCACTGATGGATGCCAAGATGCACACCATAAGTAAAGGAAGGATAGGGAGTCAATCAGTGTGATTATCACAGTAGCCTCTGGAAAGGGAGGCACAGGAAAGACCACTGTTGCCGTCAATCTAGCTCTGTCGCTGGACGGAGCCAAGCTGTTCGATTGTGATGTAGAAGAGCCTAATGCACACACACTTCTTAGACTTGGAGAATTGGACGCTCAATCAGTGGAAATGCCCACCCCCCATATCGACCAAGACAAATGCACCTTATGTGGTAAGTGTGCCGAGTTCTGTCAGTTCAACGCATTATTTGTGGGGAAGGACAGGGTCCTTGTATACCCTGAGATGTGCCATTCTTGCGGAGGCTGTTCCATCATATGTCCTGAAGATGCAATAGAGGAGCAGCCAAGGAAAGTTGGTACCCTCTTCACCGGTGAGGCAAATGGCATTTCATTGGTCTTTGGTGAGTTGAATATCGGCGAACCGATTGCGACCTCTGTGATTAAGGCCGTCAAGAGCCGTATGAAGCATGATGAGGTCAACATCATTGATGCTCCTCCAGGGACAGCATGTCCAGTCATAGAGACTATGCAAGAATCGGATTATCTACTTCTGGTCACCGAACCCACCCCCTTCGGGCTCCATGATCTGGAGATGGCAGTAAACGTAGTCAAGGAATTAGGCATTCCCCATGGAGTTGTAGTGAATAGAGCAGGAATTGGTGACGGCTCGGAACGGAAATTCTGCGAAGAACGAGATATTCCCATTGTTATGGAGATTCCCTTTGATCGGAGGATTGCGGAGCTGTACTCTGTGGGAACACCCTTTGTTGAAGATATGCCAGAGTGGAAGGAGCGTTTCAGAGATCTCTATGGAGTCATAGAGGAGGTAGTCAATAGTGGTGAGTGAAATAGCAGTCATAAGCGGAAAAGGTGGAACAGGGAAGACTACTGTTGCGGCTGCCCTCATCGCCCTCTCAGAGGATACAGTCATGGCCGATTGTGATGTCGATGCCCCGGACCTGCATATTCTTCTGAAACCAGATGTGAAACGAAAGAGTGACTTTAGCAGCTCTAAGGTTGCCGAGATTGACCCCGAGATATGCATTGAATGTGGGCTCTGTGAGGATAAGTGCCGATTCGGAGCAGCACACCCGCCCGAGATAGATCCTATTGCGTGTGAGGGCTGCGGGGTCTGTAAACTCATATGCCCTGAGAAAGCAATCTCGATGCGGGATAGGGTGTCGGGTTATCTCTATGAGTCCGAGACTAGGTTTGGACCAATGGCTCATGCACGGCTATTGGCAGGCGAGGGGAACTCCGGGAAGCTTGTGACAGAGGTCAGGAATCTAGGAGTGAGTCTTGCTGAGCGGAACAAGAGCAATATGGTCCTCATTGACGGTTCACCGGGCATTGGGTGCCCCGTCATTGCCACAGTTACAGGTATCCAACTCAGTGTGATCGTCACAGAACCAACTCTCTCCGGCATCCATGATATGAACCGTGTCATTGAACTCCTTCAGAGATTCAATGTTCCAGGTCTTGTGATAATCAACAAGTACGACCTCAGCATGGAGAATACCAAGAAGATAGAGAAGTTCTGTAGGCAGAACGGTGTGGATGTGATTGCCAGAATACCGTTCAATCCCATCATGACACGGTCAATGGTTGCACTACAGACGATGCCGGAACATGCACCCAATCATGAAATAACTGGTATCCTGAGAGAGGCTCACCAAGAAATAGTGAAGAAGATAGAAAAGTAGGGATAGAGGGGGTATGCACCCGCTCTATCATCTATTGTTCGCTTAGGTCGTCAAGACGTTTTGATATCCGCTCAATAGTATCCTGTAGTCCCTTGAGCTGGTTCTCTAGGAACTCTTTCTGTTGCCTCAGGGTTTCCACATTATCTACTTGCGGGGTTGGTACAGTCGAAGGTACAGCTGCTGGTTGTGGCACATTATCCCAGTATCCCATGGTCCAGCAAGATCCAGGACCATAGAGCCAGCCAGGCCGCTGCCACGGTGGAAGATGACTAAATGGGCCATTCCCGGGCCACATGCCTCGACCGCCGCCGCGTCCGCGTCCCCAGCCGCCGCCTCTGCCATATACATACATGATTTGTTCACCATCTTATTTTGTGCACATGCACAACTACGTTTACTGTGCATAATTACGAATATAAGAGTTACTGTTTGTAACCTGAAAGGATAATATCTTAAATGTGTAGAGCCTAGATGCTGATGATTACGAATGCATAGAAGAAGAAGAGGTGCAAGAGGACGGTTTCCCATTCAGCCGACCATCGATAAGAAACCAGCCGTAGAGCGAATGATTCCAAGACCTGAAGGCAATGAGGAACCAATTCATCTGAATCTTGCAGAAGCCGAAGCACTCAGGCTCGTTGATCTAGACGGGCTGTATCAGGAGCAGGCAGGATACTCAATGGGGGTATCACGGGGCACCATCTGGAGACTGCTTGCCAGTGCAAGGAAGAAGGTCGTTCAATCTATATTCGAAGGAAGACCTCTAGTGATTGGCTTACCTCCAGAAGAGGAAGACTAGAAGAACTCTGTCTGTCCGTTTGTTAAGATTCACAGTGGGCAGTCCTGTCGCCATTGTTTGTGGTGAGCGGTGGAAAGCTGAAGTCATCTAGAATGGGTCATAGAGAACGACCGCAGCAGGCTTCTAAGGGCGATTCTGTGTACTACGATGATACGACTCCACCTTATATGCGTGGTTTGGCAGCTCATCTCTGAGAGGTTGAATGTGCAAGTAGAGGCCACGGCCGGTATGGAGTCAATCAAGAACTGCATCTTAGTCCGTAGACCGAGCATCCCTCGATATTGGGACCCCATCTCAAGGCCTCACGTAGCAGTGGTTGTGCTGGAACCAGATACAGGAAAGGAATCACGGTACTATCTTTCGCAAGCGGGGCCGGAGGAGAATGGTAGGATACTACTCGATGTAGCGGAGTTCAGCGACTTGCCGGAGGGCACTCTACTGGAAGTCAGATACAGTTCGATCAAGGCCAACCTATACCAGCTGGAGTTGGTGAGCGGAATGCCGTGCTGGAGATGGATTGGTCGATGTCGAGGGCTATCCGATTTCGAGTCGGAAGAGGTTGACTGGGACTATCTGCTCTGCAGTCAATACGTTTTTCCAGACGCTGTCTATGCGATGAATTGAGTACTTGCAGGTCTGTTTTTGCGGTAACTATGGTGCCAGAGAGGACACCAAGTGATGCCAGTCATGAGAAACTATCTAGAGCATAGAAGGAATGGTAGCGGGTGGTCGATTTGAACGACCGATCTCGGGGTGTCCCCATCACGGAACTCGACGCGTTTCCGCGCTTATGAGCCCCGCGGGATAGGCCAGGCTTCCCCAACCCGCTATTTTGGCTGTGCTTGTCCAGCGGCAGACCCAATCAGACTAGTTCATGAGCCGCGTAGGCTAGGATGAATCTGACACGGTTTTAAGCATTGCGAACTGGTGCTCGAAGGGAAAGCTAAGAAGGAAGCATACTGTCATGAGATGAGAACAAAAGCCTTCAGCACGACGGAGTATTGAAGAGGCGACACTGGGAATCAAAGTCTGGGAAGGAGAATCAATGATTGTTGAAGTGGGTATACTTGTGGCAATCTACTCGGTGTGGATTGTCACACTAGTGAATGCAATGGTGTCGAGTGAGGAGATATCATTGACTATTGCGACTCTGCCCTATATCATCAGTTTTCCAGTGGCACTCATTGTGTCTGCGATAGTGGAACCAGTCCTTCCAGGGATATTCATGATAGACATGATGCTCACTCTGGTGGTTGGAGTCCTATTCTTCATTAGATGGATAATGGCAATAGTGGCAGAGTAGTTGCTTTGCTACTGGCCTAGAATGACCGCAATCGTGAAAACTAGCTCTTGTCCTTGCGTTTGAACTCGGTGTATCCGCAACGGCCACAGGCGAATCTATCGAAGTGTTCGGCCATGTAGGTGCCCTTTTCACATCGAGGGCATTGTCTCTTCTCGACAGATACATTGCCATTCTTGTCAACTTTGTACTTCTTGTGAGTTTCAGCCATACTTAGGCCTCCTTCTTGTTTTCATGCCTTGCCACCATGTAGTCTCTTTCGACCTGTTCCATCTGATTGAGGTCTGAGTAGATTCTGGCTGTACCCTCTGTGATGCCGATCCCGAAGCGGGTTTCCATTTTCTTGATAATCACAGTGGATGCTTCTGCATCATACTGCGCAGCAAGTTTGGAACGAACATCGCTCCTACTCGGAGTGGTATCCTCGATATGTTCAATCCTGAACCTTAGTTCCCTTCTCCCGAGAGGTTTGTTCTCCTTTTCCTGAAGGATTTCTAGCTCCATTGACATCACTCTGTATATCTGAAGTGGACTTGATGGCCAAGTCAGCCAACCGACCTGTGGTTGGCTAATAAAGCTTTCACAGTAAACATGCGCTTCAACGTACCTTTAGAGCATACTTGCCGGGTTTACTGATACCCAGCCGATCTGCGATGTAGGACGTGTCTTGTGGGTCTTCATCAGAATTCCGTGGAGGGAGAATAACAACAATCCCTGTATATGATGTAGAGAGATTTGTGCTCTTACAATTAGGACAGATATTCTCACTTGTCAGATAGTGACATTGACGACAGGCTTTTAGACGTGCCAACTTTCTTCCTCCAGATTACTTCTTCTTTTTCTTCTTCTCGTCCTTAGCCTCGCCACGGGCGGCTTTGACGTCGTTCTCCACCCAAGAAGCATCAGGACCAATCTTTCCTAAGAAGGGTTGACGCATGGTAAGGCCCAGCTTACCAGACCGATTTCCTGACTCAAAACTGATTGACGTTATCCTAGCACGGACCAGGTCATCCTGCCTCAGGGTTCGTCCTGTTTCCTTTCCAAGAAGGGCATTCCCTTTCGGGTCTTGAGTTATGAAGTCATCACATATCTGACTCACATGACATAGTCCGTCTAGGGGACCCATTCTGATGAAAGCTCCGAAGTCCATGATCTCCACAACATTTCCTTCCACCAGTTCGCCCCGAGTTGGTTTGAACACCAAGACTTGGTACGTAACACTATGATATGTTGCCCCATCGCCCGGCATAAGACGGCCTTGGCCAATCTCGTCAATGTCGATAACAGCAATCATCAGACCTATGTCTCTGTCCAAGACATTTTCGTGGTTCTTTCTAAGATGTATCATTGCAGCCTCTTCAAGGGGCTGGCCGAATTGTGACGGGGGTATTCTGACAATATCCCTTACTGTGACGATTGAGTAAATTGGTAGGACCTCCTGCTTCTTTCAAGCAGATTCTCTTTGCCTGACAGGACAATTTCTAGAACAATGAGACCTCGGTTTTATCCGTTGGTCTTGACCCGACGGCTCAGCGGTGATTCGCTCCAGTGAACATAAAAAGATTGTGACATCGTCTCAAATTATCGAGCCTTCCAGTGTTAACCGTTTCTTCCCTCTGACCAATAGGACAGGGATACCACGGCTCCTTGCTTTCTTTCTGAGAATTCGATCATTGGTGGCAATCACAGCCTCTTGGAGAGTCGCATACTCCAAGATTTGAAGATCTACTGGCAAGCTTCGCAGATTCTCCTCAACTTCAACGATTTCACATCTCTCTAGAAGGGCCTTCGCCACAGTGAACTGCTTATTCTCCATTAGACTTCTTGGGGCATTGAGACGGGCGTTAATCTCTGCGACAACGGAGTCCAAGATGACAAATCTCGGCCGTTTTTCCAGTACTTCCTCTGTTTCGGCAAATACATCAATTGGGAACTGTGTAGGTACTAATAGGAAATTGGTGTCAAGAACGACCTGTATTGGCAATTCGGTTGCACAACCGTTTCAGACAACTGCATGCCCTATGAGGCGCCACTTGTTCTCGACGCGCCGCCCAATTGCTATACGCTGTCCCTCTTCAACGCATACAGGCCTCTTCAAGGACAACTCGATCTTATCCCCGTGTAGTCGAGTAATGACCCCCACCGTTGCAGCCGTACCCACAACGAGCATGAGGGGCTCATTGAGTCGAAGGTTTTCCACTTCTTTCTGTGATTCCATGCCCACCACTCGCCCCATGAGTTCAGGCAGTAGCATAATCTTGTCAACGGAACTGGGCAGCTTTCCCTCCTTGCCCAAGACATTTCCAACAAGACGGTCAGCTCGAGTCGATGCGGGATCTAGACCGGTGCCCACACCAATCAGTCCGCCCGGATACGCCTCTTCCAGTTGGTTCCCACTGCCTGAGAGTAGGCTTCTTACCTTGGCCTTTATCGGCACGTACTCCTTATCCACCCTTGAGCCAGGGGCAATCTCAATCTCGTCACCAACTTTCAGTCGGCCCTGGACGATAGAGCCTCCAACAACACCACCTTTGAGGCCTTGGGGGGTAGTGCCTGGTCGATTGATATCAAACGAACGAGCAATGAACATCTTCGGAGGGGCATCTGGAGCTCGTTCGGGGGTAGGTATGAGCTCCTCAATCTTCTGGATTAATAGGTCCACATTCGCCCCAAATATCGCAGATACGGGTATGATTGGGGCATTCTCTGCAGTTGTTCCCTTCACAAAATTCTTGATCTGTTTGTAGTGTTTCTCGGCGTGTTCACGAGATACCAGTTCAATCTTGTTCTGTACAATGATTATCCTCTCAACGCCCACAATCTGAAGAGCTTGCAGATGCTCCGATGTCTGAGGCATAGGACAGGGCTCGTTAGCTGCTATTACAAGAATAGCGCCATCCATCAGGCTGGCACCACTGAGACAGGTGGCCATAAGGGACTCGTGGCCGGGGCTATCTACAAATGATATCTCTCTTAGAGTTTCTACCGATCCACCACAGTGGGGGCATTTGCCGTCTTTCAAGAGGTGAGAAGTCGTATAGGCTTGTGGTTCCGGACACTCTGTGCATTTCATCAGGGTCGTTGCTGCATATCCAAGGCGAATTGATATACCTCTCTTGACTTCGTCTGAATGCCGGTCAGTCCACTCGCCGGTCAGGTATTCCACGAGTGTCGTCTTGCCATGGTCAACATGGCCTAGTGCACCGATGCTCACTTCTGATTGTCCTTCGTACTTGGGGCTCACCTAGTCTTCACTTCCAACTGTCCCTTGTTTGTTGCGAGCGAAAGTGAAAAGGACTACATAAGAAGTCTATGGTCGGCCTATGGAGCATTCACTGCTATATTCTGCAGATATGACTATGCAGCCTTCATGACGAGTTCTTCGAGGGGTGTGCTGCCCTTCTCTTCAATCCGGACATTGATTTGGGAGAGATCGGCTGTGAGCTCACGGCCTCTCACGGTTCTTCGCCTTGCTATTCCCCTTCGAGTAGGTCTTAGACCCGGACGGCCGCGGATGAGCACTTTTCGCTTTCCACTGCCATGAACATCCGGACGGATTGGAAAACCAGAGGTATCACTGCCGCCTGTTATCTTCAGCTTGTATCCTGGAAGGCCGACTAGATCGCCCTCCACAATCTCGCCAACCTGCTTGCCAACTAATGCATTGGTCTTAGCATCATCTAGTTCGTACTGTATTGCCGTACCTGTTTCGGGGTCTGATAGGACAAGCTTGAATGGCAACTATTGGTCAACTTCCTTAGGATGTATGGGCCCCACTAGATGGGACGCTGAAGCTAGCGACTCCGATTCACTTTATGAGGCTTGCGGTCGAGCTGCATTGAATGCGAGAAGAAAGCATTCGGGAGTTTCTATCCATGGCATAATCATTATAACAAGTCCAGAGTGTGGCACCTCCAAGACCCATTGCCATTGGATGGATATGCATGGACCCAATCTACTTACTCGGTATTCTGGCGGGAGTCTATCTCCTCGTCTACGTGATTGCACAGATCATTGGACAAGAACGGCTCAGTGAGAGAGGTATCGAAGCGGGAACGCCTTTCTTCATCATGCTCAAAACAGAACGCCTCAATTCATTTCTGACTCGATTGGGTAAGAAGATACCACGATGGTTCTTCAACTTGGGAGTCGTTGTCGGATTCGGAGGTATGATTGCAGGATTCGTCATGTTTGCAGATAATCTTCTGAGATTCTTTATTCAACCTCAGTCGGCAGGCGGAGTGGTCCCGATAATCCCCGGGATTACTATTACCGGACTGCCCTTGGTCTATCTGATGATCGCCCTGGCGTTCACTTTGATTGTACATGAATTTGCCCACGGTCTTGCATCATCGAGAGATAATATTCCCATCAAGAGTTCAGGTCTGATGGCATTCTTTGTACTGTTCGGAGCCTTTGTGGAGCCTGATGAGGAGGTGTTCGAAAACGAGGCATCCTCCAAGGATAGGATGCGAATGCTTGCTGCAGGATCGTTCTCCAATCTCATCTGGGCATTTGTCGTACTCCTCATGATTGCAAACTTTCCTGCCATGATGTCTTTGGGATTCAATCCACCCAATGGAGCTTATGTCTATGATATCGTGCCGGGTTCGCCTGCTGCACAGGCACTAGAGGTGGGCGATGTGATTGTTGGACTGAACGATACGGACATTGATAGGTGGGCAGAGGTTTCGCAGTTCATGATAGATGCCCCCGCTGGCTCTCAGCTCACCATTCATACATTGGAAGGTACTGAAACGATCATACTCGCTGCAAGCGAGGGAAACAGTTCGATGGGTTACATCGGAGTCTACGGAGCAGACTACTGGGAGCCCAAGCCCGGCTGGGAATGGATTCTAGGAGGTCCACTCTTTGCATTCCACGTACAGCAAGTG
This sequence comes from Candidatus Thorarchaeota archaeon, assembly GCA_004524435.1. Taxonomy (GTDB): domain Archaea; phylum Asgardarchaeota; class Thorarchaeia; order Thorarchaeales; family Thorarchaeaceae; genus TEKIR-12S. The sequence continues at coordinate 4,500 of SDNO01000024.1, read as the reverse complement.
CTGACTTGGTCGTTCATAATCCAGTTCTCGGTTGCACTGTTCAATCTCCTGCCAATTCCCTTTCTGGATGGAGAGAGGCTGCTGTCTAATGGCCTGAACCTATTGACCGATGATGAGAAGAAGATCAGAATGGTGATGTGGCCGCTTCGGATTGCCTCACTGCTGATAGTGATTCTCAGCATTGTCCTGAGTTTCTGGTTTGGCAAAGGGCTATTCTAGCAGCAAACAGAAGAAAATCGGACCTGAAAAGGGAAGAAACGGTACACTACCTCGATGTACAGATGTTATCACGAGAAATGCAGACCTCCAACGATACGATTGAGCGCTGTCGAAAAACACTGACCGACTACCTGACCATGTTCATTCCCCAGTCATGGAAGGAGCCTCTTGATAAGATTCGCTTGATACTGCAAATGAATGAGAGGATCGACTGGGAGGCTCTGAAAGGACACCTTTTGATATTCTTCGAAGAGAAAAAACTGTCGGAAGATAGAGTCGAGTGTCTAGCTCGCGTGGAGAGATTATCTGAGTCCCTCAGAGACCTTCATGAGCAGATCTCTCCGGTTGATTGGTATCAGACAACAGATGCAGTCATCCATGCAGCCCATTTTCGTACCTCAAAAGAGGCGTTGATGACAAGAAGACTGAGAATACTGGAACATGAATCATCGGAAGAAGAATAGGTCCATGAGTAGCCTTAACAGCAATTCAGTCACAGTCTGGCTCGGAAGTATTGGATATGAGCATGAAATGCTCGAAATGTGGAGAACCAGCAGTCTACTTGAGACGCTACACGAATGAGAGACTGTGCGTTTCCTGCTTGGTAAAAACCACCCAAGACAGAGTGAGAAAAACAATCAACCGGTACGCGTTACTCAAAGAAGACGACCGTATAGTTGTCGCAATCTCAGGCGGAAAAGACAGCGCAGTTCTCTTAGATGTTCTGACAAGAATAGAGAGTGGTTTTTCGAGGTCTGAGATAATTCCTTTACTCATAGATGAGGGAATCGAAGGATACAGAGACAGAGCACGAGAAGCTGCCAAGAAACTGGCAGACTCGCTGGGACATGACTTGATAGTACGTACATTTTCTCAATATTTCGGTATGTCCCTCGACGAGATGATGACAAAACGTGCAGCCGAATCACCCGGCGCATGCTCCTATTGTGGGGTGTTCCGACGACGAGCTTTGAATGAAGCCGCTAGAGAGCTCAAGGGTGATGTCTTGGCGACGGGACACATTCTGGATGATGAGGCACAGACCATAGTCATGAACATCCTTCGAGGGGATACTAGACGGATGGGAAGGACCAACACACCAAGAGAGGAAACTGTTGAGGGGTTTGTGCCTAGAATAAAACCCCTGATCCAGCTGTCAGAGAGAGACATAGTTGCTTACACTCATTTCTTGAAGCTGCCCTATCATGATGTTCCCTGTCCCTATGCGTCCGAGGCTTATCGGAACGATATTCGAGAGTTCCTCAATGAGATGGAATACAAACGGCCGGGTACACTTCTGGCAATACTGCATTCTGGCGAAGCGATATCTGATGCGTTTCGTGGAGAGGCAAGTGATGACACAGCGGGTACATGCCTGAGGTGTGGAGAGCTGACCACGGGGAAACTGTGTAAGGTCTGTAGTATGCTTCAAGATCTTAGAGGTGAAACCTGACCAATGGCGAAGAAGCCGGAGATACTGCATGGAACGCGGAGGATAGTCTATGATGACCAGCACTGGCAAGTCTTCAGAGACTTTCGTGATGCTGCAGAAGATAGAATGCTCAGATTGGAGGAGGGAGGTATAAGGTGTCTCGTCTATGGTTCGGTGGCAAGGGGCGATGTCACTGAGAGATCGGACATAGACCTACTCATCCCAGATCGGATTCCTAGTTACCGAATAGAGCTGCTGGTGGGAAAAGGAATACGTAGAGAGTTGGTCCAAGCCACACCGTCATCGGTGTTGAAGGGGCACCTGTATCTTGATTATCGTACAACCATAACATTCCCTATGTTCAGGATGATGTCCAGAGAGAGAGAGTTCTATGAATGGGGAGGAACCATCGACCTAGAACAGGTTAGAGAGGGGGCCCGAGTACCTGGGGTTGACAAGAGACTCATATTGATTATACCCACAGAGGATGGACACATCGAGAGGGGTGTTGTAGGTTATGAGGCGAGAACGGCACGAGAACTGAATGTGAGTATAGAGATTGCGAAAGAACGGGTCCGTGTTCTTACCAGAAGAGACTCTGTTGGAAGGACTGGCGTATACCTGACCCATCAGGTACCCGAAGACTCTACATATGAGGCAGAGGCTAAGCACCTCATTGATAGAGACCCCGCTCTTAGAAGGACTGTTGACAAAAGAACATGAGTGTGTCTTAGAAGTGAAGCGCAAGGTGACAGGACTACAGGCAGGTTCGTTGATTGTAGGTGATTTGCCCATTGGTTGCCGACTCTGCGGCGAAGGCAAGAAGATGGTGCTCTTTGTCACGGGACTCTGTGAGAGTTCCTGCTTCTATTGCCCGTTATCTGCAGAAAAGGGAGGGAGGGATGTTGTGTTTGCCGACGAGATGCCAGTGAAGGACTTTGCAGATGTCATAGCCGAGGCGGAGGCTATAGGGGCCGAGGGGGCTGGCCTCAGCGGCGGCGACCCTCTGTGTCAACTGAAGAGAACGCTTCGATACATAGAACGCCTTAAGGACTACTACGGGGAGGATTTCCACCTCCACCTCTACACCTCCATGGCAGACGTCGACAGGGAAACCCTGCTTCTACTACAGGAGAAGGGTTTGGATGAGATACGATTTCACCCACAAGATAAGAACTGGAAAGGAGTAGAAGAGTCAATAGATATTGGTTTGGAAACTGGTCTAGAATTGCCTGTCATCCCCGGCCAAGAAACCCAGCTGAGAGAAACGGCAGTCCGGGCCGAAGAGATTGGTGCGGGTTTCCTGAATTTGAATGAGTTGGAGGCTAGCGAGAGCAATTTTGGGCGACTAGTGTCATTGGGGATGCGCTTGACAAGCTTGGGAAACTCGTCTATTGCGGGGAGCCAGAGTCTTGCCAATCAGATTCTTGAGTGGGCATCAGGAGAATTGACAAATCTCACTGTACACTATTGCTCTGCCAGCTTCAAGGACTCCGTCCAGATGCGGAATAGACTGAAACGGCGACTTGAGCGGACAAAGAGAGAACTAGAAGTGGATGTCGATGATGAGCCGCTTCTTGTATTAGGCGTGCTCCGCCCACAACTACAAAATATTGACCAGAGAGAACTAGAACGCGCTGCCGACATGCTATCCCAATACTACGAGATACCAGATGATCTATTGAATGTGGATAGGCAACGAATGCGAATTGAGATTGCACCTTGGATATTGGAAGAAATAGCGGAAGACATCAAGCATCGTTTCTCAGGCCAATGGCAACTGGGAATTGCGACTGAGTATCCATCTTGGGATCGGCTCCAAGTTGAGTTCGACCCGCTCTGACTATTGTCCGATTCTGAAGCGCAAAACGGCAGCTAGGCCCCCTAGGTTCTGGAGTTGATCGCCCGCGGGATGTTCAGTTGAGATTATGTTGACTCCGCCCCTGGTCTTCTCGGTGCCACGAATGAGTTTGTCAATCCAACGTCTCTGCTTCTCGTCGCTTCCACGGAGACGTTTGTCAGTCACTAGAAGTTCCTCTACTGCTCCAAACTGGACTGCTCGAGCGACTTCTTTGTCCCCATATGTAGCAAGTCCATCGCCCTTGGCAATGTGTTCCAAGACCTTTTCCACAAGTTGTGTTTCCTTCTCAAGTTTGATCTCCTCGGCCACCTTGGACACAACGCCACGGTACAGAATCTCCTTTGCAGCAGGCATGCCTACCGTATTGGCACTCTCTACCACCACTTGGGGCATGTCGGCTATGGAAGCAGACTCTAGATAATCTCTGAAGTGGTCCTTCACAAAGCCAGGGCCAGCGATTATTAGCACCCCAATATTATTCTGCTCCAATTGAGAACGAACAGCTAGGGCAACATCCCCGAAGAACTCACGCATGGTTGCATCGTATGATTTCTGGTCGCCCCTCTTTCGGGATATGCTTGACTTAATACTGACTGCCTCTCGTATACCGTAATCAGCAAGAAGAAAGAGAACTGCATTTTCGTCCTCGATAGTGACCAATAAAGCCACAGGGCTTGTTCGAGCCTCTTCAGCTTCTTTTATCCGCTTCAGCTGGAAGTTCGACCAGTGTTCCTTTATGATAGTCAGCCGATCTCCCGTTTCTATGTTGAACGTGTGATAGGAGCCAGTACTGACCAGGTCGCTAGGCCCCTCAATAATAGTCCCCTTGAGTCTCACACGATTCGTGAAAGAATGGAATGCCACATCCTCAACATCGATCACAAGCGTCATCGGCTTGCGCACACTCTCCTGCTTGCGAGCATCATCATTACCCACCCTTATACGTCGGGTGGTTCGAGAGATGACCCGGTCCCCTGCATCCACTATA
>SDNO01000149.1 GCA_004524435.1 Candidatus Thorarchaeota archaeon | reverse complement strand
TCAGCAGCTCGTGGACAACACAATCCTTCTCGCTACTTCCGCCTCTGGCCTAATGATAACGGCAGGTGGGATTATTAGCGCAGCTCTCTTCGCACTGGTTCACGCGATGCCAGCGAAGATTATGGGTCAAAGCGTGTCGATCATGGTCATAGGTGCGTTCATCCTTGGTGTTAGTGCCGCCGTATCCCTTGCATCTACTGCGAGCCTCTTGGCACCAATCATAGTGCATATGGAGTTCAACATCATGGGAGCTGTCTGGGGCCAATCCTTGGAGCGTGACCACAAAGAGGGGGAGAGGCAAGGATGACATCTCGGTGTGACCGAGCGATGGCGTAATCCAAAGTGACTATATCTGTGTTGCTGGATGTCCAAGACTATGAGAGACACAGAGAAACTTCGTGTTGAGAAGGAAATCAGACATGCTCTCAAGGGCTGGAGTGATTTCGAGAAAGATGTGCTTGTCGCCACAGCGAAGATACCGCGGGGGAAAGTGAGTACTTACGGTCGGATTGCCAAGATGATAGGCAGACCCAAGGCCTATCGTGCAGTGGCCAACACGCTGCACAAGAACCCGCTCCATCCTCAACCCGTTCCTTGTCATCGCGTTGTCAAAGCCGACGGTGGATTCGGTGGAGAGAAACGAGCAGCCGCAAGAAGGCGAAAGCTCGTGGAAGAAGAGGGAGTCCCTATCGAAAACGGCAGGGTGAGGATGAGCAAGGATGTGCTCTTCTAGACCAGACAGCCCTGAATCAGACTCCGACCCTCGCCCCTTCACGCCCATTTGCTAATGAATATATCATGATGCCCACGAGACCTCTTGCTCTTAGAGTGATGAACTGGACTTAGCGTGAATACACCATGAAGAATTTCCACCCCGACAAGATACGTGCCTTTCAGGACGAGATCATGGAATGGTGGGAGGAAAATGCCAGAGACCTACCGTGGCGTAGGGATACAAGCCCCTACAACGTACTGGTCTCGGAGATGATGCTGCAACAGACACAGGTATGCCGAGTCATTCCCAAGTTCCTTGAGTTCATCGATGTGTTTCCCACCCTGGAATCTCTTGGAGATGCTGACATCAAGTCGGTCCTGCAGCTCTGGAGCGGACTTGGATACAACAGAAGAGCGCTATGGCTTAGAGATGCGGCAAGAGCAATAATAGAGAGAGGCGGGTTTCCCGAAGAAGTAGAGGAACTCGAAGAACTGAAGGGGATTGGCCCCTACACCTCACGGTCAATTCTCATATTCGCCTTCAACAAGGACATTGCCACGATTGACACAAACATCCGTCGAGTCTTCATTGCATCAGGTTTTGCAGACGAGTGTATGACCAAGTCTGAACTTCAGGAGGTGGGCGAAAGGTTGCTATTGAGAGGCAGGTCTCGTGACTGGCACAATGCGCTTATGGACTACGGATCAGATGTCTTGACCTCTGCGGCGACGGGAGTCAGGGCCGTTTCACAGCAGACGCAGTACGAAGGCTCATCACGACAGCTTCGCGGAGCGGTTGTGCGCATTCTCAGTGAGTCCCATCCGCTCACCATTCAAGAACTGGCTGATAACGTCGACTGTGACTTGAGAAACCTAGATGACCTCAGGAAGGGGCTGGCGGCATTGATAGACGAGGGCCTAGTAGAGAAGACATCAGAAGAGTGTTTTAGAATCCCGAGATGACTAGGAACGGAAATAGGAGTCATCCATCCCCGATACTTGCGCCGATTTTTGTATCCAATCCAGTGTGAAGATACCGTCACTCCCGAGAGTGAGCTCAATCCTGGGCAAGTCACGAAAGAGATAGGGCCCCACATCGAGCGCATCCTGATAGGCGCCGGTCAGAGCAATGAGGAAATAATCCACATCATGGGGGTCCGAAACCGGTATTCCTCTTGTGGTGAATCTCTTTACCGAAGTGAGAGGTCTCCAATCCCGAGTGAAAAGCACATCCTCTTCACTCTGTCTCATTACGAAAGGGGAAATCTCGCCGTCGCTGTCGCAAGTGATGTCAGCAAGCCGGACTGTAGTCTGGGGTTGTTTCTCATGACCTGAGATCGGTATGACAGGAAAATGTTGACCAACGAGAACATGGTCGGGCACACTCTTGAAGACACTGAAATTGCCCACGACGATATAGTCAGGTTCAAAGAGCCACTCACGTAGGGCAGAAGTCACCTCCAGTTCTTCCTGTAGAAGCCTTCTTCTTAGGATTGACTTGAAGAGAAACACTCTCTGTTCATGCTTTTCAATGGCTTCCAAGTTCACAGCTGATCTAGGGGGATGCTTGAATTCCTCCCACATGGTTTCTAGGCGTTCGGCATCCCCTATCGATTCCATCTCACGCTGTAAGGAGACAAATGTGGAATCAGTTGGATTGATGTCAGGGAATACTGATTTGGTGTACAGAGCGCGCACAAGAATCAGAGTTGCCTTTGCACCCACTATTCGGCCAGATTCTGTCATAATTGTAGGATGGTCTGTTGCGCCCTCTTCGCGGCACACCTCTTGAATGCCATCCAGAAGACTTCCTGCAAAGGCCGTGATAGCATCTCCATTGAACTCGCATCTATAGTCAACAGGTATGCCACCACCAACATCAATCGTCGTCAGATTAGGAAATCCTTGCTTCTTCAGCAGAAAGAAGATACGGGTCAGATACCGCCCATAGTCCGCCACGCCCACATCTAGATCAACAAGCTGAGAGCCCAGGTGTCCGTGTACCCCAACTAAGTCATCTCTAAGAACACTATCCTTGAAGATGTCGGCGGCCTCAATCAGCTCATGCACAGCAAGCCCAAACTTGGCGTTTCGCCCTCCCGAATGTCGCCAGTGCCCGCCGGAGGACATGTATGGTTTGACACGGAAAGCAAACTGTATGTCTCCGGGTCCAAAGAAATCAAGAGCATGTACTACCTCCGGCACGCTCTCGAGAGAAATCAGGACTCTGTTGTCCTGTGCGCTCAGACTTCTGGCCAACCGGAAGTATTCGTCGTCCTTTGCACCATTGCATACAACCGTTCTCGATTGGAACTCTTCCAGTACCCGCCTTGCAAGGACCAACTCCGCCTTTGACCCGATTTCTAACCCATAGACAGGATGGGATTCTAAGACGTTTTCCAAGAAACCTACCCTATGGTTCGCCTTCAATGGATAGAGTGGGAGGTATCTCCCGCTATACCCTGATTCTTTCATCTGAAACACAAAGACTCTTTCGAGTTTCTCGATTTGAGCAGACAAGAGCTGTGGAATCTGTATCTGAAGAGAGGTCTCGGAACTGCCTTCCAGACTGTCATCCTGAAACGCCCTCTCGATGACATCGCGTATGGCGATGACCTCTTCATTGAGCCGGATACAGAGCTCCCCGGAATCATCTATGTTGAGGAAATCTAGGTCGCCTCGACCTATTCCATGGATGATTCTTGATTTCTCGACCGTCCACATGGCTTGTCAACCTGCTCTTTCTTGGTGGTTCCGATATGCTCTACAAGACAATGTCCTGCTCTGAGAAGAAGTAGATAGTGGTTCGGCCACGAACTCTTCTCTTTGCTTCCGAAAGAGTGAATTCAGTTAAACCCTATCATGATTCGATGTTCGAGTGTGTCCCCTTCAACGATGAGATAATCAGTCTCAAGACAGCTACAGCACAGGATGATGAGCCCATCATGTGGTCCTACGCATATCAGATAGGAGATGTCTTGATAGATGCAGGATGCGCAAACGCAGCTCATGATCTCGAGGGGTATCTGTCAGACCACGAGATCAAGAGAGTGCTCGTGACTCACCCACACGAAGACCACTGTGGAGGGCTGTCCGTCCTTCCGGATGAGACTGTGGTCTATGCGCACCCCTCAGCCGTTGACCAACTCCTAAACCCGCCGGAGTTGGATGATTTCTTCAAATTCGTATGGGGACAACCGAAACCGATTCGTGAGGTTCAGCCTGTCCCAGATCAAGTATCTGTTGGAGATTATGTCCTCAAAGTAGTAGACCTGTCTGGTCACTATAGCAACATGATAGGTTTTCTGGAGCGCGAACAGGGATGGCTTTTCTCGGCCGATGCAGTGCCTCTACCTTCTAAGAAGTATATTGCAATGCCGGAGGAGGATATCTCCCAGATGATTTCGACTATGGAGCGAATCCAGAGCATGGACCTTGAGGTGCTCTTTGATGGCCATAGAGGACCAATACTGACACCAGAGGCGCATGTTCAGAAGCGAATTGACTACCTCAAGACAGCGCAGGCTCGAGCGAAGGCCCTCAAAGAGGAAGGGAAGTCAGTTGGGGAAATCATAGCCGAGATGGGGTATGAGGGGCCCTGGTACCTCGAAGCGACAAAGGGCAGGTTCTCGATAGAATTCTTCATCGAGTCCTTGCTTCGTTCTGATTCCGGAGAGTAGCTATGGATATCCTGTAAACCAATACCAGACCACCAACATAGAAATATGGTGCAATACGATTCAGGGTACGGTTGACTGGTATGAGCATGAGCACAGAAACGGTTCTCCTTCTTGGTGCATCAGGATCTATGGGATTTGAGGCATTCAAAGAACTCTGGGCGAGAAGAAGAAAGGATGAAGGGCTCCGCTATCGAGTGGTGCTTCTGCTCCGACCCTCTAAGAAGAATAAGACGCTCTTTGCGCCCTATGAGAAAGAGTGCGATATCGATGGCATCGGTGGGAGGGGATGCACTGAAGGAGAAGGGCTTCGGATTGTCTGGGGCGACGCGACAGTATACTCGGATATGCTGGAGGCGGTCAGGGGTGTTGACTGGGTACTGTGCCCCATGGCGTTCATCTCTCCCGCTGCAGATCATGACCCAGAGACTTCAGAGGCAGTGAACACCACTGCAATCGAGTATATCATCGACGCAATCTATGAACATGGAGGGCAGGACCACGTCAAACTCGTCTACATCGGTTCGGTAGCCCAGACAGGCGACAGACTTCAAGAAATCCATATGGGACGAGTCGGGGATCCACTCAAACCGAGTATCTTCGATTTCTATGCGACATGCAAGACTGCAGGAGAACGGGCAGTTATTGAATCGGGACTGAGATACTGGGTTTCATTGCGTCAGACCTACATCGCGATTCCTGACCCCATGAGTCTCATGGATCCCATCATGTTCCACCAGCCGATAGATACGTGCATCGAACTCAACACCAGCAGGGAGGCAGGGCGAGGTCTGGTGAACTGTCTTAATGTCCCAGAAGACTCGGACTTCTGGCGGCGGGTCTATAACATGGGAGGGGGGCCATCATGCCG
>SDNO01000211.1 GCA_004524435.1 Candidatus Thorarchaeota archaeon | reverse complement strand
GTTGTTCCCGATGGTCAAAGAAGCGCCACAGGAAAAGCATTGACATTGAACCGGCCGCTTCGGGTGAGGGACCATGGAATAGATGCCGGCTATCGAAGAGTCACCCACGACGGCACCCCTGCGGATTCTGTAGTCATTGCCTCCTATTTTGTCAAAGACGTTGACCTTTTCATTTCTGGCATCAACGCGGGAGCAAATGTAGGGTACCAGAGCATGCTGACAAGTGGAACCGTCGGTGCAGCATTTGAGGCGGCTCTGAAAGGCTATCCCGCATTAGCAGTCTCGGTTGAGGCGCGACCTGATGAATGGTTCAACAACGAAGGAAGCAGTCGTGACTACGACAGAATATGCGACATCGTTCGAGATATTGTAGATCGAATCTTCGAAAAGGGATTTCCGGCGAAAGTCGATATTCTCAATCTGAACTTTCCCTGTAAACTTAGACATGACATCGAAATAGAAACTACAAGACCAACTCGCGTGAGGCTCGCGAACGAGGTTGTGGAACGCAAGGACCCTCATGGGAGGACCTACTATTGGCTGAAAGGAATTGAAGTTGATGCCCCGGAGGGAACAGACGTTCATGCCATCTTGAAGAACCTCAACATTTCACTCTCACCCATAACCATAGAGGGAACGGATGAGGAGATGATAGAGCAAGTTCGTGAGTTCATACAGACTTGACTTTCTTGAGAGCCTTCCAGAGAGCATCGGTTTCAGGCCGTGCGAGCCTCTGAGTACCACTGGGCCGTCTGATATTCCGCTCCGAGGAATCACGGACAATTCGTCCAATGACAGCAGCCTGGATACCCTTGGCATCAAGGGCCTCAAGAACCGTCTCTGCGGTGTCTGAAGGACATGTCATTATCATGCATCCACTGCTGATTAGCTGGAGCGGGTCTATCTCCAAGAAATCGCATACCGCGATGGTGGACTTGTGGAAAGCCAGATTCTCCTCAACAATCTCAAAACCAACATTGCTAGCATCACAGATTTCGTGAACACCTCCGGCCAGGCCACCTTCGGTCGGATCGTGCATTGCTGTGAGATGTCCGGTGGAGAAAGCAGTAAGACCATCCTTCACTACGCTGAGTTGACACCTCAAATCCTTCCCCTCATTGACCAACTCTTCTCCCAGATGACTCTTGAGATAGTCGCCTCCCTCAGCACAGATGATTGCGGTCCCTTCGATAGCAACCGTCTTTGTCATCAGTATTGCATCGCCTGGTCTTGCCCCCTCAGAAGTAATGTAGCGACCATCTTTCACAATTCCAATCATGAACCCCGCGATAATGGGGCGCTCGAGACCTTCGGTTATCTCGGTATGGCCGCCTGCAACCGATATGTCAAGTTCCGATGCAGCCTCGTCAATCTGCTCCATAATTCGTCCCACCTCATCCGCCCCAGAACCCGGGGGCAACATTATCGAAGTCAAGAACCAACGAGGCCTGACCCCGAAAGTCGCGATGTCATTTGCATTGATGTGCAGTGCCAGCCAACCGATATCCTCGATTGAACCGGTGATTGGGTCTGTCGATGCAATAATGATTGACTCGCCAATCCTAATGACTGAAGCATCCTGTCCTATTCCTGGACCGAGAAGGAGGTCAGGATCAGGTCTTCCAAGATGAGTAAACACCAGCTTCTGAAGAATCTCCGGTGGGACCTTTCCGGGTTGCATCATTAAACACTCCAAGGAGGTGCGCACGGGCCTTGTGTCATGATGTATGAAAAGCGGCTTCATTGAACCCCATCGGGGCACTCCATGCTCACTATGCCATCAGACAAATACAGGCCGTGTGCGCACTGGAACCATGCGTTCCTCGTTAATAATGTAATCGAGAAGGAAACAGTACGCCTACTTCGGAAGATAGGCCTCCACCTGCTTGAGATCCTCCTCGCACATTCGGACCCTACTGGTGCTGGCCTTAAGGAACTCACCAATGACTGATTCCATCGCCAACACCTCTTGGGAAAGATAGCAGCGTCCTCCCGCAACTCGTGCGATGAGATAGGCACCGAAGGTCTTTCGGAACTCTGGAACTCCGAGGATTGTCTCCACTGAATCATGGTATCCCTCTTTCCTCATCCGAAGCAGAGTTGCCAGTTCAAGGGCCTTGTGATAGGGGCGCCTCAAGAACTTGACCCAGTTCTTCTGAGTGACATCCGCGTTGATGGCCGCCAGACGGATACCCTCTTTTCGAATAAGGCGAGCGGCCTTCACCAAGTCGCGAACAGGAGTGAATCTCGCATGTCCAGGGCCAACCGACTGAGCCAGAGGAATATTGGGAGAGAAATCGGAGATGATGACGACAAGCGGTTCTATGTCGGGGTTACGCATCTTCTCCCGCTTGATTGCTTCCATTGCCTTCATCAGCCCCTCCGCCAAGGGAGTCAAACCAGATATCCTGAGTTTTGAGAGAGCTCCGTATACCTTGTTCCAGTTGGTGGTGGGAGCTTGTACCTCAATGGCACCACTGTCCTTGAAGGCTATGATACCAATCCGATCGCGAGAACCGCGTATCTCTCGTTCCATTCGCTCGACGAGTCGCCGCACCTGGCCCATACTGCCTTTCATTGACATGCTGACATCAATTACCAAAACCACAGTGAGAGGTGTCCTCCCTGTGAAGGCCTTCTCACGGATATCTTCGGGCTTGATCTTGAGGTGGCGGCCCTTCTTCTTCTTGCCTGCCCGTGATACTGCGGCCACAACTGTTGCAGGGATATCGATACTGCCAATCTCTCCTCGGGGAATCATCGAGCGTCGGGCTCGACCATGTTTCTCGGTTTCGGATGACTTCAGGCTCCCCGAACCTCGCGAGCTTGCTCGCTTTCGTATCCAACCGCCAGATGCTACCTTTGAACGGGTCATTGCCCGTGATCTCAGCTCTCCGGTGTCAAAGAGCTCCTCACCGGTATCGAGATCTGGCATCTTCACGAAAAAGCCATCGTCGATGCCTAGCGGTGGTTCACGAATCTCGGATTTGGAACCAAGAATCTGGGGAGTGTCCTTTCTCGTGTAAGGTCTTGTGGCTCGCCCCCATTCGTCGCCCGGTTCAGGCAGTGCACGACCTGGCTCGACAACATCAATTCCGGCGGCAGGGCCGCTCTTTCTCTTCTGCATAGTATTCAACCATTTGCGAACCAAGAGATATCCAAAGGGAATGAACAGGACAGTATTCAGAGCGAGACCTATCACGCCAGGAAAGGTGCCAAGATTTCGAACAAAGAGCAGATTCAGAGGACTGAACAGCACCCAAACGCCGTATACTAGTCCGATGAATGCCATAATGGCACAGATGGTGCCCTTGATTGGGTCACCCCTCGGGTTTCTTATTTTCTTCGGAGTTTTTTTTTGCCACCTGACATGCCACTCTCAGCGTATCTTGCTCCTCTACCAAACTGCCCACCACTCATTCGACGGCCCGTTTCCTCCTCGGACGCCGGTACCTCGGTTGGTGATTTTCTCTTGTCACTAGCCTTTGCCACTTCTGCCGCCTTCGTTATCGCGAGATCGATATCCTCAGGTGAAGGCGGTTCAAGCAGCCCACCACGTCGAGTTCTATGACTCAAGGCCAACTGCGCGCCGAGCTGCATGTCAGAAACGTTCACCTCAGTACGACCTTCAAAGGCCGCATTTGTGATGGCTACTTTGCTGATAATGATGTCAGGGCGGACACCGTCAACCTCAAGGGCATCACATGCCATAGCAATTGCCCTTAGATTGCTCTCAGGAAGCTTCACATCAGGGAGAAGCTCTCTCGCTCCTATTATCTGCTGTTTCAGGGCCTCCTGCGCTTCACGCCATTTCTCAGCAAAAGCATCGGAATCCCGTTCGAACTCAAGATTCCTTCTGACCAGAGTCATTCTACCTTCGATTGTATGGGAGCCACCCACTGACACGTGTAACGGAAATCGGTCAAGGAGCTGCGGCCGTAGCTCGCCCTCTTCTGGATTCATCGTTCCAATAAGAATGAAATCAGACGCATGACTGAGGGAGATGCCTTCTCGTTCTATTACATTCACCTTGGTCGCGGCAGCATCCAGCAAATCATCAACAAGGTGATCGGGGAGAAGATTGACCTCGTCCACATAGAGAACGTTCTGATTGGCCTCAGCAAGGATTCCCGGCTTGAGTGCTTGGATACCTTCTTGCAGCACTTGTTCGATGTCCAAAGCCCCAATCAGCCGGTCCTCAGTTGTAGACAATGGCAGATTGACGACCCTCATCTTCCTTTCGATTATGGAGAGTTCCTCACCCCTTTCAACGCGAGCAGAACATTCTGCGCAGAGCAGATCTTCATTGTCGGGACTGCACGCAAATCGACATCCCTCTACAACCGTCACCTTAGGAAGAAGTGATGCGAATGCCCGTACTATCGTGGTCTTGCCCGTACCCTTTGGGCCAGACACTAAGACTCCGCCGATGCGAGGGTTGATACCATTCAGAATCAATGCGAGCTTGAGCTGTTCGAGACCAACAACTGCTGTGAAGGGCAGCACACGTCGTTTCGAATCGCTCAAACAGAAGACCTCCGACCTTGAAACAGAATCGTATAGACAAATAAGTCTGTGCTTGAATGTAAGTAGGTGAGTGCCCCAAGTGATGTCGAACATAACTCATCTCGAATGTCCGGAATGCGGTAAGAGATACTCGGCAGACAATCCGGCAGGACATTGCATCTGCGGCTCACCGCTTCTGGTGATCTACAACCTTGGATGCATCGCAGATGCATTTGCCTGTGGCGAGTTCCCCACCAACATCAATACGATGTGGCGATACTCTCAGTTACTACCCGTCAAGTCACCATCATTCATAGTGAGCTTAGGAGAGGGTTGGACACCAATGATCACGTCCCGAAGACTTGGCAAGCACTTGGGGCTTCGCTTACTCCGAATCAAGAATGAGATACTGAATCCAACGGGATCTTTCAAAGACAGGGGCCTATGCACGGCCATATCGAAGCATCTCGAGCTAGGAGCAAAGGAATTCGCCCTTCCCTCGGCAGGAAATGCGGCGATATCAACTTCGGCCTACTGTGCAGCTGCTGGAACCTCGGCATCGATATTCATGCCGGAAGACACCCCTGAGCCCTTCTTCAGGGACTGCGAAATGTACGGAGCAGTGACGCACCGTGTTGAAGGTACAATCTCCGATGCCGGCCAGAAGATGAAAGACATGAATGGCAAATGGGTCGACTTGTCTACCACAAAAGAACCCTATCGTGTCGAGGGAAAGAAGACTATGGGATTCGAGATAGTCGAGCAATTGGGATGGGAGGTGCCTGACGCCATAAT
>SDNO01000023.1 GCA_004524435.1 Candidatus Thorarchaeota archaeon | reverse complement strand
TGCAATCACTAGTTGCTCTTCACTCGTTTGACAACCGGAGGGCGGACTTTGTAGAGTATTCTTCCCCCGCAGAACGGGCACTTGACGCCCGGCAGGGTCTTGAGGTCCTCTGGAGTGACTTCATGTTTGCAGTTGTGACATATGTATACCATAGTGACCCGCCTCGTCTGCTCTCTCTTTGAGTTGCACATATGAAGCTTTCCTTTGGACGGTGGAGGATCTTGCTAGCCCTGTGAAACAACTACGCCCTTCACCAGTCCCGGACTGACGACCTCTTCAATCCTAACTTGGACCCGGGTGCCCGGAGAGTATCCGCCCTCTACAGTCATCAGGGGACCTTCTCTCAGCGGGTAGACCATTGTATAACCGAAATGATCGTAGGATGGTTCAGCAGCAATTCCCCAGACGAGATTTCCCACATACTTGTCCTTTTTCTGACGGTTGATATTCTTGGCGACTCTCCCCAGTCTTCTTCCCAGTGGATCTCGCTCTGATGCGCTGGTGAAATCTTCAAAAGCCGAACCCGGAAGGGCCCTGAAACCATAGAGAATGATTCGTTCCGCCCCTGCCTCGCTTAATCCTCTCATCATATGTTCGGATTCTCTTACCGTTTCTTCGTTCTCGCCCGGCAGACCGTAGATAAAATAGACGTAGGGCCTCATGTCATATTTGGCAGCCGTTCTTACTGCTTGCAGAACGCCCTCCGGGCTGCCACATTTGCCGATGCGCTCAGCATGTTCGAACGAGCCTGTTTCTATGCCAATGTTTGGAGATACAGATGTGAGTATCTCAGAAATCGTCCCAGCAACTTCCTCAGTGAAGAGACAGGCCTTCACATTCTCAATACTCACGTGGCATTGTCCATCTGCGATTTCAGGGATACGTGTGAGTTCCCTCAGCAGCCCGCTAATCGCGTCTATGTTAGCTGGCGGTATGCAAGGCGTCGTAAGAGGATATATTCCCCTTGAATAGTCGAGGAAGTCCGGCGCCTCTAGCACAATTCTATGCACCCCTAAGTCGACAAGGTCTCTAGTTTCCCTCACTATGCTTTCCTTGGGTCTGCTTCGTGGCGGTCCCCATACACTTGGAACACTGCAGAAGCCACAACCAGGGGGAATGTTCTCGGGGCAATGCTGCCTGACTAGACTGTCCGAGGATTCACAATTACCACACTCACTGCATTCCCGGCCGTCTGGCAGCGCCATCTTTGTCCTGTTGAAGTTCGAGCAACCTCTCACCACTTCGACATACACCCTGCTAGCCTGATAAGCTCTGTAGTCTGTAATCCGTACTGTTGAAGGTGGGTGCTTCTTCCACAATACATCCTCCTCTGCAAAGGCTCTGCTCCCATTGTACACCGGGGTGTCATTTCTGAGGTAGGCGATTCCATCAATTCCTGCTAGATCAACCTCACCGTCAAAGATGCCTCTCTCTAGCAATTCGGCCAGTGTTTCTTCCCCTTCTCCTACAATCAGCACATCTGGTCTGCATTCTTGGAGTATATTCTGCCAGTCCGTAGCGATTGGTCCACCAAGCAGGATTCTTCCATTCGGTCTGAAATGTTTCCACATGTCAATGAATCTCTTGATCACAGGCACGTCCATACTCATGCCACTAATAGCGCAGTGAATATAGTCCCTCAGGAGTCGTGGTCTGTCAATGATTTCCTCCACCCGACGAATCCGGCATACCCGATCATACTTCTCGAGAATGCCTGCAATAGACCGTGGTCCACAACCAATCGTGTCACGGGAGCTACCTCGTGTTCCACTTCCGGCGCTCAGCGCGTCAATGATGACAACCGACATTCTATGCACAGAGGCGATCTATACTACTATTTACTCTTATCAATAGGCTCTCAGTTCCCCCGCAGTTGCACTTATATGGGGCTCTCGTGTCTATGGGCCCAGCAGTTGCTATAAACACATTTCAGGAGTCAGTAAAACCTGTCCGATGATGAAGGTGGAATTTGTCCAAATTGTGGTCTTCCTGTAGACCTTTGCGTCTGTGAAACCATAGCGCAGGAGGAAGCCCGCATAACTGTAACCGTTGAACGTAGAAAGTGGGGTAGAATGACCACGGTCGTGGAGGGCTTTGACAAGAATATTGACCTCGGCGACATGGCGACAAAGCTGAAAAGCAAGCTAGCTTGCGGAGGCGCCGCAAAACGTGGGCATGTTGAACTCCAAGGTGACCATCGTGGAGTGATAGTTGGCGTCCTTTCCGATATGGGATTCCCTGAAGACACCATCAAGGTGGACTGGTCATTCAAGGGCGGAAGAAGGTAGAATTATCATAGAGATTCGTCCCTTCGAGTAGTGAGTTTGACCGTGGTGTGCGTTCTTCTATCTCATAGATGATGTTGCATCGATTTCCAGCACTTCAACAATCTCTTTGTAACGGTTTCTTACTGTCACCTCTGTGACACGAGCGACCTCAGCAATCTCCCGCTGTGTCTTTCGTTCATCAAGCATTATTGAGGCAACATATATTGCAGCTGCAGCCAGGCCCAGCGGGTCTCGTCCTATGGTCAGTCCCTTTTCTCGACTCTGCTGGAGTATCTCTACTGTTCTTAGCTGGACAGGGCTGGAGAGATCCAGTTGGGAAGCGAATCGCGAGATATAGTCGATTGGATTGGACAGAGGAATCTTGACATCCAAGCTTCTCAACAGAAGGCGATAGCACTGTCCCAGCTTCTTCTTGTCGATTCTTGAGGCATCAGCCACCTCATCTAGAGGTCGAGGTTTGACTCGCATCCGGCAGGCGGCATAGAGAGTGGCTGCAACCATCGCCTCGATTGACCGCCCCCTGACTAGCTTCTTCATGATGGACTTCCTATATAGAAGTGCTGCGAGTTCCCTGATCGGCTTTGGAATGCCAAGTTGAGATGATAGTCTCTCTAGTTCTGACATCGCTTGGGCCAGATTTCTGTCGATGGAGCTGTGCACACGCGAACGTATCTGCCATTTCCTCAGTCGATAGATTTCGGACCTACGTCTAGGACTCAGTTTTCTCCCGGAGGTATCTCTATCTCTCCAGTCAATCACTGTGGAGAGCCCTTTGTCGTGAACCGTATATCTCATTGGTGCCCCGACGCGGCTTCTGGCTTCTGCCTCTTCAGCGCTGAAGGCTCTCCATTCCGCACCAGAATCGATATGATGATCCGATAGAACTAGACCACATCCACCACAGACCCTCTCTCCCCGGGTGAGGTCCTCGACAACACTGGTTGAACCACACTCGGGGCAGACTGTCTTTTCTGTGGTCTCCAGCGAATCTTCCTTCTCGGTGGAATAGCCATGTGCACTTTTCACACAGATCTCCCCTAGAGTGTGAATGAGATCTTGGGGCCGCGGAGGGTCAAAGCAGAATCTAGGTGTCTATGCAGCTCCCATTACTCAACTTAACACAAGCCAAAGAATGCTTTTAATGCTTGCGGGGAACGCCCTCCAGATGACGACTCACGGTATCTCTCGTTTTCGGCGCTCTATTAGGTGGTCTGTTCGTAACCGTCTTCGGTTACAATGACTGTGTGCTCATGTTGAGAAACAAATTCTCCTTTGGCTTCCGCAAGAATGTTGTGTGCAATCAATGCACCATTCTGCTGAAGCTCTCGGATGGCCATCCTGAGTTCGGCATTCTTCATTTCCTTTGCCATCCATCTCTCTGCAAAAGGAAACTCCTGATACTTACGTCGAGCAATAGCGAGGAACTTCTTTGATCCACGAAATCTGACAGGAACCCTGATTGGGAGTAGCTGGTAGATGAGCGGATTTGGAAGGTCGGTGACGTTACCTGAACCAGTACTGGCAAAGGTCTCAATTGCATAGACTTCCCCCGCTTCAACCAGAACTTCAGATTTACCAGAAACACACGGCACTTGCTTGTCTGAGTGGAGTTCGTATTCTCGCAGTTGATGCCCCGAAAGCTGTTTTACCGGCTGGAACCCCGCAGTCTGGATTGTGTCCTCTATGAGTGCACCGATAGTATTGAGCTTGGCTCCTGGTCGCATCATCTTGATGGCCACTCTTGTTGCATCCTCTGAAGCCTTGACTAGGTCTTCGTGATCCGGATTGAGAGCAACAGTGAACGCGCTATCAGATATGCATCCATCAATATGTGCACCACAGTCGATTGTGACCAGGTCTCCCTCTTGAATCTCAGTCTCATCGTCCAGTGATGATGTGTAGTGCGCCGCCACATGATTAAGAGCGACATTACATGGAAATGCAATTCCTGTCGCATTCTCCAGAATGTGCTTCTCAACGGCCTCAACAATGTCCAAGACTTTCTTGCCAGGCTCAATCATCTCTCGGGCAATACCAAGGGCGTCCTTTGCTACAAGACCTGCCTTACGCCATTTCTCCCATTCATCCTCTGGCTCTTCACTCTCGGTCTTCTCTTTCATCTCGGAGGATTTCTTATCTGACAACACTATCACCTGCGCTGTTGCTTCAACCCGGTGGCAACCTAATATCACATAAAACTGACGGAACGACGCTTAGAGCACGCTTGCTATCCTCTGGGCTATCCGACTCATCATGAAAAACAAGTATCCGATATTTGCACGTTTATTGGTAAGAACGGCCAACAATGCATCCTCGCCCGCATTACAGATCACCACATACCCGTCTTCGCCTTCAACAAGCATGCGCACCAGTTCTCCACGCTTCAACTCACTGAATACCTTGCGAGTTGCCATGTCAATCTGTGTTGAACGGCCGGCAATCACATCCTCATCAGGGACTTCATCATTGTTGGTGCCCGGCGGATAGTGAGACTGTATGGTGAGGCCTTGAGATTTCGAGATTATCATACTGGCTTCGACATTCCCTTGGGAGGCTCGACTAAGGTCCTCAAGAAGTTCGTTCAGCATTTCCGTCTTGCTTGACAATGTGCTATTCCTCCCTTGGGTATCATTCTTTCAATGACCAAGCTCGAATATTTAAACTCTCTTGGAACCTGCATCTTTCAACGCTTTGACGATTTTGGAGAGTCCCTTCCCTTTGTCCTTCGGAACTTGCTTCTCTACATAAGTTCCCTGAACAACAATCGAGGCACCAGAATCCACGGCTCCAGCGACCGATTCTGGATCATTGAATCCTCCACCAGTGATGACTGGTATCTCAAGGAACTGGGATACTGTACTGATGATCTCTGAGGGCACTCCTCCCCCTTCTGCGCCACTTCCAGCCTCTAGGTAAACCAATCTAAAGCCCATGAACTGGGCGGCTAGCGCATACATCAGAACGATTTTTGGTTTGTCTCGTGGAAAGACCTTTGCATCGCCAACCCATGCTGCAGTCTTTCCGGGAGCAATGAGTAGATACCCCATGGGAATCGTCTCGATGCCCGAGAGCCGAACCTTTGCTGCTCCCAGAGCCTGGGCACCGATGATCCAGTAGGGATTCGTACTATTCAACAGGCTCATGAAAAACATAGCATCTGCGTGCTCTGAGACTCCTGTGATATTTCCCGGGAAGAGTATTGTGGGTATGTCAATCGCCTCTGTGATGGCCTTCACCGAGTCATCTATGACACCGAATATGGTGCTGCCACCAATCATTATGGCATCTGTTCCTGCCTTCTCAGCGAACTGTGCTAGCTCAACCACCGTTTCTTTTGTCATCTTCAGAGGATCAGGATCAAGAAGAGAGAAATGGAGAGCGCCTTCTGTTTCGATTTTGTCGCTGATATACTTCCACACCTTTCCGGTCATACCATCTTCTCCATAGGCTAAAGGCTTCGCCTTTTTCGTTGCTTTTTATCGTTTTGGTGAGAGTGTTCTCGACTTTCGACTAATCACGAAAGAGACTGTTTGGTTTGGTCCGCACTCCGATTGGCATGAATCAGATTCTCGGCGCCATTCTGCCTGTTTTCTTCATGTATTCTCTATACTCCTCCCCAAACTGCTCCAGAAGCAGTTCTTCTTCTCGTTTCGCAATCGAATAGTATGCGGGAATACCAAACAGCAGGATTGTGGTCGCTACTGATGGAACCAAGAGAAACAGTCCCACGAAGCAGATGGCATAAGACGCATATGATGGGTGCCGAATCCAACGATACGGGCCACTAGTAATCAGAACATGCTCCTCACTCATCTCCCACGAGGAAGCCATATTCTTCCTGACCCACCGCGACCAACCGTGGATAGGAATCCCCACAACAAGGAGCATCAGTCCCGATACCCAGATTGCTGGTGGAGGATCAAAAAGAGGAATCAATACGGATATGGTGTCTATACCAAGTATACCCACCCACATTAGGATTAGACCCGAAACAAGAGCAAAAGACAGAAGGGTACTGATGATTGCCCCTGTCATGGGCAGGACCCTGACTGAGGCAATAGGCTCTCGTAGAGCCACATGATCACGTCTTGTCTTCTTCCAGTCAAGGCACATGTGCATGATGACATCTCCCGCTGCGAGAACCGCTATCAGAGGTCCAACCAAACCGATGTCCAACATGTGGTCTTTCTACCTTTGATTGCTTTTTAGGATTCCACTTCCAGTACAACAGGAACTGTCTGGCGCAGTGACTCTCTCTGAGACTCGATCTTGTTGAATACGTCTTCGATTCTCCTAGGTCTGGCCTTACCCATTCGAAATCATCACTGAACAGCTGTAGTATGAACGAGGCTTCCGCATAATCCACAACGCTTTATTAGCTCAATTCACCTCTTGCCCAAAACGTATCGCCAACTGGCAGACCGTTGGGAATCACAGCCAATCGGTTCCAGAGGGTGCATCCGAGGAGAACAAAATGCCTGAAACAAGAATCGGCGTCTTCCTATGCCATTGTGGCAGTAACATAGCGGGCGTCGTAGATATCCCCGCTGTGATGGAAGAGGTCAAAGACATCCCCGACGTCGTTCACGTTGAAGATTACAAGTACGTGTGTTCTAAGCCTGGTCAACAGATTCTCAAGGATAAAATCAAAGAACACAGACTGAACCGAATCGTGATCGGGGCCTGTTCACCCAGAATGCATGAACTCACATTTCGGCAGACCATGCGTGAAGGCGGTCTGAATCCCTTCCTGCTGGAGATTGCTAATCTACGCGAACATGACAGCTGGATTCACTCAAATGACCCTGAGGCAGCCACTGAGAAAGCAGTCGACCTGGTCCGTATGGCTGTAGCTCGTGCTAGGCTTCTTGAGCCTCTTGAGGAAACCGAGGTAGACATCAGGAAGTCCACACTGGTCGTTGGTGGGGGCATTGCGGGTATTTCTGCAGCACTGGACTTGGCGGATGCCGGATTCAAGGTCTATCTTGTGGAGCGAGAGCCAAGTATAGGTGGAAAGATGGCACGACACGACAAGACGTTCCCGACTTTGGACTGCTCAAGCTGTATTCTGACACCCCGCATGGCCGAGGCTGGTGCTCATCCCAATATTCAGATTCTTACAATGGCTGAGGTAGAAAGTGTTGACGGATACGTTGGTAACTTCGAAGTCACCGTAAGGCAGCATCCCAGATATGTCATACAAGACAAATGCACATCCTGCGGCGACTGTTCGGAGGTGTGTCCTGTTGATGTTCCTGCCGAATTTGATGCGAACCTCACCTACCGGAAGGCAATCTATATCCCATTTGCCCAGGCCGTGCCTTCTGCCTATCTACTTGACATGAACAGTTGTCTTGGGGTTGACGCAGTACGCTGCGGCAAATGCAAAGATGCCTGTGAGGCAGAGGCAATAAACTATGATGATACTGAGAAGCTCATCAGACTAGAGGTAGGTACTATCATCGTTGCCACCGGGTTTGACGTCTTTGATGCGACACAGAAGGAAGAGTATGGCTACGGCGAGTTTGCGAATGTAGTAAACATCATGGAGATCGAGCGCATGCTGAGCGCGGCTGGTCCTACCGAGGGCCACGTAGTCCGTCCTTCAGATTTTAGGGAACCACAGAAGATTGTCTATATCCAGTGCGTCGGTAGTCGTGATGAGAAGACGAATAGATACTGCTCACGAATCTGCTGCATGACGGCAATCAAGCAGGCCCGGATGATACGCGATAAGACTGGAGCCGACATCTATCTATTCTATATCGACCTCAGGACTTTCGGCAAGGGATACGAGGAGTTCTATGAGGAAACTGCTTCTGCCGGTGTGACATTCATCCGAGGCAGAGTAGGAGAGATCATTGAACAATCTGACAATAGCTTGGTGGTGAGAGGAGAAGACACCTTACTCAGCAAACCTATCCAGCTTGAGGATGTGGATCTTGTTGTCCTCTCAACAGGCGTAGTCCCCTCTCGGGGAGCTAAGGAACTCGCGAAGATTCTCAATCTCAGCCAGTCACCTGATGGATTCCTTATGGAGGCTCATCCAAAGCTTCGACCTGTGGACAGCTTCAATGATGGCATCTTTGTTGCTGGGATGGCTCAGGGTCCAAAAGACATTCCTGATACTGTAGCACAAGCAAAGGCTGCATCTTCAGGTGCAATGTCTCTAATGGGTAAGGGCAGAATCAGTGTGGAGCCGTACTATACCGTTGTGGATGAGGACAAGTGTGCAGGTTGTAGAGTATGTGTTTCAGTGTGTCCATACAACGCAGTGACAATCAATGAACGAGGCAAGGCTCAGGTAAATCCGGCCCTCTGCAAGGGTTGCGGTACCTGTACATCCACCTGTCCGAGTGGAGCAATGAAATCCCAGCACTACACCGACGGGCAGATTTCTGCGATGATCAAAGAGTATCTTTCGGTTCACGAATGAGGTAGATCTCTGTGCCCTCAGTCACCTATAGCAACCTAACGAGGGCGTCTGCAATGGAGCAATGAGTGAAATGGATGAATCCGACCTCACAGTTGCAGTTCTAGCCGGTGGGAATTCCAGCCGTTTCAAGACGGATAAGGCATTTGCTCCTTTCAACGGTCGTCCCCTTGTAGAACACATGATGGGCATCGCAAGCCAAATCTCACCCAATCTCTTGCTGGTCCTGTCTGCAGGACAAGAGGCTGCCAAGTTCAGCGAAATAGTGGGAGAGGCTCGAGTAGTGCGTGACCCTGAGGACTCGGTGAAGAGTGCTCTCACAGGGGCGGTGACCGCATTTGAATTTGCAGAAACTCAATACACACTTCTACTTCCGGTTGACACTCCTCTTGCAAGTCCCGTGCTCCTTAGAATGCTCGCAGACCTTGCTCCGAGGCATGGGGCCGTTGTTCCATCTTGGCCCTCTGGATATATCGAACCGCTGCATGCTGTCTATCTCTCAGAGCATGCATACGCACATGGTCTCCATGTGCTAGAGTCAGGAAAATACAGGATGAGGAATCTGCTGGATGCCCTCCGAAATGTACTCTTCGTGTCAACCATGGTGCTTGAGCAATTCGATTCCGAGTTGAACACGTTCCGGAACATCAACACACTCGAGCAACTCCAAGAGCTAGAAACCATTGCTCGTAAGCGATTCTAGAGAACCAGATTTTCGTGGCGGATTCTACATGTACCCTCGTGACCTACCATGCAGGGGCCGTAGGGATCAGCCGGCGTACATCGCTTACCGAAGAGTGGGCAATCGACCGGGTCAATCATTCCAAGTATCACTTTATGACAGAGGCAGCCTGGCAGAATGTCTATCGAGTCAATGGGTGAGAAGTCATACTTTCGTCTTGTGTCAAAGTCTGAGAACTTTTCCTTCAAGAAGTATCCCGAGTCCTGGATTATGCCGAGGCCTCTCCAAGGGGCGTCGCGAAGATCAAATGCATCACTGAGGGCTTTCTGAGCGACGGGATTTCCCCCAGGTCTTACGACGCGTCTGTATTCGTTCTCCGACTCGGCACGCCCCTCCTCTATCTGGAGCAGTATCATCCTGATGCTTTCCAAGACATCAAGAGGCTCAAACCCCCCTGCCACACACGGAACACCATATTTGGTTGCCAGGGGTTGAAAAACCTCGGTCCCCGTAACGACACTCACGTGTCCGGGCGTGATGAATCCATCCACTGCAAACCCCTCGATGTTCATCAGGAGCTCCATGGCCGGAGGGATCACTTTCAGCGATGTCAGTACTGAGAAATTCTCGGGCGGCTTGCGAAGAACCTCCAAAGCTATTGTCGGCGCGGTGGTTTCAAATCCCGCTGCCACAAATATCACTTCTCTGTTAGGATTCTCCCCTGCTATCTTCACAGCCTCATTTGCTCCGTACACCACTCTGACATCGGCTCCCTCAGACTTCTCCTTTGCCAGAGAGGAATCAGTGGAGGGAACACGTATCATGTCTCCAAATGTTGTCACCGTATGCCCCTGGCGAGCCAGCTCGATTGCCATATCGACATCTTCGGCGGCACAGACACAAACGGGGCATCCGGGCCCGGCCACCAGCTCTATCGATTCGGGCAGCAAGGATCTAATCCCGTTGCTGCTGATAGTATCTTCATGGGTCCCACATACATGGACGATTCTGACATGTCGGTTCTGACTCAACCTCTTGATTTCAGCTGTGACTGCCTGAGCGTATCTAGCGTCTTGAAATCCACTCTGTTCGGCCATGGGTCCCATATCCAACCTAGACCGGCAAGTTCTGAATAAAAGAAATCTGCTTGAGGCCACTATTCTCTTCTTATGTCGTCCAGAATAACGAGTGCTTCACCAATGGATATGGATATCTTCGTTGCGAGTTCTCTCGGGGTGATATCGGGTTCTCCAGGCAGAACGTTTTCTCTTACATATCCGGAAAGATTGGCGTATAGCGGGCTTCTGTGGGTAGTCTCAACCAGTATGCTCCAAAGCGGATGTGTCTTGAACTCGGCCCGGTCAACATCGATTCCCCTTGTTGACTTGTACTCTCTCTCAACATGTTCAGGCAATTCCGAGGGAGAAATATGGTCCTCGTTAGTCTTCGTCAGTCTTTCCTGCTTCAAGTGCGAATCCTTCCCGGCATAAATAGATACTCGCTAATGCTATCCTCACTCAACTCGAATAAAAGGATTAGGGCCCTGAGAAGCCAGAGTGGGAATTCCGCGCTAAACCGATGATGGCGACGGCGAGCTCGGGGTATCCTCTAGAGAATCTGCCCTGTAGTAAGGTTTAACAGTGAAACAACTCAGCAATCGCAAGACACACTGGCCAATTGGTCAGCACTGGGGTTTGGAAGTATATTGCCAAGCGGCATACGAAGAATCGTTCTAGACGTTTTGAAACCTCACACACCTCGTCTCACAGATCTCGCGCTAATGATTACGAGGGACGAGCATGTGAATGGACTAAACATATCGCTGAAAGAGGTCGACCAGAACACTGAGAGCATAGCTATCACGATTGAAGGCGATGACATCCAGTATGAGTCTATCAAAGAGATACTGGAGCAGGCCGGTGCAGTAATCCACTCAATCGACCAGGTTGTTGCAGGCAAGCGTTTTGTCGAAGAGGTAAGTCTCCAACCAGAGAATAGCTAGATTGATTCGTCGGTCGAACAGAAATGCCAGCAACAGACATTTCACTTTGGGAGTGTGGGACGGAATCTCATAAACATGTATTTGGGATTGAGGGCCATACCATCTCTTGAACTTCTCCCACAGTGGGTTAGAGCCCCATTGCCGTACGTTGGTTCAGCTCTGCAAGAAGTCGCTCACTCTGTTCTCCAATCTTCTTCTCTACTAACGTGAAGAGGTCTCTCTCAAAGGCATTTGGAAGGATTTTCACCACTCTGCATAGTCGTTCGACTATTCTCTCTGCGAGAACACTGGGTGCAACTGCCCCACCTCTTACTATGCCAAGGACCACCTCTTCGCTGACGCTTGTACGGACAACGGAGTCTATGACACTGGATATCGTGCCTCGTGGATCCACGTAGAATGGCAACTGACTGTGATCATGGAACACATCGAAGCCCAGCTTCTCTATGATAGAGTCTGCATACCATTCAAGACTTGACTCTTTGATTCGAAGTTTGCTTGCGAACTCGGTCCGTGTGAGTGGGTTCGGATGGCTCCATGGATGTCTAGTCACTAGATAGAGAGATGCCGCATAGAGAGGTTCCAATTCCCGTGGTTTCCCCTCCGTTGAAATATATCTCCTAATCAGGTCCAAGGCAACAGCCTCATACCGTTCGTCAACATTGTTCTCCTTGAAATACTCGTGTGCATCTCGCACAGTTTCCACCACGTCGTGTGCATTGAATCCGGGATGTGTTTTCTCACTGTGATGCACTGCTACCTCTCCCTGATTTCATCATGGCTGAGAAACGTGTCAGTCCTCGTGGATATAGCCCTTTTGCATCGGAAACTGAGGTAAGTGCATAACGCGCCCTTTTGCCCATTGGTCATCGTGGGCGGTAGGTCTTTTCAAGAGCCCATCGCAGAGCGTTACGAATTTCCTCAAGCCTCTCCTCTCCCCCATAGTTCCGAATGAAGATTCCTTGAAGAACGCTATCTTCGGCCTGGATGTCAAAATCGAAACTGTCTTCCCATTTGATTTCGCCATTCTCCACACGACGCTTGTCTTCCTGCTGAAAACCACCCAAGATCCTCTCTACGAAGAACCTGGCAAATGCCCCACGTTTAATGTCATACAGTGCATGCGGTGCAGGGGTGACTGCTATCTCGTCATCGGTGACTTGCATCGTACCAAGTTCCAGATCTTCAGACTTGTGTTTGATTTCTATGGTGCGTGGCCCCCCGGACGGGGCCTCTTCTGTCGCTTTGCTCGCCTCGGTTTCTGCAGCTGACAAGGCTGCATCTGCAGTTGAGAAACTGCTCGCCCCAATTGTCGAATCGAGCGCCTTTACGTAGGCTTCGAGTCGCTGAACTCTGTCCTTCAATTCTTCGAGTTCCTCTTCCAGCTCCCTCCGCAGTTCGAGTAGCGTCCTGACTCTGGTATCACTCAACGATGAGCACCTTCAATGGCCTAAACTCGTTTCTCAATAGAACCGGGATTATATGACCCTGTGTATTATTTTACCTCATATTTTGGGGCATGAACGAATTGAAAACTATTCTGAAACAACCGAGATTGCAAAGTCCGGGCACTCCATCTCGCAAAGCCGACAGACTCTGCAGGCATCAATATCATCGACCTCTGGCAAGAAGAACCCTCGATTGTCTACTTCATCCGATATCTTCAGTACTCCATGCGGACAAATCGATATGCAGATGTGACAGCCTTTGCAGAGTTTCGAGTCAATGACAATGCGCTTCGCCTTTCTTGCCATGGCTTTAGCCTCGAGAAGGGAGCCCTCTCTCCCGAGATATAATGCTATTCATGTGTTCGTGTAGAGTACTGGTTATATAGCATCCACACAGATGAAATACCGAGCTAGGTGATATTGCTGAAGCCCTTCTTTGTATTCATGTGTCCCAAATGTCATAGGTTCACGAACGCACCAGTAGGTCAGAAGCGCAGAAGATGCAGCTATTGTGGTAAAATCATCGATATCTCAAAGGCCGCAGTCGCCATGTTCGACGACCAACATGCTGCCACGAGGGCGACCAAGGAGTTCAATGCCAGTGGTAGCGACGAGTTCCACAAGGCAGTAGAACGATCACGAGAGCGTGTCCAGGAACTTGTTCCAACCGAAACCATAAACGCAGAGGACTTGTCTGATGATTCGGAGGGGAGCGAACTGCCAACGGGGAAGACGAAGCGACTCATGACATTGTTGGAGCGGGAGGCCCGAAAGAAGAGCTGCTCCCTTGATAGGATTGAGGAACTCAGTCCCGACTATCAACTCGAATGGGACTGGGTAGAAGAACAGCTCACCAAGCTCGGAAACCGGGGCACGCTCGTCTTTCCACGTCCTTGGTCAGTGAAACTTGTTGGCACCTCCTCAGACGGCTCTGAAGAAGACTCTCGTGAAGTTGATGTATCAAAAGATATTCTCAGACTACTCAAAGAACAGGGTGGACGCCTCTCAGTCAGAAAGCTGATAGCCCATTATGGCAAGAAGTCAGTTTCCGAGAACTCCGTGTTCACCTCTCTTGATCGGCTCATGAATTCTGGTGATATCTATCAACCAAAGCCCGGTCTAGTGAGCCTAGTAGAGTAATTCGATGAATTGAATAGTACTGGGTATGACGGTAGGGATGATACAATGCCAATGGTGGAACTTGTAGCAAAGAGGATGCTACGCCGAAATCCCGATATCGGTCTGAGTGTAGTGGACCTGATAGTTCTGCTGTGGCTCTACTCGAATCCGTATGACAATAACAGGCGCCAGCTCTCTAGCATGAAGAATGTTCTCACCATGACCGAGATTGTACAGTCGCCCACCGGGACCCCACAGGTGACTGACGAAGAGCTTACCCAGATCGTCCTGGGAAGCCTCCGCCGACTCAAGGACAAGGGACTCTGCTATATCCAGTCGGCTGGTAGGTTCTATGTGAAAGGTACACTCACTGAGCGTGGTGTGAATCTGATTGAGAAGTCACTCGATACGCCTTCCATGCGCAGGGTGACTGATGAGTTCGGAAACAACCCGTAGAAGTCTTCTCAAAGATGTGGCAATTGGTAACGTTTAAATGTGAAATGTTTTGGCTTCTGATTGTCGCTCTCTGATAGTGACTGTTTCGGAACAGAAGGAAGCAGTGCAGGTCCTCAGTTCTGCTCGCGGAAATGGCCTGTAGACGTGTGCCGGAAGTTCTGGAGTAGCCATTGAGGGTGCCATGATGATGAGGCTACCGTCCCTATAGAGGGTGGTGGGCTTTTCATAGGTCATAAGACCAGAAGTGAGGTACCATGCCGTCATACAGATACAGCATAATAGGCATTGACCCGGACAGGACCGCCATAGCCAGCGGAAGGAACATGCGATGCTCTCCAAAGCACTCGAGAGAAGTATGTGAGGCCATTCGTGGAATGATGCTTGACAAGGCGATTGAGTTGCTCGAGGAAGTTATCGACGAGAAGGCATGGATTCCGTACAAGCGTCATAAGAAGAAGAGAGCGCATCATTCTGGCATGAAAAAGTGGCATACTGGTGGCCATCCGGTGAAGGCATCCCAGAGAATTCTCAAAGTGATAAGAAATGCAGAGGCCAATGCAGACAACAAAGGTTTGGACATCGACCGACTAAGAGTCATGCATGCTGCAGCTCACAGGGGCAGGACGTACAAGAAGTATATTGAACGTGCCTTTGGGAGGAGTACCCCCTACTTCGAGAATACCACCCATGTGGAAATCGTTTTAGAAGAGGTGTCATAGTTGTCGGCAATCAAGTACTTCATCGATCGTAACACTCGCAAGCTGGCTCTTGATGAGTTTCTGAGTCACGAGCTTAACTCTGCAGGTTATGGTGGCCTTGAGATCCGGAAGATGCCCATGCGGACAGAGGTAGTGATTTACTCCTCTCGCCCGGGTGTTGTCATCGGTCGCAGAGGCTCCAAAGTTCGTGAATTGACCTATATACTCGAAACCGAGTTTGGAATTGAGAATATTCAGATTGAAGTTAGCGAGATTGAGAATCCTTGGCTTAACGCTCAAGTGATGGCCTCAAGATTGGCAAGACAGCTCGAACGAGGTGTCCGTTTCCGCAGGATGGCCTATTGGATTCTGAGACGGATTATGCGAGCAGGTGCTCTCGGCTGCGAAATCGTTGTGAAAGGGAAACTCTCCAGTCGCAGAGGACGATATCAGAAGTTCAAGCAATCAACCGTAGCAAAGACCGGTGAGCCGGCCGATGTCTTTGTCGATGAGGCAGATGACAAGGCGGTCCTCAAACCCGGTGTAACTGGCATCAAGGTTCGCATAATGAAGCCTGATGCAAGACTCCCTGGGGTTGTCCACGTCAAAGAGCCGAAACACAGGGAGGAACCAGAACCACAGCTTCTGAAAGAGCCTACAGAAGAAGAAGAGGCTGAAGAAGAGGAAGTGGTTGAGGAGGGTCTTGAAGGGATCACTGACATGGATGAACTTCGAGAGCTAGAGGAGCTCGATGCTCTGGAGCTTGTTGAAGAGTCGGAAGTTGAAGACTCCGAACTGGAGGCAGAGCGCCGTGAGACTCCCCCACCAGAACCTAAGGAAGCTTCCGAAGAGAACGGTGAGGAAGAGGCATTGTCAGATGAGGCTCCATCCGTCGATTTAGACGAGCTCGAGGAGCTTGAGGATCTTGACACTGAGGGAGAGGATGAATAATGGCTCGACTTACTCCAAGTGATATCCGCAATCTGACTCCCGAAGAGAGGACGAAGCGTCTAGAGGAACTCTATAACGAACTGTCGACAATCAGGATTGAGATGGCAACAGGAGGCGGTAGTGAAAACCCGTATCGAATTCGTGCCATACGCCGCGCAATTGCAAGAATCCTTACCATACAGAGAGAAATCGAACTGGAGGGCGGAAGATGATCACACCGGAGAATCTTGTTCAGCATGAACTAATCGGCCTCCAATTGCATGTGGTTGCCTCTACAGACCCGTCTTGTATCTGTCGTTCAGGCACAGTGCTTGACGAATCGAGGAATATGCTTCATATTCAGACCCCCAAGAATTTGATTCGGGTGGCGAAGAGCAACAGTGTATTCGACATCGAACTGCCCAATGAAACGATTGTGAGAGTTGCCGGACGCCTACTTGAAGGCCGTCCTGAACAACGTTTGAAGAAACCCCTCCATAGGAGATGGTGAAAATGGCTGACAAGAAACAGAAAGTTCGCAACATAGGCATCCCGAATGTGGAACCCCCAGACAAGGTCTGTGATGATCCACTCTGTCCATTCCACGGCAGTCTCCCCGTGAGAGGTCGTATTATGGAGGGTAAGGTAACAAGTACGAAAATGCACAAGGCAATCACATTTCAGACTGACTATCTGGGTCTTGTGAAGAAGTACTCTAGATATGAGCGACGAAGGTCGAAGAAACACGCACACCTACCTGACTGTATTGAAGTTGAGGTGGGTGATTCTGTCAAGGTGGTCGAATGCAGACCGATAAGCAAGACAGTTTCGTGCGTGGTTGTCGCGGCTTGGAAGCCAGAAGTGGAGGAGGAATAGAACATGTCACGTAAGGTTGGTAGAGGAATCAGAAAATTCGTTCCAAGGATTGCACGTGGCCTTCCTATAGGTGCAAAGATTACGTGTGCCGATAACTCTGGTGCCAAAACGCTGCAGATTCTGACCGTGTTTGGCTACAAGGGGAAGCTGAGAAAGCTTGGAAAGGCCGGCGTGGGGGACCGAGTCAACGTAGCTGTCATGAAAGGGAAGCAAGACCTGAGAAAACAAGTCTTGCAGGCTGTGATTGTAAGACAGAGGAAGCCCTTCAGAAGACCGGACGGAAGTTGGATGCAGTTTGAAGATAATGCGGCTGTATTGATCAAACCTGGTGGAGAACCACAGGGATCAGAGCTCCGAGGACCAATGGCAAGAGAAGTCACTCTGATGTGGCCGAGAGTAGCGGCTATTGCATCGAAGATTGTGTGAGGTTGATCGTGTTGACAAAGAAGACTAGTCCGAAATCACCCCGTAAGCAGAGAAAGCGAATCCACAAGGGTTCGATTCATACTCACAAGAACATGTTGAAGTGCAGGCTTGATGAGTTCCTCCGTGAGGAGTATGGATTCCGTTCTCTATTAGTCAAGAAAGGAGACCTAGTCCGTGTTATGAGGGGCCAGTTCCGTGAGATTGAGGGGAAAGTCACTCGTGTTGACTATCGCGCCGTCAGAGTGTATATTGACGCTGCCAGTACCACGAAGGCTGACGGTAAGGAGGCGTCCATACCCATTCATCCATCCAACCTCATGCTTGTGAAGCTGGAGCTGGATGATGAGAGAAAGAAACGTATCGAAGAGAAGATGATTGCGGCCACGGAGGCTGAGTGAAATGGCGAGAAGAGGACAGAAAAAACATCTCAAACGGCTGCCTGCGCCAAAGCATTGGCCAATCAAGAGGAAGCATGGGAAATTCACGACCAGAACAATTCCTGGCCCCCATCCCAAAGAAGAATCGTTGACTCTGGCTATATTGCTCCGTGAGGTATTGGGCTATGCTGAAACCATGCGTGAGGTAAAGGCTCTCTTGTCCACTGGGCAGGTCACCGTGGATGGACGAGTTAGAAAAGAACCCAGATACCCTGTTGGAGTCATGGATGTCATTCGCATTGAGTCATCTGATGAGTCCTTCAGACTGATTCCAAAGATTCGAGGTGGGTTGAGGCTTGTTCTAATTGACAAGGACGAGGCTTCATTCAAACTCTGCAGAATCGAGAAGAAGATTATGGTGCCCGGAGGCAAACTTCAGATGACCCTTCATGATGGGAGGAATCTCCTACTTCCTGAAGGAAAGAAGGCTTCAGATTTCAATACTCTTGACACAGTCAAGATTGGCATTCCTGATCAGAGCTACATGTCCACCCTACCACTTGAGAAGGGTGCATATGCCATAGTCACTCGAGGCAAGAACGTTGGGATAGAGGGCGAAATCTTCTCTATTGAACATCGTTTTGGAACACATGCCAGTATTGTTACACTTCAAGATACTGAGGGCAATCGTGTTCAGACTGCTCTTGAGTATGTGTTTGTGCTTGGAGAAGACAAACCAGAAGTGTCTCTGGAAATCGCTGGAGGTGCTGCTGAATGAGTTCGGGCACAGATGAACTCACACCCAACCAAGAGGTAATCTTGGATGAATGGGAGTCCACGCCTATGCGACGACCGTACATATCCAAGGTTGTCGTTGATATATGCACAGGCGGCGGTGATTCTCTCAACAAAGCCGCCACAATACTCGAGAATATCACCGGCCAGAGCCCGGCCCAATCGCGGGCAAAACAGACCGTACGAGAATTCGGAATTAGGCGGAAGGAGGCCATTGCTGTAAGAGTGACGCTTCGTCACGAGAGAGCAAATGACTTCCTCAGAAGAGCCCTTGAGGCGAAAGAGAAGACACTATTGATTCGTAACTGGGATGAATCAGGAAACTTCGCCTTTGGAATCGGTGAACACATTGACATTCCAGATGTCAAATACGACCCGGACCTTGGTATTCAGGGCATGAATATCACTGTCTGTGTCGAACGCCCGGGTTACAGAGTGAAGAAACGGAGAAGACGGAACGCGAGAATCCCATACAGGCACAGGATCACCCCCGAAGAGAGTATGGTCTTCATCAAAGAGAAATTCGGGATTGAGATTCTTGAGAAGGAGCGAGAACGTACCTATCTATTCTGAGGTGAGCCATGATGAGCAAGTCAAGCAAAGAATCTGATAAGAAGCGCAAGAAAATGGGCAAAGGCAGTAGAAGGTGCATACGTTGTGGCACACACCAAGGAATCATCCGCTCCTACGGACTGAACATGTGCCGGCGCTGTTTCAGAGAAACAGCAGAGAAGTTGGGCTTTCGGAAGTATAGCTAGGAGGTATCAAAGAGAATGACACTACTAGACCCATTGGCAGACGCAATGTCTACTATTCACAACAGCGAACTCGTGGGCAAGCCAGAGGTCGTTGTCAAACCTGCGTCAAGCCTCATTGAACGCGTATTGCGCGTTATGCAGTCGAAGGGTTACATTGGCGAATTCGAGAAGATTGATGACGGAAAGGCCGGGAGGTTGAGAATTCAACTCATGGGTCGGACAAACAAGTGCGGTGTCATCAAGCCAAGATTCCCTGTAAGGCGTGACGGGTTCGAGAGATTCGAGAAGAGATTCCTTCCAGCATACAATTTCGGAATCCTCATCGTGACTACTCCACAAGGGGTAATGACACACGAAGAGGCAAAGAGTCGTGGAATCGGTGGCAGATTACTGGCTTACGTTTACTAGGAGGTCTCAAGATGTCCAAAGAAGATTCACTATATGAACAACGGATAGAAATCCCCGAGGAAGTTCAAGTAGAGGTAGACGGGAAGACCGTCAAGGTCAGTGGACCTAAGGGGACACTTGAGAGGGCATTTCCTGAGCCACAGACCGTTATCAACTTGGAAGGCAACGAGTTGGTTGCAGGGACTCACATTGCAAGAAAACATACCAAGGCCCTAGTTGGGACTGTGGTTGCCCATGTACGTAACATGATTGTCGGAGTGACACTCGGTTATACCTATGAGATGAAAGTAGTATACTCACACTTCCCGATCAATGTTGAGGTCAAAGGGGACGAGGTCTTGATCAAGAACTTCATCGGAGAACGAGGGGTACGAACGGCTCGCATTATGGGTGATGTTGATGTCAAAGCCCGTGAGGACGAAGTAATAATCGACGGCATTGACATCGAAAATGTGTCTCAGACTGCAGCGAATAT
>SDNO01000210.1 GCA_004524435.1 Candidatus Thorarchaeota archaeon | reverse complement strand
TAAAGGTGACTTCAATGTCGCCCATGCGGGGCTCAAGGTCTGCGATCTCTGTTTCTCGTGTTTCTGATATCATGTATATCACTTGCTTGTAACAGGCGTCCAAAAAAAGAAACGTATCAAAGAAGCGTACCGTTGTAGGCTGCTTGCGTATTCAACTTGACTCCTAATATTCGCGCTGTAAGTTCAGCTTCACAGGCTCTCCTTATAAACCATAGGGAACGGACGGAATGTGAAGAGACCACTCCAAGTTACGCAGAGTTGACGGTGAGTGACGCTAGCCTATGGGAGATGGAATGGGTGAGTTCAGCATGAAATCAATGAAGAAGCCAATGAAACCAAGAACAAAGAAGACCGCAAAGCCGACAAGCTCGGAACCTCTTCCTCCAGTCCCCTCATAGACACCGATGCCGCCCAGATATGACTTCCACGTGACACCGACGAGTGAGAACACAACGGATAAGATGGTAAGATAGGGGGATATCTGACTCAGTTCATACTCCAGCCGAACGACTGCCAGTTGCATGTCTGTTGTGTCGATGATAATAGTGGGCATGACAAACCAAGACACAGTGGTGGAGAGGAGGGCAAGGACTATGGTGGGAACATAGGAGTACCCCGTGATAGCAGCGGCCGTCTTGAAGTCCCATGGGTGAGCACCTCCACAGATCCAGTAAACCACGAAGCTCTTCAGTAACCACCTACCGATCAGCACTATAGGAGTCACGAGGAGGAGCTGGCTGAGAATGCTAGCCTCAACCGCACGGACCGCACCTGCATTCGGTCCTATGAACTGCATCTTCTGAAGAAGGACTGATACGGCCACGATGCCGAATATGGCGTTCAGAACCATGACGAGTAATGCACCAGTATAGTCCGGCGAGGAGGAGATATCATCCATGGCCTCCCGAGGCGATATGAAGAGTCTCTTGAAGCGTTGGAGGAATGAATATCTTGTCTGAGGCCACGTTCTTCCGCGGGACACAGACTCTGAACGTGATACTCTATCCGATGTGGATGTTTGCCCCTGCCGATTCTCTGTCTGAGATGATAACCGGAAGCCGCAGGACCGACAGAATACGTCCTCAGTCCCCACGATCGTCCCACAGTGAGGACACTCTCTCTTCTCTTCTTGCTCCTCATCTACGGTCGACGAATGACCCAAACCCCGAACACCAAGACATATCTTCCATACTGCCCTTATTTCTGTTTCCCGGTGTTGAAGGGCTACCGACAACTGAGCTAGGGCTTGCGGCCAACAACGATAAACTCCACGGGGTAGGCAATCGATGTCGCATCGGATGCAGAGGTGAACCGCCCTGTTTCTTTGTCCCGGGTCTGCGGTAGGATTTTGGAGGGAATCTGACGTTTGACGACTCGATCGAGCTGGAATCCGGAGTACTGGATGCTCTCAGCAAACACCTGCGCGTTGAGTATATCCACACCCTTCAGAGTGGTGTTCCCAATCACAAAGCAGCATCGTCCGCCAGGTCGTAGAATCCTGAAGCACTCAGCAAATACGCGTTCCATATCGCTGAAGAACACGGCTATCTCATCTGCAGTCCGGTCGTCATTCTCCCTAACCCGGCGTACAACAGATCGGCCAATCTCACTCCGGAAGTGAGAAGCCTCCTCTGACCTGTATGCAGAACCGATGAAGTCCTCGCGATATGTCCGCAGATCAGCTGCAAGGTCGAGCCAGATGGTGGAGAGCTGATGAAGGTCTGCATACTCGTAACTTGTGACGTAGGGGCTTGAGGTCACGATGAGATCAACACTCTCGTCTTCTACATGCTGATCCGCTGCATCGCCACGACGTATGTCCAGATAGTCTTCTAGATTGGAGCGAACGGTCTTGGGGACCACCTGATAGAACTCCCTGTTGCCCCGTATCATCCTTCTGAGATGCCTTCTCAAGGCCACATAGGGCTTTGTTGGCGTCTTGTTCATATCACGGGTGGGTTTTGTGCTGCGCTGTAGCCATATCGAACACGTCTTCAGGATGTGACTGAATCCTACCAACAGGAAGGTTCGTACGTTCTGGTCCACCTCTTGGATGATTATGGACAGTATCTTTCCCAGTTCCTCTCTGTGTTCGGCGGGAAACCAGTAGTCAATCCGCTCAGCATGCCTCTCTGGAATCACTGTGTCTATCTCTTGCGAAGGATAAGTTTTGCCGGAGATGATTTCTCTGGTCCGTTGGAGAAAGTCCTTGACCTTCTTGCCAAGATAGTCAGGCTCTATGGGTGTGGCCTTGGCCTTTGTGATGAGATGGGCAATTCCATTGATGTCTGTCCCCGTGGCTCTGTAGCCGCGAGAGATTGCGCTGGCAATGGTGGTCCCGCTTCCATAGAAGGGGTCATTCACATGGGCGGTCTCTGTGGTGATGTAGAGATCAAACAGCTTCTCGACAATCTGAGGAATGAACTTGGCAGGATATCTGTGATATCCATGGGTCCATTTGTTCGTGTCGGATCGAGAGCATTCTGCAAAGGTCCACTCTTCATCAACTTCAGTGCTATCGAACAGGCGTGTAATCTCATCAGCGCTCAGAGGGGCTCTAGATTCCATTATGGGCAGATCCTCGATCATGTTCACCTCTTGGTTGCTCGCACTTCAACTCATCGGTTCTTGACAGCACTATTCCCCCACTTCAAAGCCACAGAGTCAATTCCACAGACAGGCAGAAGAATCCAATCTCAAGAGGAGGTGGTTGCTTACACAGATATTCCTTGACCATCTCTCATCTATGAACTATCGAATGATATAAATATCGAGATTATTCGATGTTTCATGTGCCATGCGTCTGGCACGTCTAGAACAGCCGGAGGCCAGAAGAGATGCAAAAGGACGACAAAGCCGTAAGGGAAGCTCGTGAGCCAGTCTCACCACTTGGAGAAGAGGTTGGGGAAGAGAAACGTGAGAAACTGGGAATCTTCGAAAAATACCTCCCGCTCTGGGTCGGTATCTGCATGGTCATCGGGATTGTCCTGTCCTTGACGGTTCCAGGAATCGTTGAGGCCATCGACTCATTTCAGATTGGAGGCATCTCCATACCGATTGGTATCTGTCTCTTTCTGATGATGTACCCCGCCATGTTGAACGTGAAGGCAGATGAACTGAGAAAGCTTGGTGAGAACCCCAAGCCGATTCTTCTCACACTCTTCTCGAACTGGATAATAGCACCACTAGTGGGTGTCATACTGGCGAACCTCTTTCTTGGTGGGAACACGCAGCTCATAGTGGCAATCATCCTTCTGTCGTCCAGTCCATGCACCGCCATGGTATTGGTCTGGGGGTACTTGGCAGACGGAAACCAAGAACAAAACGTCATCAACACAAGCCTGAACACAGTGACGATTATGATTCTCTATGCCCCGGTTGTTGCCCTCCTCACAGGCATCTCGGCCATACCCGTAGATCGTTGGCTCTTGGCGATATCTGTGATTGTCTTCATCGGCATCCCCCTGCTACTGGGTATCGTCAGCAAGCGTGGCCTCACGGACTGGAAGGGACAAGAGTGGTTTGAAGAGAAGTATCGACCTGCAGTGGGGAAGGTGGCCCTTCTGGCGCTGTTGATGACACTGATTGTGCTCTTTTCTCTCAACGGGAAGGTGATGCTGGAGAACCCAGATCTTCTGGCCTTAGTTTCCCTGCCCCTCCTTGTGGGTTTCGTAATTGTGGTAGGATACAATCTCATTGTGACCCGATTGGCAGGTCTCGCTTACCGTGAAGGTGTGATCACGGTCATCATAGGCTCCTCCAGCCACTTCGAGATTGCCATCGCAACTGCTATCTCAATGTACGGAATCGGCTCGATTGCCGCTCTGGGAACCACCATGGGGCTGTTCTGGGAAGTTCCGGTGATGTTGGGCATCGTCTATCTTGGGAAGTACCTCCGAGAGAAGGGTTTCTGGAAGGGGGAACCGCTATAGTCAAAGGGAAGCATTACTCTACCATGGGGATGTGAGTAATGCAGGAGTGGATGATGATGGCTGAAGATCAACGGCTCAAGTGGCGTGCGAGCTTTCACAGTGCATTAAGCAATACCAATAGATTGGATATTATCGACTTTCTTGGAGAAGAGGAAGTCTGCCAGTGTGAGATATTTCCTGAGATTGGCTTGGCACAGTCAACAGTTTCATCCTACTTGACCCAGATGGTACGAGCTGGTATCTTGAAGGTGCGCAAAGACGGGACCAGAAAGCTCTACAGAGTGCAAGACCAAAGGATAAGCCAGATTGTGAAACAGATACGTGCGCTGGCCACGGATCTATCGGACTAGAGCCTGCTGCCGGGAGATGGCATCAGTCTTTCTTAGTCATTACCTGTCAGAGAAGCGGCTCGAATCGCGTCCATCAAGATTGCGAGGTGGTGGCATCAGTCACTAACAGCCAACAACGCTCATTATCGGATGGCCCCGCCTATTCCGTTCTAGCAGAGAAATAGATACAGTCCGAAGTGAACCAAGATTCCCAGCAGAATCACCTTATGTGGCCTGTTCTCATTCAAGAAGCGATACTTGATATTCTGGAAGTGACATCCTATCAGTGTAGAGTGGAGAGGACCTCTCAACGGGCTCCATTTTACTCACTGACTGTCAATGGAGAATCCGAGAGTGAGAGAATGAAGATAGATGGACAGAACGTTGAGATATCCAACAGGGACAAGGTCTTCTTCCCTGACACGCATCTGACAAAGGGTGACGTCATCGACTACTACGTGAAGATAGCCGGCAGTATGATTCCTCATATCAAACATCACGGGATAAGCATGCAGCGGTTTCCAGATGGGTTGAAGGGGAGTGGTTTCTACAACAAGGATGCGCCCGACTATTTCCCTGATTGGATCAAGACTGTGCAGTTTGCTAAAGAGGGAGGCGGCTCCTTCAATGCCCCAGTTGTCGACAAGAAGTCGTCTCTGGTCTATCTTGCCGATCAGGCGGTCCTGACATTCCATCCCTACTGGGGACGCATTGATGATCTGAAACACCCGGAAAGGATGATATTCGACCTAGACCCACCGAAGGACACCGAGGACTTCCAGAACGTGCGGGACTGCGCGCAGGAAATTCAGGACATCCTGGAGAGACTGGACCTCAGGGGATGGATTCAGACCACCGGCTCGATGGGTTTCCATATCCATGTCCCTATCATCCGAGAATTCGGATTTGACAAGGTTCGGGAGTTTGCCCACGATATTGGCCTTCTTGTCGTGAAGGCGAACAAGGACAGGTATACACTTGAAGAACGTGAAGAGAAGCGGAAGGGACGTGTGTTCATAGACTTCCTCCGGAATTCCTATGGCGCCACATCTGTTGCTCCCTATGCAGTTCGTGCTCGAT
>SDNO01000209.1 GCA_004524435.1 Candidatus Thorarchaeota archaeon | reverse complement strand
CTACAGTTGGGCTCACAAGAAGGTCAACGGAACCCGAATTCGGGGCTAGACCTCATGACATGGAACTCTTGAGTCAACCACCTAGCCTTCACTCCACAATTCTTTTAACCGTCTGTTCACGAACTCGAAAGCAGCACATGGGCCGGTAGTTTAGCCTGGTAGAATTCCTCCTTGGCATGGAGGAGATCACGAGTTCAAATCTCGTCCGGTCCACCATTCACTTCTTCTAGAAACGGGTCAGGAATCGTGGTGGATTCTCTGTGATTGTTCAATATACGTGTAATGTATCCAGACTATGGCGTACAATATGCAGCAGGCACCAACGAATAATGGCTCGATTGTGGACTAGGTCCTACATATTTGATGCAATGACTGCATACTCGATGAAGATGTACACCATGTGCACTACGAACAGTATCAGACAGATTGGAACAATTCGCTTGTACGTTAGTGTGCTCTTGGACATCGAGTAGAATCCGATAGCAACCATGATGATCAACAGGAGAGAGATCAAGACGCTTATCCCCACCAAGGGACCATAGTCACCCGATCCTAGGAGCAGGGCTGCCTGTGACGTCAAGGTCCAGTACTCAAGCACGAGCAATACGCTGAAAACAGTGAGATGGGGAAGGAATCCAGAGATGGATTGATGTTCTTCGTTCATTCTATCATACCTAGTCAAGGCGGCAATTGTGGCGACATAAGAGTATTCGGTTAGTCGGAGTCGAGCGATTGAAAAGCCCCAAAATGAAGGGGGAGAGTGAAACACCATGGGCTCTGCAATGTCAGAAAGCGAGATTAGCAGGAAAGTGAGATACTTGGAGGTCTTCTTCTTCCTCTATCTGCCGATCATCTTCCTCTTCATTCTCTCTATCCCCGAGGAGGACGTAATCCGGACCACATCACCGACCTTGTTCTCCTTAGTCCTGATACCTCTCATGCCCTTTGAGCTGTTCCTGATCTACGTGTTCAAGCGAATGTTGCTTGAGGACGCGGAGGGAAGAAACATAATTGGCGTGGCAGCCCTGATGTACGTGCTCGCCGTGGCCCCAAGCATCTATGCCTTCTTGATCTCTGTTCTTGATTCCTTCATGAGATATGCGGGTGTGACTCTGGGATTCGTATTCTCTCTAGTGGGGTTCATCTATGTTCGGATATCGCTCAGCGAACAGATTCAAAATTCAGAGTTGACATATGGGTAAGCCCATCCTGCATCTGTAGATCCGCTGAGAGAGTCTTATGATTCTCAACGGTACTTCAGAGCTGCAACACAGAGCACGGGCGAAGACGGAGAAACTACGATGAGTCGCTCATCTGCCCTAAGTCAGGCGGAAGTCGTACTGCGAGTCATCTTGTTGTCCGTCTTACTGTAGACTCACCCCGGCTTCAGAAAGACAGACTCAACTCACGATTGAGTCAAGTTCTCGTTTCTTGGAACGT
This sequence comes from Candidatus Thorarchaeota archaeon, assembly GCA_004524435.1. GTDB lineage: Archaea > Asgardarchaeota > Thorarchaeia > Thorarchaeales > Thorarchaeaceae > TEKIR-12S. Next base: position 3,907 of record SDNO01000209.1, on the reverse strand, counting down.
GATCGACGACGGTAGCAGACTGCAGTTATGACGATGCCCCAGAAGGCTACCGCAATCACAAGACCTGGAACCCATATCGATGGTTGGGCCGTGTAACTGCCCACTATGATTGTGATGTCTTTGCTACTGGAATGACCGCAAGTATCCGTTGCAGTGACAGTCAGTTCGTACGTTCCTGATGGCGGAATAGACACATTATACCCACGAGTCGGATAATCTTCGGAACCACCTATTTTGATAGAACCCGGGCCCTGACTCTCCACACCGAAGTCGGTACTGTCTGGTCCAGAAAGGGTCCAGTTCTTGACACCAGACGGCTCCCACACGAAGAGGGTGAGATAGCATGGTCCATATGAGGACTCGTTCCATATTAGGTTGAACTCATCAGTGAGTTCCGTTTGATAGAGACCATCAGACCACGGATACCCATATGAGTATCCACAGAATCTGGGAGGAAGGGTATCTTCAATCTCGATTGTGAACTCCGCAGTTAAGACGGCATCGAGTGAGTCTTTGAGTGTGACACGGATGTCGTATGTCCCCGCTTCGGTTTCCCAAGAACTTGAGATAGACACATACCCTAACAACCTCGGGCCAGAATAGTCCGTATATTCCCTCCCGATAGAGAAATTCTCGTTGTCGCTTATTTGATAGACGCGTAGGCTATGGTTTCCGGGCATTGAGAAATACAGTTCGCATGTCTGAGATTTTCCTAGTTCAAACGAAACATCGTGCGGTTCAGTGGTCCAGAAGGGAGACGGTACTGCTCGCAATAGCCAGAACTCAGTGTTGTTATGTTGCGAGAAGCTCTGTGATGAACCTCCAATGAGATATCTATGAGTTCCTTTCAGAATGCAGTTACCGTGGTCGTCTTCAACACCACCGAGAGTATCACTCCATGATGCATCCCCCGAAGCATTGACCATTACGAGGAATAGGTCATCGCCGCTCCTTCCGGTGACAACTAGCTGTTGCTCTTCGTCCTCACAGATGGCATGCCCCTCGGACGGGTCCCCGAATGTGCGATCCCACAACATGTTGCCTGACGAGTCGGTTCTAACAATCCACAGGTCATCCATGTTCGTTCCTGTTATGGCAAGGTCGCCGTTACTGCATTCAATGATGGATACACCTCGATCAATGCCTACTCCGCCAAAGGTCTTACTCCAGACCATATCTCCAGACTCGTCTATCTTCACAAGCCACAGGTCCGATTCGCCTTCACCATAGCTGCGCGTTGACCCTGCAAGCACATACCCCCCTTCGCTACAAGTAGCTATGTCCCGGAAGACATCGTCATCGTTCCCGCCATAGGTGACATTCCAGAGATGAGTTCCATCTCCAGCCACCCGCAAGATAAGACCATCATCCGAGAGGGGTGTTGTGCGTAGAGTGCTTCCACATAGTATGAAACCGCCTTCTGTGTGTCTGACGCCAGCATATGCGAAATCATCCAACGAACTGCCATGGGTCTTACGCCACTGATGAGCTCCATCGTTGTTGACCCTCATAATCTCAATGTCATATCCGGTCGTTTCTGGTCCTGCTCTATGTCCCACCATCAGGAATCCACTACTACCGATATCAACGAGGTCACTGCAATCGTCAATCCCCTCAGCACCATAGACATGATGCCAGACCAGGCCAGTATCTGGATCCACACACATGAGTGTGAAGTTGCTGTTCGGAGTAAGAGGGGCAACGGTTCCAGCTACAACATATCCTCTCTCATCAAGCACGGCTGCGGAACACCTGTAATCCGTCACATTATCGCTGAAAGTCTTGTTCCAGACGACACTTAGTCCCCGTTCTACATCTGCCGTTTCTACAAACCTCTCAAAATGTTCGCGTTGGCTCGTTTTCAGCTCATCTTGTAGTATCTCTTCAGAGGAATAGAATCCAAAGGTTGGGGGAAGAATTAACAAGATTATGAGAAAACCAACTAATGGTGCCTGTGCTTTCATACTAACCCCTCAAAGCCAGAGCAGGACTAATGTATATTCACTCTAATTCTTAAAAAGCTTCACAATTATTGAGAATATAAAGTGAATCTTTGAATGACCTCGTTCATAGGGAGGCTTCGGAGATAAGGGAAGGGGCAGAGGCGAGTTCAATCCAGTATCCAGGGGTAGAATCTCAGACGGAATCACTCCATCTGACATAAGACTTCGAGTCACCCCATCACTCCTCTAAAGAGTCTTATCTTCATCAGGAGTACGTCAGAGCTATAGCCAATTGGATATGGAGGAACCATGATGAGCGATGACCCGGGCATATTCAGGACACCCGTTCTGAGAATCCCTCTGAAACACATACCTGATGAGGGACGGGTCTTGGATATCGGCGGTGGCGGAGAGGGGTTGGTATCAAGGCTGGAGGGAAAACGTGTCTGTGCTGTAGACGTCCTCTTGAACAAGATCAGGGAGGCTCGCATCTACAGCGTCGAATCCCAGTGGATACAGAGCGATGCACGAGCTCTGGCTGTCAGAGATAGGGTATTCGATACCGTGACTTGTTGGTTCTCTCTGAGCTACCTGCCCGAGGGAGATGCTAAGCGTCAGGTGCTCACTGAAGCCAATCGCGTCCTTAAGAGAAGCGGGATGTTATCGGTCATTGGTATGAGCATACCCGGGGAAACTGTCAAGCATGTACTCGATGCTGAATTCGTCCTCCCAGACAACTACATCTCCAAGATGAGCTATGCGGTATCGGGGAATCAAGAACAGACGATGGAGTCACTCATCAATCTAGGACAAGAAATCGGATTCCAGATTCAGCAAGCGTCGGACCATGAATACTGGTTCGAACTCACCATGAGGAAACCCTGAGTCGCTGTGTTCCAAAAGCTTAAAGTGCGGACCCAAAACCTAGCGGATAGACTGACAATTCAGGTTGAGAATCATGAGCCTAGCAGTTTGGTGGAGACGCGGTAGCAAGCCCGGACTGATCATCATGTTCCTGGGACTTGCTGGATTTGTACAGGTACCTGTACTGTGGCACGCACAGACCTATGTCAGGGTCCTCAGTGCTGAGCTGCAGCTGATTGTTGCACTTGGTGCCATGGCTGTACTTGGCGGCGCCTTCGTCATCATGGCAGAGGCAATGTATCGGTGGGCTCATATTGTTTCCAAACGCAAGGTCAGACGGCGGCAGCGATCTCAGGCGGGGCTTCTCACCCGGCTCTCCGAGGCAGTGAGATCCTATACGGATTTCCCACCGTTTGTGGGAGTTGCTCTGTTGAGTTGCTTGTTCTTGATGTTCTATTTTGTTCCATTTGGTGTCGCAGACTTTGCACAGCAACCATCATGGATAGCCCCCCTCGTGTTTCTGGACTCCCTCTATGTCTATCCACTCGCCGTGAACATCTCTGCGATTCTGACCGCGATCGTGGCTAGCTACATGAACCACAAGATCAAGTAGGTCCCATTTGTCGACTTGCGAAACTTGAATGAACAAAACGCTTAAGAGTTCTCTGTCTTAACTATAGTTAGTTGATACCAATGAGTGGCGGCCTAGATTTAGGAACCAAAGCACCGGATTTCACGCTTCTAGAAGCACCGAGTGAGTCAGTAACGTTGAGCGATGAACTCAAGAAGGGTCCTGTGGTACTTGCATTCTATCCAGCAGATTTCTCCTCGACCTGTCAAGAAGAGCTCTGTCGTCTTCGGGACGCGATGACAGACTTCAATGATCTGGGGGCCAATGTCTTGGGAGTCTCAGTGGACGGAATCTTCAGTCATAGGGCCTTCAAAGAGACTAATGACATACAGTTTCCCTTGCTCTCAGACTGGGAGAAGAAAGTCATCCACAAGTATGACGTTGTGCTTCCCAATCTAGCAGGGATGAAAGAAGTGGCAAAGCGATCTGTGTTCGTCATCGATACCAAGGGCGAGATTGTGTATAAGTG
>SDNO01000148.1 GCA_004524435.1 Candidatus Thorarchaeota archaeon | reverse complement strand
TGCGAAGCAGCTCAATCTGATCTGCAATCTCATTCATTGAGTCATTTATCGTCTTGTTCAGTTGTTCTTTCATCTTGGCAAAATTCATGGCCAAGTCATCAGCCAGTTTCTTTGTTTCGTCAACCTTACTGGCAAAGCCTTCGATTTCTTTCAGCTTTTCAAGCATAGAACTTATGTCGAGATCCATTTTATTGTCACCTAGAGGGTTGGCTCTGTTGTCATCTAAAGGCTATCCTCTTTCTCTTTAAACTTCTTCCCTGTTATACTACTCAACTAGTATGGCCACCATTCCATTGCTATGAGGCCTTGGATTCATCCTTCCCTTCAAGTATCGCCTTCCGGATGATCTGGATCAGCCTATCACGGTAGGATATGTCAATCGCCACCAGCTCAAAGGTTGTCACTCCAAGAATCTGGCCAACTCGTTCAGGAGTTAGAGCTGTGGGAAGGTCCTGTTTGTTTGCGATACCAATCACTTTGGCATTGGGCACTTCTTCCTTGACAAGGGATACAAGCTTCTTGCTCCTCAGAACATTCTCAAGAGTACTATCCGTGACAATTATGACAACCTGTGCATTCGCAATCATCTTCGCCCACAGGATACTGAATCTGGACTGGCCTGCCAAGTCCCAGAGAACGATGTTGGCATTCTGAACTTCTTCTGGGAGTTTCTTGATGCTCACGCCGATTGTTGGGTCATGTATGAGGGGTAACGTTTCTCCCCTGAGCAGGTGTAGAGTTGTTGTCTTTCCCACTCCGGCATATCCCAGTATCGCCACCTTCACCATGGTGACTGCAATCTCATCCACCTTGGCCTCGAAACCGTCTAGTGGCTGGTTTGCCTCTGCTAGTCTGGCGAAGTCTTTCAGGAAGATCTCTACTATCTGCCCCATCCGCTCTTCAATCTGAGCTGCATCATCGGCCTTGTCTGCAACAAAAACGAACGTGAACGGATTGTGGACAGTGTAGAATATCCGGGACAGTGAGAGACCCATGGATTCCGTCTTCTGTTCGAGATCAACTGAAGAGAGAAACTCAGCAAGACTGACTACAAATTCAATGAGAGCTGACTTCGAATCGGTGGTCGCATACTCCTTCGAGTAGACCATGTTGCCATCCTGGCCGAGAATGTAGATTCCTCTAATCATTCTTCTCGCTCCACGTTTCCATGAGAAGCTGCAAATACCTTCTAGCGGCGTCTCTGTCCAGTTTCTTTTCGGAAACTCGTCTCGCGATGGTGGGTAGTATGTACTCTGGCATAAATGTCTTGATTGTAGGGTCTGTGACTAAAGCCCACATCTTTTCGTCCTCGAAGTGAACTGCGATTCTTTCTGACTCAAGAGTCCCTAGTACATCACTGACGATATCCTTAGGTAGAGCCGTTTCCTCCGAAATCATATTGGTACTCTTAGGTCTATCTCTGAGGGACTCGAGGACAATGTAGTTAAAATTGTCGTGGATGACCTCAAAGACCCGTTCACGATCTTCCATAATGGGTGAATCTGGCTCGTCGATGGGAATTGTCGGGTTGTATCCCTTAGCAGGGGGCGCTGGAGAGAAGAAATCCTTAACATACCCTTCATAGGTATCAGAAATGTGAGGCATGTACGCTTTGGCGTTAAGAAGTGATTCCACTGGAGGAGCTCGATACCCGAAGATATCTCTGAGGAGGAAGACCATCTCTGCCTTTCCCTCTATAATCTCAACATGAACTACACCTGATTCCAGGAGAGGCCTCACGACCTCTTTGATGTTGATGTTATCGGTCTGCACTTGGTTGGATAGCCACAGGTTCAAAGCTCTCGCTGATTCGACTCCTTGTTCCTGCAATCTCTCCAGTAACAGAGCCGATGACGGTGTGAAGTATATTTTCGCCAGTCGCTGTTCCTTTGTCAATTCTGGCAGCGTTCTCTCATGTCTGATGATACTGTTCAGATCGACTCCCTCGGGGGAGACCTGCATGAGCGCCAACATGAGTCTGCTCATCCCCCTGTAGAGTTCCCTGTTAGGTCCGAAGTCAGTCTCCTCCCGGAGTACATAGCCTACCAGCCATCCGGGGTATTCTCTACTCTTGAAAGAAACATACCTGCGATTATCAAGATCATGTAGCCTGAGTTCTTCATCTCCTTCTTCGTGCGCTACATGGAGGAGATTCAGAGTCTCTTCATCCAGGCGAGATGTAGATGGATGCCTCTTCTTGACTAGGAACCCCTGATAATCATCGTATTGGACTATGAAGACCGCTTCCGGCATTTCTTCTACCAAAATGAGAAATACAGGCCAAGCATAAATGTTTGACCCTGATGAGTCCTCTTTGACTAGTACGCGATATGACATTAGACCCCCCTTTCTTTTGCAGGCTGAGGGCATGCCCTCCTAGAAAGTGTGAAAAGGAAATCCCTGTAGACTAGTTGTAAGGGGAAAAATGGAACTGCCAGAGAATGACGCCATCGTGCCAGCATCGGTGACTCACGAAATACTGCTAGATGTGGGGCCGTCGATGGAGCAGTCGGTTCCAGAGGATTATGCTCTTGCTAGCCTCTTGCTTCGTACTCTCCAAACCCGTGATGCCAACGAGTTTGAGTTTCTCATGAAGACCTATCTGCCCATTGTAATAGAACCCGGCGGAGTCGGACAACTGGCTCTAGTTGAAAGAATCGGGATTTCTGCAGTGTCCTTTACACCTGTTACTCAATTCCAGATGGAAGACATCGATGTGTCCAACATAACTGGCCCCGACGATTTGCTCTTGATAATGAACAGGCTTGTGGAGGAGTTATCACAGGTTGAAAGGAAGAGATCGACCACTGTACTAGGTCTTCTTCATGGACAAATGGCCAAGGGTGTGGTCGCCACTCTCAGTCTCCCGACGATGGAGTCAATGGAGGCCTATGCAGTAGAACTTCCCCCAGTATTAGACAATGAGGAGAGTGAACCACTCTCCCAGTTGTTGTCCACAGTATACGACGTGCACCGTTCCGGCGAGCTTGTGCAACTGCTCAGCCAATTCGAAGGGGCTGTTCAGGCTACCCTGGAAAGACCCGGACAGGCTGAAACACCCAAGGTCCAGAGACTGAAGGCCAGAATAGAGCACCTGCAGCGAGAGATATCAACAATCCAGTCGCGCATTGAGGCCATAGACCGTGACTTGGATTCCAGACAAGAAGAACTCCGTAGAATGCTCAAGAACAGACAATCTGCGCTGGAGCGGGATCAGAAACGTCTGGCTGACCTCACCGAACGGAATCGGGGAGTTGCCAAGGCCCTGAAGAGAGCGTTTGAGAAGCTCAGAGACTCAGTTGATAGGGTCACAGGCATCTATCAAGATGTCGAACAGAGAGTCTCCGAGATACTGGTGGACTCTGAAGATGTTCCGACAGTCGAAGGTCCCCTGTCGCTTCTACTTCCGTTCTATCTTCTCGGTTTCTCGAAGAAGGGTGTGTTGCAAGTAAGCGTCGTACCCCCGCTTCACTATCGGGAGACTGGGCAAAAAGTGGGGATCATGCGAGATTTCGTCGACACGTTGAATCCTATGAACGAAGGCCTAGTCGAACTCGCCTCTCGTCTGGAAAAAGCCATCGACCGGAATCCATCACTCGTTCAGCAAATTCGTGTATTCTCCCGCTCAAAGAACCTTCTAGCGCTTGATACTACGCGAAACATGATTCGTGAAGGGGGGTCGTTGCTTGTTGCTGAGGGCGTAGCCAGAGAATCCATCATCCACAAGCTTGACGAGCTCCTGAAGGCGATACCCTCCAAGAAGATTGAACTGAAGGATCGGCAGACCCTTATCCTTCCAGACGATGGTACTGGGACGAAGGTCACGTTTCACGTATCTGACGAGGCAGGAACGCCTATTGAGCGCGCCCAACTGCATATTGCGGATTTGAGAGTCACTTCTGATAGCATGGGTCGGGCTGTAGTCCGTCTGCCACAGAGTAGCTATAGTGTCCAAGTTATGGCGCGAGGCTTCAGATCCAAGAGCATTGACTTCTCGATTGACCGAGAAGGGGCACTCTCAATACCCATCAAGCTCACTGCGCTGACACGCGAAGAGCGCCTAGAAGCGGCTCTTGGCGAACTCGAGGCACGGGCCGGCGATATCGAACGTATACGCAAACGTCTCCGCGATGTCTTTCAGAAACAAGGTGAGACCATTACCAGCATACCTGCACACAGGGATGCGCTAGTGGAGCTCCTCACCGAACTTGGCTACAACCCCGAGGCATGGATTGCAGAGGCTAGGACTAGGAAGGGCATGGTCAAACGTCTGCTTGAAAGGGACGATCGACGCGATGCCCTGCGTAGAGATGTCCTCCGAGTAGCGGAAGAATCTCAGGAATCAGGGGGCGTAATGCTCCTCTCTCAAGTCCTGATGAGGATGGATCGTCTGGGGTGGGACGCGAACTCGGAGGAGATTGAATCTGTCATCAAGGAACTTGGAGACGACGGTTTGATAGAGGGCATTTCTGTTCTGGAGAGTGGCGCGAAGATTGTGAATTTCGTGCCTGTTGAACTGACCGACGACCCGCAGGCCATAATCAGTCTGGCATCAAAACGGGCTGGAATGCTCACAATAGAGGACATCGTGTCATCTCTTGGTTGGACTGAAGCAAGAGTACGGAACGCTCTTGATCTACTGGTTCAGAATGGCGTTGCGAAGCAGCAGAGGAGCTTCTCGAAAAGCACACGATATTGGTTCCCGGGTTTCAGAGAGAAGCGATAAGAGATATATCGTTTCGCAGGCCAGAGACACGTAGTGACTATTCGCGTGTGAAGAGGTTATAATATGAACAGACTATCCCATCTCTTGTTTGCTTTCTCAATGTTTGTTGGCCTATACTCGCTGCTCTTTGGATTCAGTGTATGGCAGTCTGATCTTGGTCAACTGATGGACATGCTGCCCTATTACTTGCTGGGGGGCTTCATACTGACGATTGTCGCAGTTCCTATCCTCTACTGGAAGGCGCCTCATAAGGGATCAGAGAGAACGACAAGTAACAGAAGTGCAGTCGGTGCCATGTCATTTGTGACCTTCTCCGTGGGTTCTCTGATTGGCTCCGTGGCCTATCAGTGGATTTCAGGAGTGGCTGTGGTGGGAAACATCTCGATATTCATAGGCGCAGTGATCACCATGACGGGCGCACTGATGCCTGACTGGGATATCCCCTTCCTCGGTATCTCTCGCCACCGGAACATCATTTTTCACTCAGCTATTCTTCCTCTACTGGTGACATTGGGGGCCTTGTTGAATATCACGTATAGTGTACTCATGGCCTCTTCACTTAGCATTGGGGCTCATGTTGAGTACTACATCACGGCCTTGTTCCTGCTGGGATACGCCAGTCACCTGTATCTCGATATTTTCCCGAGCGATGCCAGTCC
>SDNO01000147.1 GCA_004524435.1 Candidatus Thorarchaeota archaeon | reverse complement strand
GGCCGTAGGTTTCGACGTTCTCCGGTATAGGTTCTCGCTTCTCCTCCACCTTGAACATGTTGTAGCTGGCCTCCTCAAATGAACCGTACAGCCCAGAACCAACGGCACCCAGTATCGCAGCACCGATGACAGTCGAGTCCCTTGACCTCGGCAGCACAACCTTCTTGTCGGTACAGTCTGCCATAATCTGCCGCCAGAGGGTTGAGTTGGCGCCACCTCCGTCGACACGCAGTTCATCATACTCAATCTCCAGCATGCCTTCCATCATCTCCACATACATCCGTATGCCATACCCATTTGCCTCCATTATAGCCCGTGCAACATGCGCCTTCGTGTGACTGAATCCGAGGTTGTAGATGATGCCCTTGTTGTAGGCCATGAAGGGAAAGACAACAAGCCCATCACTTCCTGCTGGTATCTGACTCGCACTTGACTCGATAATCTCATACACGTCTTGATTCGTCTGAGCGGCGAGGTTCATCTCTCGTTGACAGTAGTTGTCACGGTACCATTTGTATGCCAGGCCGGTACCAGGAATCACACCCTCTAGAATCCACTTCCCGGGAATGGCAGACGGATTGCTGAACATGACATAGGGATCTTCGATGTAGTCATCAGTGTGAGTTATCACAAATGTGCCGGTTCCAGTTGTCGCCTTCACAATGCCGGGCTTGATGGTACCAGTACCAAGTGCAGAACACTGCTGATCACCACTTCCCATAATCACCACTGTTCCTTTTCGAAGGCCGGTTGCATCTGCTGCTTCCGCGTTCACTTCGCCGATGGCTCTTCCTGGAATTGAAATCTCAACGAGCTTGTCCATGGGGATGCCGGTCAATTCACAGAGGGCCTCAGACCAATCCAGCGTTGAGTGATCAATGGGGCCATATCTTGCATTCGCTGGCTCAGTCAGCATCTCACCACATAGGCGATGATTGATGAAGGCGTCTAGCGTGCAGAATTTGTGGGCCTTATCGAATAACTCTGGACGGTTCTCCGCAAACCACATCATCTTGTTGACGCTCTTTCGGGGACCAATCTCCTCGGCCATCTCTTTGGCTTTCTCTGTGGATCTGTTGTCAACCCATGTGACGGTTGGCGCCAGTGGGTCACCGCTCTTGTCCACAGGAGTTATGCAATCACGCGTGGTGGCAACTACTACGCCAACCACTGCATCAGCTCCACCCTCATAGTCGGAGATTGCTCTCTGCATCGTGTTGCAGGCTGTTCTCCAGTATGTTTCAGTTAGTTGTTCGTGCGTCTTCAGTGTTCGTGGAACTGGGGGGTACTCCTCGTACTCTTTGGCCAGTTCACGGCCCTCCTCGTCTACAAGACAGGACCGTGCACCAGTGGTTCCGATGTCGAAGATAGCAAAGACCCGCTGACTCATCATGCTCACCAGATTATCCTATGGAGTAGAATGAATGCTGCGCCCCAATATGAATCAACCGCCAGAGATATTATGACTTTGCAGAGATGTTCTCCTGATGCCACCATACGATGTCCACCATGAGGTCCTCACGGGAGTACACCTTATTCGAGGAGCCGACAGAGCTAGGTTTCCGGAGGCCAATTCCCTCTTGATTGATGATGAGTTGCTGACCCTCGTGGATGCAGGAGCAGAACTGAGTCGTATCGAGAAGACCCTACATGACTTGGGCCGAGAATTGAGGGATATAGACCAGATATTGCTGAGTCATTTCCATATCGACCACAAAGGGCATGCAGAAGAGATCAGGCAGATGGCAGACTGTGAAGTGCTCTGTCACCCCAGCGGCGAAAAAGCAGTGAGAACCTTTCAGGGCATGGTTGAGTTCTATGGCATCTGGGGCCATGAGTACTTCGAGGCCTGGGAAGACTACCTCAAGAAACGGTTGCCACATGTGACTTCAGACTACAAGGTGACCGGTTTCTTCGAAGATGGAGATAGAATCGATTGTGGCACTAACGATCTTATCGCTATTCATACTCCAGGTCACACTGTTGATCATACATGCTTCGGCATCAATGAAACCAAGACCATCTTTCTTGTTGACATCGATTTGACCAAGTTCGGCGCCTGGTACGGTAACGCTGCAAGCGACATAAGTGATTTTCGTCAATCAGTGCAGAGGATTATTAGCTTCGATCCCGAGATGGGTATTAGCAGCCACTTGCTGGACCCCGTAACAGACGGCCTGAGGGAACGGCTGCAGGACTACCTTCTTGAATTCGACAGAAGGGACAGAGAAATCCTCAATGCAATCAAGAATGGATTTGATACTATTAAGAAGCTGCAGCACCGACCCACTATTTACCCGCGTATTCCTCACAATCTCTTCTATATCTTTGAAGAGTTCATGCTGGAGAAACACATCTCTGATCTCATCTCGAAGGGTTTCATCAGACATGAAGATGGTAGCCTTCATGTCACAAATATGATAGATGAGCTCCGGAAGAGCTCATCATCTCAATGACTATTTGTGTTTGAACTCTGGCTTTCGCTTTTCCAAGAAAGCATTGACACCCTCTTCCATATCCTCGGTGTCGAATGTCTTGCAGAAGACATCCACTTCGAACCCGAGATTCTCTCCAAGTGGGAGGGTCCATGCCTTGTTGAGTGACGACTTTGCTGCATCCAATGCGATACCGGGCTTCTGAGCCAATTTCTTGGCGAGCTCCTTTGCTGCCTCGTAGAGTGAGTCGCAGTCATCGAACACCTTGTTGACCAAGCCGATACGATACGCCTCTTGAGCATCTATTTGATCCCCTGTATAGACAAGCTCCTTGGCCAGACCCAGTCCAACTAGTCTAGGAAGCCTCACTGTTCCCCCAAATCCAGGGATGATTCCAAGGTTGATCTCAGGCTGGCCGAACTTCGCATTGGCTGAAGCATATCGAATATCACATGACATGGCAATCTCGGATCCTCCCCCCAGAGCGAAACCATTCACGGCTGCTATTACGGGCTTTGACATGGACTCGATATACTTGCATAGGTCCTGTCCATTCTCAGCCAAGGGACGTACACTGGCCGAGTCCTTCCCTTTGAACTCGGATATGTCAGCACCCGCTGCGAAGGCCTTATCGCCTGCCCCAGTCAGAATCACAGCCCGTACAGAATCATCCTCTTCCGCGTTCTTCATCAGTTCTCTGATTTTTTTCACTACAGCCGAGTTCAGGGCATTGTACTTCATCGGCCGATTGATAGTGATTGTTGCAACTCCGGCTTCTACTTTGTATAGAACCTCGTCCTCTGTCATTTTCCTCGCCTCGTCGAGATTACGAGGAAGAATCCTATTCTACCGGGTAATAAGGCTTCGCGACGGCTTCTTGGAACACGTGTTCTAACATACCAAGACCAGATTTATGTATCCGTTTGCAGACAACAGGAGAAGGAAAACTATGGTGAAGAATTATGTACCAGACGAGAAAACAAGAGGTCTGGAAAGAGTCGCTCATGGCCATGAAGAGGGCCATTGAGTCCACCTATCAACTTCGGACATCTCTTTCTGAACAGGAGTTGTTCCTTGATGCGTGGCGTTCTGCGCCTACCGAGCCCACCAAGGAGATCGTCTTCTGTGGCTACCGAAGAAATGAGGGCTGGCGAAGAATGCAGGACATCGCCCAGATTATCGACGAGACAATCAGCGAGCTTGATTCATGCGATACGAAGAAAGGAACCTCTCTCTACCTTCAGACCCTTCGGGATGTAGCATTATTCTCTAAGTGGTCAAAGATACTCGAGTGTTCTGCGAAAGAGAAAAAGAGTGAGTGAAGGGGAGATATCCCCTTCAATAGACTAGACAAGCCACTTGTACGTGATCTTCTTTGAGTCCACAGATTCTTCTATGGTTTCGAATGCCAGTTTCAGATCCATGCCAACCTCAGGCTGACTCATGAGATTCGTGATGTGTGCAGTCAGACGTTTGCCTGATGGAAACTCCCCGATGCCCACTACATAGGGGGCACGTGAAGACATGGTTTCTGGTGGGAAGTCCACGATGACATAGCTATAGAGTTTCGCCTCGCGCTCAGTGAACTCCTCGAGCTCACAGTTGCTCATACACTTCTGGCAATACTCACGGGGGGGGAGATACTCCGTGTCGCACTTTGAACATACGCTCTTCATGAGCTTCTTTTCATCCAGTGCGGACAAGAACTTCCGATAGAACGGTGTAAGGGCTTTGTCAGTTGTATAACCAAGGTAGATGTCCATATCTTTCTCTGCCATTCTTACCAACCCCTCTCAAAGATGAAGACATTCACGAACTGCCCGGATTGACCAACATTGTGGGCAAGACCAATCTGGACGTCGTCAATCTGTCTAGATGGTTCTTCAGACTCCCCTCTCATCTGCTTCATTATCTCATACGTCATGGATACGCCTGTCGCACCTAGGGGGTGACCCTTGCTCTTCAGGCCTCCGTCGCAGTTGACCGGAATCTTGCCGTCATGGTAGACTTCCTTGTTCTCGATGAGCTCACGGCCCTTTCCGGGCTCTGCGAACCCAAGATCCTCGTAGGCTATCAGTTCAGCAATCGTGAAACAGTCATGGCATTCACACATGTCGATATCCTTTGGCTCAACGCCTGCCATCTTGTAAGCTGCCCTGGCTGCTCTCTTCGCACCGGGTATCGAGGTGAGACTCTCACGGTCCTGTATCTTCATTGAAGATGCTCCAGCTCCGATACCCTTGATCCACATGGGCTCGTCGGTGAACTCCTTCACGCGGTCCTCTGCAGCAATGACAACAGCAGCTGCACCATCGCTAATCAGGGAGCAGTCATAAAGATTGAGAGGTCTGCAGATTGGGACAGAATTATGGGCCTCTTCAAGAGTCACCGTGCGTGGCAGGTGAGCCTTGGGGTTCTGAGCCCCATAGTGATGGGACTTCACTGAGATCATAGAGAGGACCTCGTGAGGAAGGTTGTACTCTGCCATGTATCTTGAGGCCATCAAGGCATAGAAGGCCGGGAACGAGATACCGTAGGGATACTCCCAACGCATATCGCCAGCCTGTGACATGTATTCTGTGGCTGTGGACGATGAAACACGATTCATCTGTTCGACACCAAGTACAAGCATCACGTCATATAGACCAGCTGCTACCATTCCCCACGCAGCCCGTAAGGAAGCGGTACCGGTAGTGCAAGCAGATTCGACTCTCAGATGCGGTTTGTCATGTAGACCCAGATAGTCGGCAATCAGGGCTGAACCTGCACCCTGGCCGGTGAATTGGGATGCCGCATAGGAGAGAACAGTCGCATCGATCTTGTCTTGAGTTATTCCTGCATCATAGATTGGCTTGTAGGCCTCAGCGCTCAGTTCACGCATCGTTGCGTCGAGACGCTTACCGAATTTCGCATGGCCTCCAGCTACAACAGCTACTTTTCTCGCCATTTTGCTACCTCCATGGGCAAT
>SDNO01000022.1 GCA_004524435.1 Candidatus Thorarchaeota archaeon | reverse complement strand
TTCGTGACATCCGGGTGATGTGCACAGGTCGAGTGAGCGTGACGCACATTCTGGAGGCCTTTCGACAGGGTGCCGACATGGTCTGGATTTCTGGCTGCCACTTCGGAGACTGTCACTATGTTGATGGCATTTCCGCATTCGAAAGAAGGTATCTCATAGCTAAGAAAATCATTGAGAAGGCAGGATTGGAGCCGGAGCGATTGCAGCTCACTCATATCAGCGCAAGTGAAGGCCCCATCTGGGCAGAGAAAGTCAAGGAGCTCTCGACGCTCGCTGAGAAGCTCGGCCCGAGTCCGCTGAGAAAGAGATAGAGAGATTGGCCAGCCCTCACTGGCCATCATATTCTAAGTGTAAACACATTCAAGATGAAAAACCCAGAGGTGTTGTTACTTCTTTGGTTTCTTCTTCTTCTCGTCGGTGGTCTTCTTTCCCTTCTTGTCCTTTGCCATTACTAGTGTCACCTCTGTGGCAGTCGTATTGCCCCTACCAGCGTGCTGCAGTTCCCCATCGTCCTGAAGCGATTGTAATCGCAGTCTGCTTGGGAGCAAAGTCATAGAAATACTACAAATCGTATACAGTGTCTTCCCCAATTTTGCGAGTTCAATAACCTCGGGTTTGTCTGAGGTAATAGGGATATGCTCCCGAACGGGTTTCGCGGTAGAATCCTTACTTTATGGCATGAAGGCGTGACAATCCTCCCGAAAAGTGGCTGAAAGAGGATAATCCTGTTTCATGGAGTCGGTCACTGAATCATCAATGTACGTTCGGACTCCAGGGCAATCAAGACTTGTTGAATCCTGTAGTGAATTAGTGGCGAAACTGGATAGAGAATTCGGCCAGTCTTCACTGGCCATCCTCCTCTACGTCTGTTCTCTGCAAAATGAGAGACTTGCTCGAGCCGTTATTTCTTCGGCTTCTGCTTCTTCTCCTCAGTTGTCTTCTTGCCCTTGTTGTTCTTTGCCATAGTGTTGGTGTCACCTCTCTGGCAGTATTGTTGCCCCGACCGATTACACTGACAATCCCGTCAACCGAGCGAAGTCCTGTGGTTACGTGTCAGAGCAAGTCTACTGAAACATGCAATCCGTATACGCCATCTTCCTTCATTTCTGAGCTTTCATAACAGTGCGTTGGCATTGAAGAGGCGGATTAGATATGTTGAGCAGTGTACGACAAGAATCCTCGCAGGCTGTTGTTCACAGAGTTGAATGCCCTTTGTAGTTACCAACATCGGGGCAATACTGTTTGAGGGACTCCGTCACCGAATCAAATGCTAGAGCTGCCTCCGACGCTAGTGATATAAGCGGAGCACGGAAGGAGTCGAGAGTACAAGTGCACTCAAGAAGTGATGTGAATGACAGAAACCTGGGGTCAGCTCAAGAGCTTCGAAGGTAAGGAGTTCTCCACTCTAGACAAGAACTTCACTCGAGAGGCGTCGAAGCTAATTGGTGGGCAGGATCTGACGGCTTGCTTCCAATGCGCAAAATGCAGCGCTGGTTGTCCCGTGAGTGACAAGGTGAATGTTCAGGTTCACGAACTCATGAGGATGCTCGTATTTGGCCTGAAGGAGGTTCTCGACACGGATATGGTCTGGCTCTGTACCACCTGTTACACTTGTCAAGAGCGCTGCCCACAGGGAATCGACATAACTGACATCATCTTTGGCCTCAAGAATATGGCATTCAAGGAGGGCAAGACTCCTCAAGGATACATAGTATCTCGAAAAGGCCTCTATGATACAGGCAAGCTCTATGAACCGACGGACTGGGAGCGTGAGGACTTAGGCCTTGGTGATGTTCCCGAACTGGATGTTGAGGACACTCAAAAGATGTTCAAGGACACAGGTCTTATGAAACTGAAGGAGGGCGACGAAGAATGACCCAGAGTTACGAGGTCTTTCTAGGCTGTTCTATTCCAAATCGTTTCAACAACTACGAGAGTTCAATGAGAGCTGTTGCTGAGGCTCTAGATATCGAATTACTCGATTTCGATGGGGCATCCTGCTGTGGCACCGTCGTTCTGAAATCAATCGATGAAACTAGTTGGCTGGCGCTGTCGGGCCGTAACATCGCACTTGCAGGGAGTCGTGGCCACGACATTGTCACACCCTGCAATGGCTGTTTCAGTTCGCTCAAGGATGTTGATCATGTGTTGCACAGTCATGAGGAACACCGACGACAAGTCAATGCAACACTGAAGAAGCTTGGTCTCGAGTTTTCCGGGGATGTAAAGATACGGCATTTTGTAGAGGTCCTCTACGATTTGAAGGACCAAATCGAAGACAAGATTGTACATCGCCTTGATGGTCTCAAGATTGCTTTCCATCCAGGTTGCCACCTGATACGACCCTCACCAGTTGCAGAATTCGATGACCCCGAGTTGCCTCGCAAGGTGGACGAACTCCTAGAACTTACAGGAGCTCAGAGCGTTCCCTGGGGGCTGAAACTCAGATGCTGCGGTTCTCCACTGCTTATTTCCAGTGAAGAGGTAGCCACCAGCATCCTCAAGGAGAAAATGGAATCTGCAAGAGAGGCGGGCGCAGATTGTGTTGTCACGAACTGTCCTGCCTGTCATACACAGTTCGATGTTCAGGTCTTAGGAATGAAGGATGATGAGGGTGTGTCCCTTGAGCTTCCTGCGCTCTTCGTGACTCAGATTCTGGGAGTTGCTATGGGACTTGACCGAGAGCGTCTTGGATTTGACCTCAATCGCGTATCTCTTGCCCCAGTTGCAGAGAAGCTGGGCCTGCAGTGACTTTGCCGATTTGTCAATTGATGCTAGAACACAGTATTGGAACAACTATGTTCGCTGAAACGGAAACCAGAAGGAACGTGCTAAGATGTCTTCTGAAGACACCAAACCTGCCAAAGCAGAAAAGGCCCGGTCAGAGACTAAGAGTTCAGGCAAATATAGGGTTCTCTTTGATATGCTTGCTGACGCAGTGTTCATCCATGAACCCGATGGAACCTTCTTGGAAGTAAACGAAGAGGCATGTGAGCGACTCGGATACTCAAGATGCGAATTGCTACAGATGAGTCCAGCAGACATAGATGCCCCCGAGTATTCTGTGATAGTTCCGGAGAGGGTAGCTGAGCTCAAGGAGTGTGGGGAGATCTTCTTTGAAACCGTTCATGTTTCCAAAGACGGTACTCGGATTCCAACAGAACTGAGTAGCAAGATCATCGAGTATATGGGACAACCAGCAGTGCTTTCCATTGCTCGTGATATCAGCGAGCGTCGGAAGGCCCAAAGGCAGAGTGATCAGAAACAACGTGAGCTTGAGCTCTACCTCTCCCTACTAAGACACGATCTTTCTAACGATCTACAGGTAATCTCTGGGTCTCTTGAGGCAATTGAAATGATGGCCAAGAATCTGGATGATGTCCCCCGCCGGATGCTGGAGAGCGCAGAGATGGCTGCTCATCGGATGGCTGCTCTGCTAAGAGCGTTCTCCAGCCTGGATGAGGTAGACGAGGATCGATTGCTCGAGATAGTCACTGCAGTAGTGCAACGTGCAGAACAGGTTCACAAGAACATCTCGATCAGCATTGAAACTGTCTATTCGCCTGAATCTATCAGGGTCTACAATTCTCGCCTTCTACCGATGGTCTTCGAGAATCTGCTACGAAATGCAGCCGAATTCGCCGGGAAAAAGCCAAAGATCACTCTCGAGATTGGACGCACAGACAACAAGGCCACGATTGTCTACCGCGATAATGGTCCTGGTATTTCTGACGAACTCGAAGCCCATCTCTTTGAGCGAGGCGTATCAAGTACAGGCGGAGGACTCGGTCTGTATCTTAGCAGACAGATAGTGCTTGCTCAGGGGGGCAGCATGAAACATCTGAGGGATGAGAAGGGGACTGTCTTTCGTATCGAGCTACCTCTTGCCAATGATGGACCAACTTGGATTCGTGACGTGAGCTAGTTGCCTTCCTTCTTGATTTGGCTCTTCCCGTAGAATGTTTTTCCGAGAATCTTCATTGCCTTTCTGACGCACTCTCTTTTCCCACTCACTTGGAGATGATGTTCACCATCCAGCGAGATGAGAACGTTACAGTGCTCAGCAATCTCCGATACTATCTCAACGGGAATGCCCTCAGGTAGTCGGATTCTGAAGAAACTGACTTCCTTCTCGCGGGGAAGATCGCTGATATGAGCACTGGGGTCCTCTTCTGGAAAATCGATCTCCTCTCTTAGTCCTCTCCGAACGCGCTCTTCCCATTCCTCACGGTATTCGATTCCAACCTCGGCCTCTGCCCAAGAGAGCAGAGATTCGCGTAGCCGGAGTATTTTGTCTTCCATGTCGATTCTCAGTTTCTCATCCGCATCATCCGATGCCCGGAGGTCCTCTTCGAGAGATCTGAGGTATTCAAGAAGCATCTTACTGTTTCGAAAGTCCGCATAGGTCAAATTCGGGATAAACACTCCCCGATCTCGCAGGTCACCCAATAGGTTGTTTAGAACCATCCATGCAGAGTACAGACCTTCAAGTGTGACCACAATCATCCTACTCCCTGAGCATCTCTTCTATCTGGTCCAAGAAACTCTTCTCACGCCACCAGCGCAGGTCTCTGGCGCCGGTTGGACATATAGCGCAACACGCTCCGCAACCTTCACAACGCATCTCATCTGTGACGCTCTTCTTGACACCAGGTGACACCTCAACCATGGATACGGCGTCATAAGGGCAAATCTCTGAGTAATGACACAGATCGCATCCCACACAGAGGTCCTGATCGACCTCTGCAACCAATAGCTCAATCTCAACAGTCCCCATGTTCAGGGGTGCTGTTGCTTCACTGGCTGCTCCTCGTGCCTGATTGATGGAATCGGCGATGTTCTTCGCATATGTCACGCCTAGAAACACGCCCGGGACAGTAGTTTCCACTGGCCTAAACTTCATGTGCATCTCAGCCAAGAAACCATCTTGGCTCTTGTTGATACCAAGAGCCTTGACCAGTTCGTTCACGTCATGAGGCGCTTCAAGACCTACCGCAAGGACGACCATATCAGACCGTATCTTGAAGGTTTCCTGAGAGAGCGTATCATGAACCGTGACAATAGCCTCATCTGAGTCGGAAGCCTTCTCAACTGTCACTGGATTCTCTCTGAGCCATCGTAGATATGTCACTCCTTTCTGCCGGTTCTCTCTCCACATTTCCTCCATGCCATCGGCAAAGGGACGGATATGCTCCTTGTATGCGGAGAAGATCTTGATGTCTGGAAACATCTCCGACAGTTCCTTCTGCATTGCTATCACAGCAGAACAGCAGACACGAGAGCAGTACCGATTCCCCTCTCCAGGGGTCTGTCGGGAACCAACGCAATGAATGAAGACAGGATTCTTGGGAGGGTCCTTCAGTTCGCCATTCTTCATCATCTTCTCAAGGTCGAGCGTGGTTATTACGTTGTCAACCTCGCCATATCCATACTCGCCCATCTCAGGTTCATATGTATCGGTTCCGACCGTAACGACCATGGTACCAATGTGGTACGGTGTTCGGTCTTCGCTCTCCACATTTTCAATCATCATCTCGTAATCGCCATATGCTCCATCGCGGTCGACTACTTTGGAGTTGAGAAGCACAGTGATGAGATCTTCCTTCTCTACTCTTTCGACAAGTTCGTCTACTATCTCTTGAGCGGACTGCATGTTGGGGAATACTCTGTAGAGATCATTGAGTCGTCCTCCTAGGCGATCGGTCTTCTCGACCAGAATCACCTTGAATCCCTTTCTGGCAATATCCAGCGCAGCTGTCATCCCGGAGACGCCTCCACCAACGACCATCACAGTTCGTACGACTTCCACCGACTTCACAGGCACCTCTTCGTTATTGACGGCCTTGGCAACGCCGCTCCGAATCATGTCCTGTGCCTTCTCCTGTCGCTCCTCAGGAGGTGCATTCTTGTTAACCAGTGTGAGTTGTTCACGAAGGCCTACTGGTCCCACCAAGTAGTATCCTGAGAGACCTGCCCTCTCAAGTGCCCCTCTAAAGGTGCCCTCGTGTTGCAGGGGTGAACAGGAGCCGACCACCACACGATTCAAGTCATGTTCCTTGATGGCCTCAGTGATGAGTTCTTGCCCAGGGTCGCTGCACATGAAGATGTAATCGGTACTATACACAACGTTGGGAAGGTCCTTTGCCCATTCCGCTAGGCCGGGCGAATCAATCACATCACCGATGATCCCACCACAGTGGCAGATGAAGACGCCCACACGGGGCTCTTCTCCGACCTCGATGGGTGGTACTTCTTCTTCCTCCTTCGGTTGAGGCAGAGGTAGAATCGAGTGTGCTGCCATTGCAGCACCCTTTCCTTCGTTAACGGTATCGGTGCCGTCCTTCGGTCCATGGATACATCCCGCCATGAATATGCCTGGCCGAGTCGTCTCCAATGCTGCCGAGTTCGCCTGCTTCTCCCTGACCCACCCCGTAGTCTCGTCCAGCTCAATATTCAGCTTCTTCATCAGTTCCTCATGGCCATCATTTGGTCTGAAACTACCATTGAGGACCACCATGGATATCTTTTCCAGTTCCTGAATCTCGCCTGTATCAGTGTCTTCAATCTTGACAAAGAGGTCGTTTGTATCGGGATCCTCTGAGATCTCAGCAACTCTCCCTCGGATGAAATCGATGCCTTGGTTGTGTTGTGAGTCCCAGAGAAACTCCTCTAGCATCTTCCCCGCGGTACGCAGATCCATGTAGGTATAGATTATCTCGCAGTGTTCCTCGGGATAATGCATTCTCGTAACTTGTGCAAGCTTGAGACCAAACGTGCAACAGACCCTATTACAGTGTTCACTATACCCTTGGATATTCTCACGAACGTCCCTACTTCCGACACAGTTAACAAATAGTATCCTCTCTGGCTCCCGTCCGTCGGAGGGTCTCACCATATGGGCATCGGTGGGTCCTGTGGGATGGGTCTGTCTATCATACTCCAAGGACGTGACCACGTTGGGGAACACACCATAACCATATTCACTGTAGTCATAGGGCTTGTACTCCTGAAAGCCTGTTGCCACTATGATGGATCCCACATGGAGTTCATACAACTTGTCCTCATCATCATAATTGATACAGTCTTGGGGACATACCCCTGCACATGTTCCGCAACCGATGCAGGCCTCCTTGTCGATTGTTGCCACTAGAGGTATCTGCTGAGGGAAATTCATGTAGATAGCTTTGCGAAGAGATAGTCCAAAGTCGTATTCATTGGGTACTTCCACGGGACAAGCCTGAATACATGTCTGACAACCGGTACAGGTGTCTTCGTTGACATATCTTGCCTTCTTCCGGATTGTTACGGTAAAGTCGCCCGCTCTGCCCTTCACCTCCTCAACCTCTGAAAGCGCATGAATCGTGATATTCGGATGTCGGCCCACAAAGGAGGTCAGCGGTGTCATGACACAGGCTGAGCATTCGAGTGCTGGGAAGATCTTGTAGATTGCTACATAGTTGCCGCCAATATTGACCGTCCTCTCAATCAGATGGGCCTGATGTCCACCGGCCGCTAGGTCAAGAGCCGCACTAATGCCGCCCATGCCCGCACCTATGATGAGTACGTCTGTTGGCTTATCGTCGGGTGTTGACTTCTTGGCTGATTTGCTGACCATGGGGCCTGATCTCCAAGTCGATGCTATGTCGAGGGGCAGAGCCTTGCGGGCGATATAATACTTGTGTCATGGTCATGGAATGCGATTGTGAAGTGCTCTTCTGACCTGATTTGAGGCGCTTGGACTAACGATGTACAAGTATGTACGTACCCTCGATTTTATTACGTAATTTGGCTGCCCCCAACACGTCCACCGATACTTGGCAAGGTGTTGGGTAATTTGAGGTATGTCAAGATCTCCAAGGCAAACACGTACAAGTTCCTTGAGCGTCTGAAGGCAAAGGGGACTCTCTATGCTCCAACTAAGATTTCCGAGAAGTTCTATGACTTCCGTGAGGTCAATGATGTCAAGGCTGTTCAGTTCGACTATAACCGGACTATACGACCTCCTCGTCGGTTCTTCTATCCGGCCAGAGAAACAATGTTCACCTTTGATACCACGAAGGTGGAGCTCTATGAGAACGTACCAGAAGACGAAACGATAATCCTCTTCGGAGTTCATTCGTGTGATATCGTGGGGCTTCGTATTGTGGATTCGGAGTTTATTGACGAGAATCCGGACCCATACTACAAGAAGCGACGAGAGAGTGGGATTATAATCGGTCTATCCTGTCTTCCCGACGAGTATTGCTTCTGCAACGTTCGTCGTGTAGACTTCGTAGATGCAGGCTTTGACCTCTTCTTCCACGAACTACCTGATGGCTTCTTGGTTCGGGTAGGTACTGTGACGGGACACAAACTCATCGACCCGAACATGGATATCTTTGGAGAAATCACACAGGAAGACGTCGACTATATGACTGCCTTCAATGAGAAGAGAGGCGAGATGTTTCCCATCCAAGGGAACTGGGATGACCTCAGATACTTCTTGGAGCTTCGGCGCGACCACCCGATGTATGCCCGCGAGAGTGAGAAGTGCCTCGGTTGTGGGAATTGTACCCTCACGTGCCCCACTTGCCGATGCTATGATGTGAAGGATATACCGAGTATTGATGGAATGACCGGAGAACGCGTACGTGTCTGGGATTCTTGTCAGTTTCGATCGCATGGACTTGTGGCAGGTCCACACAACTTCAGACCCACTAAGGAGTCGCGTTTTGAGAATCGATACATGTGCAAGAATGCTTACAACAAGGACACGACCACAGCCTATTGTGTGGGTTGTGGACGCTGTACTTACTTCTGTCCTGCGGACATCAATTTCAGGAAGAATCTGATGGAGATAGGCGGCTATAAGGAGGCGGTCTAGGTGGTTGATACTGGCAAATCTGTCTATGATACGCATAAGTGTAGGTTGCTGAGGAAATACGATCTCACTGACATGGAAACTCTGTTCCTCTTTCGCTTTGAGGACCCAGTGGTTGCACAAGACTGGCGATTTAAACCGGGCCAGTTTGTAGAGGTATCTCTTCTTGGTCTGGGTGAGGTGCCCATATCCATCTGCTCGTCAGCACGAAGGATGGGCTTTTTCGAACTGTGCATCCGGAATGCCGGACGTGTCACCTCGGCAATTCACAAGCTCACACCAGGATCCCTGGTAGGAGTGCGAGGTCCCTATGGAAACGGTTTCCCCATGGATCAATTCCATGGACGTGACCTGCTCTGCGTTGCAGCTGGCTTGGGAATGGCTCCACTGCGATCCGTCTTTCTCTATGCCATCGACAACAGATGGCAGTTCGGAAACATCACGATCATCAATACTGCGAAGTACGGGCCCGAGCTGCTCTTCGAGAAAGAGCTGGAGGCAATGAAAGATATTGCCACTGCCGAAAACATTGCAATAGTCCAGAGCGTTACCCGTGACCCCGACTACCCCGGTCTACATGGCCGTGCAACAGAACACATGGAGAAGGCCAATGTTGACCCGGACAACTGCGCTGTTGCAATGTGTGGCCCACCCGCAATGTATCGGGGGATGTTTGATTATCTTGTTGAGAAGGGTTACGACCCACGCTATATCTTCGTCACCCTCGAGAGGCGCATGAAGTGTGGTGTAGGGAAATGCGGCCATTGTAACATAGGCACCGCAACATCGTGGAAGTACGTCTGTAAGGATGGACCTGTCTTCGATTATTACGCGATAACTTCCATTCCGGGGTTGATCTAGATGGCTATTATCGAAGAATGTGGCGACATTTGTAGGCCAAAGATTGGCGTGTATGCTCTGACTTCCTGCTACGGCTGTCAACTCAAACTTGCAACGGTCCAGAAGATTATGGAGATTGTCCAAGCCGTTGAGATTGAGAGCTTCTATATGATTTCAAGTGCAAGCCGGATGGGCTCTGATGTTGATGTGGCCTTCGTGGAAGGCTCTGTATCCACCGAAAAGGATCTGGAGGAACTGAAGGAGATTCGCGAGCACTCACGTATACTTGTAGCTCTAGGTGCCTGCGCTGTCAACGGTGGTGTTCAGAGCTGGGCTGAGGGCGATAAGGACTACAAGAAACTCTACGCAGAGGTGTATGGCGAAGGTAAGATTACCATGCAGGGCCGGCAAGCCACACCTGTTTCAGATCACGTGAAGGTAGACTATTTCCTCCCAGGCTGTCCACCCGAGGAAGATGAACTGATGTATTTCATCTCCGCATTTCTCTTTGGCACCTTCCCAGAACCGAAGGACTATCCTGTCTGTGCAGAGTGCAGACTCGCTGGCAATTCCTGCATTCTGATTGAGAAGGGAGAACCATGTCTCGGCCCCGTGACCACGGCGGGCTGTAAGGCGCGATGTCTCAGTCATAACGTACCATGCATAGGGTGCAGAGGCCCTGTACCGCATGGAACTGCCTGGTTCGATTCTCTTGCAAAGCTGTTCAAAGAGAAAGGGTTTGACAGAGACTACATACGTGATAGAATGAAGATATTCGGTGCGCATGATGAGAATCTCGAACCCATGCTAGACAAGATATTCGGAGGGAGTAAGTAATGGCCAAAGCAAAGGGTAGCAAGAAGAAATCGGTGAAGCATCCCATTTCTATCGATCACGTTGCGAGAATCGAGGGGAAAGCAGGAATCGAAGTATCCTATACAGGCAAGAAGGTAGACGTGGTCCAATTCAATATCTTCGAAGGCCCTCGTTTCTTTGAGTCAATCACTCTTGGCAAACCTATCAATGAAGCGGTTGCTGTCTATCCTCGCATATGTTCATTCTGTGCAGCAGCCCACAAGGTCACTGGCGTACAGGCTGCTGAAAATGCCATTGCCCTCCGGCCCACTGAACAGACCAAGAAACTCCGTGAGATCCTCTACATAGGGGATTTCATCGAGAGTCATGCCCTTCATCTGTTCCTACTCGCACTCCCTGATTTCCTTGGCTATCATGATGCATTCACCCTTGGAGAAGAACATCCCGATATCCTCAGAGCGGGCATGGCTCTGAAGGACATTGGTGCCGATATACAGACCATCTTGGGCTCTCGTTATATCCACCAAGAGAATGTCCTCATAGGCGGATTTGGAAAGCTACCAACAAAGAAGCAACTCGAAACAATCGCTGACCGACTCAAGGGCATTCGCAATGATGCCGAAGAGGCACTGGAGAATCTCGTTAGCTACAGGAACTGGCCAGAGGTTGATGCAGAGAGGATACATCTCGCCCTGAAGCCCTATGATGATACCTATTCAATGTTAGGCGGAACAGTTCAGAGCACCGAGGGTACCAGTTTCCGTGCAGATGCCTACAAGATGAGAATCAGCGAATCAGTCGTACCACATTCCTTCGCCAAGCACAGTCACTTCAACAACGAGCCATTCATGACTTCCGCTCTATCGCGATTCGCGCTGTTTGGTGATGGATTGGATGGTCGTGCTAAGGAACTTGCCGAGATGTATTCGGCGCATCTTGATCCCAGCAATCCGATGTCGAACAACTTCGCTCAGGCGGTCGAGCTGATTTACTTCGTGAACCGCGCTGAGCGGATGTCTCGCGAATTGGCCTCTGATTTGAAGCCGTACGAGCGCAGAATCAAACCAAAGATCGAGAAAGCCGGCATAGGTGTTTCCATGTCTGAGGCCCCGCGTGGCTTACTTGCATACACTCTGAAAGTGGACAAGAACGGCAAGATTACTGCAGCAGATATCATCACGCCAACAGCAATGTTCCTCCCAATGCTTGAGGCAGATCTCCGTCGGCTTGCCGAGGCTTTGGCAGAGCAGGGTGTCAAGGACCCCGAAACCATTGGTTCAAAGCTAGAGACCGTAGTTCGAGCCTACGATCCGTGTGTTTCGTGCAGCGTCCATATTGCAGATATCCAGTAGGGTAGAGACTGAAAGGGTACTCAGTACTCTCTTGTCCGGGGGCAGCTTACATCTCTAGACGGTAGACGCATAGACTTGCTGGTCAACAGGTTCTCTCAGTCTCAGGTAAAGATATGCTAATCCCGCGAAGAGGCAAGCCAGTGCATAGAGAGCCAGGGGAATCCAAAGAAACTCGAGTCTGAAAAGATACTCTAGGTCTCGTGCATAGCCGATCGGTCCCGGCAAGTACAACCAGGCAAGGAATGCTAGGTAGAGGCTTGTCACTCCAATTCTCAGATCAACTCGGAGTCTGAATGCATACATGTAGGTGAAAACGAAGAGAAAGAGGAATCCTGAGAGGAACATGGGCCACAAGTTAGCGCTCCCAAAAAACTGGGTGTTGAAAATGGCGACCACCACTGCATGAGGAGCTACTGCAGCCTCAAGAAATACCGTCCACCGTCTGTCAAGATGTACCTTGGTGTATGCCAGACTTATCTGGACGAATAACAGCATCATGTATAGGAATCCTGTCAGCAGCTGCGGATCATAGGTCGCCGGGTGAAACCAGAACGTATAGACGAGTGCCCACGAGAAGATGTACGAATGGTTCCTGCGAAAGAAGCCTGAAACCCGTGCCGTGAAAGGCTTGCCGGCTCTTTTGCCAAGGAAGAAACCCCTCACAGGGTTCTCCATTACGAGAAGTACAGCCAGCATGACTATCACTGACCCCTGACTGGTCCATATCGGGACGTCTTGTGCCAGACCATCATACCAAATATGGGTCTGTACCAAATGAAGAATGACGAAGACTACGTTCAGTCCGATGGCACCATAATTGTACCTAGTCAGACCTGAAGTCGGAGTGATCCGTAACGTCTTGAGATTTTGTCTGCCCCAGTGTATTGTCGCCCACAGTGAGAACTGATGGGCAAGATAGAGCGTCCACACGATGAGCATGGTGAAGAAGCCTCGCTCCGGAAGCTGCCAGAAGTACCAATCTGAACCTTGGTCTGGTAAGGGCACGAATCGGTCAAGTAGAGGTCCTAAGTACCAGATGAGCAGAGTAAAACCTACTGAGAGTAGGACTCCAACAACCCAGACAATGTAGGCTGCCCTCGATTTGGTTTTCGGGACATCTACTTTCCCCTCTTCGGTACTGTCGCTTTCAGTATCTGACATCTTTCATGTGCCTCTTTCCTTCATTTCTTGTCAGGCATCTCCTCCTGCTCATAAGTGCTATCGTTCATAAGCATAAGGTATGCACAGGTTCTATTGGAGCTGAATACGTCTTGATGCAGTCCAGCTATATGGGTGGTCTACTCCTCGTTGACCTAACAAAGGGCAGCACCAAGATGCTTCCCCCCAGTAGAGACTGGATTGAGTACTTCATTGGAGGAAGTGGATACGCTTCAAGAGCCCTCTATGAGATTGTTGATTTTGCGGCTGCCCCTCTCTCTCCCAATGCCCCCCTCATCTTCATGAGCGGGCCATTGACTGGCACTGGAGCCCCCTGTAGTGGAAGAGGGGTCTTCTGCGGTAGGTCCCCCCTTACCGGATTCTGGGGCGAGTCCAATCTTGGCGGACATCTTGGGGCCGAGCTCAAGTCAGCTGGTCTTGATGGAATCATTATCATCGGTCGTTCTCCTTCACCCTGTGTTCTCGTGGTTTCTGATGGCCACGCCGAGATTGAACCTGCACAGGCTGTTTGGGGGCTAGAAACGGCGGATGCTCAGGCCGAACTAAAGAAGCAGTTTGGCCGCAGTGAGATTGCTTGCATTGGTCCTGCGGGGGAGAACATTGTGCGCTTTTCGGGTATTGTACACAGAGAGCGAATCGCTGCGAGGTGCGGTCTAGGTGCCACAATGGGTCACAAGAGGCTGAAGGCGATCGTGGTATGGGGGAACAGACCAGTTGAGCTCCATAATCCTGAGGCATTTATGGACCTCATTCGGACAGAGTCGCGGCGACTGCAAAACGAGAATAAGACGCTGAGTGATGAGGGTACCCCCATGTATGTGGACCGGGCGATGTTACACAATGACATGCCGGTGAAATACTTCCAGCTGCCTGAGTTCGATGTGTCAAATCTCAATTCCCACGCTCTCAGCTCCTTCATCACTGGAAGTACAGCGTGTCACGCTTGTCCCATTGCCTGTGGAAAACGGCTCTCCGTTCCAGATAGGGCACTCGAGGGCTGTGCTGCTCCAGAGTTTCAGACAATTGCAGCATTTGGAACAGGCCTTCTTCTCTCCGATATCCGTGATGTTTCTCATCTCAATCACATGTGTAACCAACTGGGTCTGGATACAATAAGCACGGGCTCGACAATCGCCTTTGCTACCTATCTGTCTAGCCAAGGTGTTGCCGATTTTGATTTAGAGTGGGGCGAAATTGGTAAGATTCAGGCGGCCATAGAGGCCATTGCTCATCGAACAGGCATTGGTGTAGAGCTTGCAGAGGGGGCTCAAAAATTGGGAATGAAGTATGACTCCGAGGAGGATACACTTCACGTCAAAGGGATGGAGGTTCCAAATCACGACCCTCGCGCCTTTGCTGGGATGGCTGTGGCGTACGCCGTGGCATCTCGTGGTGCAAGCCATACAGAGGCTGATGCCTATGCGGTAGACATGGATGTGGAATTCCCTGAACTTGGGATTGTCGCTGGGGACAGGTTGAGTGACTCGAAGAGAGGCGTGATGACAGCGCGGATACAGGATGTTCGAGCCTTCTACGACTCATTGATTCTCTGCCACTTCGCTACATTCTCCTCTGAAGTCCTTGTCAAGATGTTGGAATATGCAACTGGAATTTCCCTAAGCCCTCAGCAGGTCCTTGAATATGGGTCCCGCGCAGTCACCATGAAACGCCTGTTCAATCTTCGGTGTGGTCTTACACCCGAGGCCGACAGACTCCCGCCAAGACTACTACAGCCTTTGAAGGGCGGGCTCACTGGTGGGTTCGTGCCTGATCTGGCGCGTCAAGTACACGAATACTACGAATACCGGGGATGGGATTTCTGCTCTGGACGACCCACCAGCGACACACTAGAATCACTCAAGCTGGATGCATTCAAAGAATAGCATCATCCGTTAGATTCTTTCGTGCTGTATCCTGCCCCTGCTTGGAGAAGATTGAATGCAGACAGTGGCTGACCTTCTATCCCAACTGGCGATATTCTATGCACTAATTCTTGCCGGGTTTCTCATTTCTCGCTACATGCGGGGGGCGTCACGTGTCAACAGACTTGTCACTAGCCTCCTCATCAATGTGCTTCTGCCCTTCCTGATCATCCAGACATTTCTTGGTGCAGCGACAACCGCTCTCTCAGAACTTCTTCTCGTGATATTTGTCACTCTATTCATCCATCTCTCTGGTCTTTCGATGATATTGGCACTGAGGAAAAGCAGCAGTACTGACAGGAGGAAGCTAGGTGCGGAAGCCCTCTCGGTGACATTCAACAACGGTATCTTCCTTCCTGTCCCTCTCATATTGATGTTCATCGGGCAAGAGGGAATTCCTATCGTTGCACTCTATTCTATCACTCAGATGACCCTGTTTTCCACCGGGGGTGCACTCATTGGTTCTGCATACAGCGAAAGCCATACCGACCTACGAAAGACAATCAAGAAGGCTGTTCTCTTCCCTCCGTTCATAGCAGCAATCATTGGCGTCGTTCTTCTGCTATTCAATTTCTCGCTGCCAGTGCAGCTGGAACCTGTCTTCTCCCTTAACGGCACGATTACCAGTTATCTCTCTCTTTTTGCAGTGGGACTCGGCCTGGGTGAAAGATTCAGACTGGCAAGCATTCGTGAGAGTCTACCTCCCCTTTCCATACGCCAACTCTTTGTTCCTCTTGCTACAGCCTTGCTGCTTGCAGCCATACCTCTTTCATCGGTCACAAAGAGTGTTCTCCTGCTTGAAGCCATGATGCCTCCCGCTGTCATTACTGTGGTCTATTCCTCGAACTTCGGGCTGGACTCAGAAACCGCAGCTGCGTTGGTGACTGTGGGCACAGTGCTTCTGTTACCCGTTGTCCCCGTCATACCTCTTGTGCTAGGAATCTGGTGATTGTTTCTCGTCTACGGGCCAATCTCAATGCATATATCGCATCTAGCGGCAACCGGTTATTCGGTGTCTACCTTGAACGAAAAGGACTCCGAGAGTGAGAAAAGCCCGGAGGAGATTCGCGAATCCCTCAATGATATGGTACACAGATTGGATCAGGTATCTGAATCCAGTGAGAATTGGCGCGCTGCTGTGGAGCAGAACAAAGAAAGGTGGGAGGAACTCAAGACGAAGATTCACACCAGGCAGAGGGCCCTCAAACGCTTGGTCATAGACAAGAAGGCCGGACTCATAGGACCTGAAGAGTTTGACCGCAGATACAGAGAGATCCAAGACGAATTGACGGATCTGGAATTTCAGGTATACAATCTTCGTCTAGGCACCTCTGCAGAAACTGACTGATGCACCATCGAACTACTCTGTTTTTGCCTTTCTGTAGATGACTACGGCCTCTATGGCTGCTATCACGCCGAATATGCCGGCTAATCCTCCGAAGAGAACCAAGTACGCTGGATTTGTACCTGTGCCACCCCGGTAGTCGAGTGCAGAAGTGAGGGCACCTAAGTTGTACGTCATAACGGCCACGTAGTCTGCCAACCCCTCGAAGAACAACGCTCTCCACCATACCAGGATGCCTCCGTAGTCTTCCACCATCTGGACAGCGAATTCTCCCGCAGCTTGGAGACGCGCAACATCAGAACCAAGAATCAGTGAAACCGAACCATTCTGTAGAGATTCCTGTACCTGTAGTAAATCGTTCCCTGATATCTGGATATTTCCCTCTTGGAGATAGGCCACGGTCTTTATGCCGAATGCCTCAGCCACGTAAGCCTCTGCAGGAAAGACAGTCATGGCCTTCATGTCTGCAAATCCGTAGTCCTCATTTGTGGTTTCAACGAGGGTTTCGAACGCTGTGATATCCGCCCTGAAGGCTTGGAAGTTGTTGTTGAAGAAGTCTACCAAGTCCTCATCCAAGCTCGCCAAGGCTGCCCGTGTTGCATTTGCAATGGCCAATGCATTGGTTGGCAATAACCAGTACCCGTGTGGATTTCCCTCATGCTCCTCCTCTTCATGATCCAGCTCCAAGTCTCCTGGTAAGGGGGACAGCCGTGCACCGTAGTTGGTAAAATTCTCCATTGCACCGGCGTTTTCAAGACTCACAAAGGGCTTCTCAACCTGTTCAGCTAGACTCTCCTCCCATGGGAAGTGTCCTGTGAAGACCAGCAGGTCGGCAATCTGAGCGGCAGCCACCGCTTCTGTAGGTAACTGGGACGCATGAGGCTCAACCCCCTCTGGAAGGATAACAATGGTCTCGACAGAACCGCCGCCTACTCTCTTCACAATTCCAGCTAAAGGCGCGATGGACACAGCTATCGAGTATTCGGGATTCTCCTGTGCGTCCACTTCGACGGGCTGAGCTATGGGTGCCATGGCTATCAGTACTAGGGCAAGCAGAATGAACGGTCTCTCTCTCATCAATGACACTCCGTGTTATTAACTAATCCGGGGGAACTAATAACACCCTGTCATAGATGAGTAGATTATTAAGTATTGTGACATAGTTAATAATACAGGAGCTGCCCTCTCAGTAGCGAGTGGGAACTCAGGTTGTGATGCAATTGCCTATTGTAGCCGTATCAATGTCAGATTCTGATTTGGAAGACTTGGAACTTCTCCAGTCGGAAGGAGGCTTCTCCAGTAGGTCGGAGGTTGTTCGGCATGCCATTCGATCTCTCTGGACAGAACATCAGAACTTGGAGGAACTCCGTGGGGAGATCAGTATCGTGATGACAGTGAGCTATGTGTCGAAGGGCAAAGATGCTGTATGCAACCGTGTACAACACGCCTATAGCGATCTCATCACCGCCCTGATGCACTCTCATGCTGCAGATGGAGGCTGTGTTGATGTGTTGATGACAAAGGGATCGGCAGAGAAGGTTAGAGAATTTGTCAAGAACCTTCGTAGTCAGAGACATGTCAGCCAGATACAGGTCACGTCCCTTGGGAGCTGATATCAAGTGACTGAGAGTGATATCTTGTTCAAATCGGAAAATCTCTGGGTGAAATATCCAAATGGGGAGGTTGCTCTTCATGACGTCGATTTCGAGATCGAGGGTCCAAGCTTCATTGCGGTCATCGGCCCTAATGGGTCAGGAAAAAGCACACTCGTGAAGACAGCTCTTGGATTGCTTAAACCATATCGTGGACACATCTCACTGTTTGGATTCGACTCCATGAAAGAAACGGGAGAGATTCGTAGACGTGTTCGATATGTGCCTCAGCGAGACCGCATCGATCTCAATATCCCAATGAAAGTCATTGACATTGTCTTGATGGGACGGCTCCTGAAGAAGAGTCCCCCACGGATTGCGTCATCAAAAGACAAGCGACTCTCCATGGAGGCACTTGAGAAGGTGAACATGGATGAGCTCTGGAAGAGACCCTTTCCCGAACTCTCTGGCGGACAACGACAACGAGTTCTTGTGGCTCGGGCTCTTGCCAGTGAGGGCCAACTCCTGCTGCTCGATGAGCCTCTTGCAGGTACTGATGTAGAGAGCCAGAACATGATTGTGGAGGCTCTAAGAAGATATCACGAGGAGAACGATGTCAGCGTCATTATGGTGACCCACGACCTGAACCCTGTGCATACTCTGGTACAAGACGTTCTCTTGCTGCAGAATACTGTAATCGGGGTTGGTACTCCATGTTCAATCATGGATCCAGAACTGCTACAGAAGGTCTATGGTCCAGATGCGCGGGTTGTAGAATATGCAGGACATCGCTACTGCGTGACACGCGACTCGGGGATTGATAGACATGCTTGAGATTATCGAGATTATACTGACAACACCGTTTCTACAAAGAGCATTGATCGGTGCCGTACTGGTTGCACTTGTGGCATCGTCCAGCGGTACGTTCCTCGTATTCAGGGGTCTCTCCTTCATGACTGCAGGAGTTGCTCATGCCGCCCTGGGAGGGGCCGCCTTGGGCCTTTTCCTCCAAGAGAGCGGTCTTATACCTTGGTTTGACCCAATTCTGGGTGCTCTTCTATTTGCGGTATTTGTTGCACTTGTCACTGGATATGCGGGAGAATCGGGTATTGCACAGAAGATGGAAGTTGCCGTAGGAGTCTCATTTGCTCTCTCGATGAGCATCGCTGTCTTCCTAATGTATTATATTCCCCCCACTCAGGTTCCACAGATCTGGGGCTATCTCATTGGCGACATTCTGCTGCTCGACAACTTTGATGTGGTGATGCTTGCTCTTACCGCACTGACGCTGGTGATCATTACCGCTGTGTTCAACAAGGAGTTTGTCTATGTTAGCGTGGATATGGAGGGGTCTCTGGCTCATGGCATGAATGCACGGGCATACCACTATCTCATGTTGATTACCTCTGCCCTTGCCATTGCTCTGGCTACCAAGGCGGTCGGGGCGATTCTGGTCTATGCCATCCTTGTGGCCCCAGCAGCAGCATCGAATGAAGTACTCAGTTCTGTCCGGGGTGTTGTGCTCGGGGTCTTTGTAGTCGCGCTGCTCTCTGAACTGGCCGGTATCGCTTCATCTTTTGCATTTAGAGCCTCTCCCAGTGCAATCGCCGGTATTCTTGCTGCAATGTCATATGTTGTTGCCATGCAGATAAAGCGCCACCGCGAGAGGATACGAGTCTCTCGGCAAACAGAGATGAAGCATTCCAGAATTGATAGGCCGTTTCCAGAAGACAAAGTAGTCGCTACGGCGGGTTCCCCTGGCGACGATGAGTGATCAGGGCTTGACCGTTTCAGCATCTTTTCCCCTCATCACGAATGAACCCAGTTCGTTGATGAGGAAGCCCGCAGTCCTATCACGGAATAGTAGGCTTGTGTCATCGAAGAAGATGTCATAATCTGGACTTGTTTCAAAAACCAAGTTTCTGGTTGCGAACCTCAAACAATCATCACGAGTAGTCAGCATGATTTGCTCATCGCTACTACTGGTTCCGAAGAAACCAAGGTCAATTCGCTCGCTCTCCAAGTATCTCAAGTACTGAAGGGCGGTCCTCATCTCTATCTCGCGAAGATGTTCTCTCACCTTTTGCTCAAGTTCGCCAACACTCTGAACACCACGAACTCTCAGGTCGCTTGAATCGGGGGGCCTAGATACGTCTAGCAACACCTCGCCTGCATTAACACACAGGAGCGGTGGCTGTAATGCAACCTCCTGAGGAAATCCAACGGCTCCGAGTTCGGTTCTTACGATAGCGTCTAGAAAGAGCGTAATTCCTCCATCTAAGAGAAAAGTAACCCGGTCCGTTGTTTCTTCAGACAACTGCATCCAAAGTGACCTTCCACCTACCGATAGAACCACCCTATCTGATGAAACGATGTTGACTGGTCGTCGAGTAATGGCCACAAAACACTCATGAACCTCATCAATTCTTTGCATCATTCGTTTCCATAACATGACCTGCAAACCAACCAAACAGTCTGTGAGCTAGGTTTCCTCGCACTGTTGCAAGATATCTCCCTCGGATGCTCTCTCTTACAATGTATCGTTCCTGTATCAGCTGATCGAGATGATGTTTGAGTGCACC
>SDNO01000208.1 GCA_004524435.1 Candidatus Thorarchaeota archaeon | reverse complement strand
GTACACACTGTTGTATTCTATGACGAACCGGCTCGGCGAGGTCAGACTCAGATTGTAGACTCCAGGAGTACCTTGCCAGCTGGATATCGCTATGGCGTAGGGGGCAACAGCATACCAGAACTCCTCATCAGAGCTACCGATGGCCACCCAATCTGAATCGGGAAACATGTTGTAGAAGGACATCCAGCCATGCCGTGATACGTAGACCGTTGAGAAGTTCTCACCGTAGAATGGGAAACTGAAGGGTAGGTCCAGAGCAATGGATGAGTCCTCGCTCATATTGTTCCACGTCCCCCCTGTGGCATCAATCCAATCATAGCTAATCTCAGTCTTCGTGTAGAGGAAATCCCCAGTGGTTGGGTCCATCTCACAGGGCTGGAATTCCTGGTTCTCTGGTCGGACATCTCCCATCCCCTCAGACCGAAACGTGTCCAATGTGTTGTCTTCGACCTGCCGGACTGAAGTACCATCGTTGTGAGCGATTGATTCCTCAGATCGGGCAGATGAAGAGGCTGCAGTATCCATAGGTACGTCTGGCAATCTGGTCATG
Source organism: Candidatus Thorarchaeota archaeon (assembly GCA_004524435.1). Lineage (GTDB taxonomy): Archaea > Asgardarchaeota > Thorarchaeia > Thorarchaeales > Thorarchaeaceae > TEKIR-12S. Next base: position 4,866 of record SDNO01000208.1, on the reverse strand, counting down.
AAATTCCCCAGAATGAAGACCAATGATAAGGTAATCAAGAACAAGTGGGCTCTCTTTCTCATAGAACACTCTCTCCCCGGTACATCGTGCAGTAAACTCCCACTCGCTTGTATCAAGCACGCGTACTAATATAATACTATACTAACCAATTTGGCTATAAATCTAATCAAAACTTGAAAGCTTTGTATGGTTTTTAATCAAAATAGATGCAAATCTGATGATTCTCCGGAGATAGATATTGTGCCGGCAGCAGGCCTCACGTGCTTCTTTAGAACACGTGTTCCAACAGGACCGAAGTAAAACGGGCAACACAGTGCCTGACAGAGTCCCGTGGAGATGGGGATTCTATGATTGCGAGTCAAGAGAGAAGACGCCGCCAGCTGGAGCGGGCGAAGCACATAGCCCAATCAATAAAAGGTGAGAAACGATAGTTAATCACAGCCTGTGGTGAGCCTGTATGAGACCTCACAGGCACCCGAATACGAAGTAGATAATGATGAGTAAGACTGAAGCCAAGGTACGGATGGAGCCGACAACAGACAATCCCGAGAAGGTCAGGGTTCTCATGAGCGAGTTTGTGACTCACGATGTGAAGCGATTCGTTGTGGAGAAGCCCTCTGGCTATGAGTATATCCCTGGTCAGGCGAACCTTGTGTCCCTCGATACTGAGGGATGGAAAGACGAGTTTCGACCGTTCACCTTCACCAACCTGAACCAAGACCTTGTTCTAGAGTTCACCGTCAAGGGGTACCCGGAACATGATGGAGTGACTAAACGGCTGCACGAACTACAAGCAGGAGATGAGATCATACTCCATGAGCCCTTTGGGACCATCGTCTATCAGGGACCTGGGTACTTCTTGGCCGGCGGGGCCGGAATCACACCCTTCATCGCAATCATCCGTCACCTCAAGCAGCATGACAGGATACAGGGCAATACTCTCATCTTCTCTAACAAGGAAGCCAAGGATGTGATCCTCGAGAAGGAGTTCCGGGAGACCTTCGGAGATGACTTCATCCCTACACTGACGAAAGAGAAGAGGAATGGATACGAACACGGTCGAATCGACAAAGAGTTCCTCTCCAAGAGGGTAGACACGGACAAGTACTTCTATGTCTGTGGGCCAGATGCCTTCGTGAAAGACCTGGTATCCGCACTGAAGGAACTGGGCGTTGATGAGGACCGGATTGTTGTCGAGCGCCTCATATTCATGGATTAGTGAGAGATGCGATTCTACACGGTGGTTTGCAGTGCTGATCAGGCTGGCTGTGTCGATGGCGCAAGCTAGGGCGTATGCATGTGGGCGAGACCGAGTGCAGGATATGCTGCAGAACAACCTGCAGGACTCATCCGACAGAGATATCATTACGTGGTGTCTGAGCGGTCCTCTATGAGATATCCAATTGTCACTGATGAGCAGGTAGACGCGGTCATAGGGATTGAGGACGTCATCCCGAAGATTGAGAGGGCCATGAGAGAGCATGCCAATGGCAACCTCACCGCGCCCCCAAGACTGGTGATCGATGCGGGAGCAGGATCGCTTGTATTCACGGCAGGAGCCCTGACTGGACAGGAACCAGTGGCAGGTTTCCGGGTCTATGAAACATTCCCAAAAGATGAACCGGGTCATACACAGCTGGTCGTCAGCTACGATGGAGAGAGCGGTGTCATGCAGGGAATCATTACCGGCTTCAGGGTAGGTGTGATCCGCACGGGAGCCATTGGCGGAGTCGCAGTGAAGCATCTTGCAAGGGAGGGTGCAGACACCGTGGCGATGATAGGCTCGGGAACGCAAGCACGTTCACAACTTGTAGCAGCGAATGCCGTGAGAGACCTAGAACAGGTGCGTGTGTATAGCCCCACGAGGGGACACAGAGAGTCCTTCTCTGAGGAGATGTCGAAGATGCTCAGCCTGGAAGTGACGGCTGTGGAATCTCCGAGAGATGCCATTGAGGACGCTGATATCGTGATCTCCGCCACACGGAGCAAGACCCCGGTCTATGATGCTGACCTACTGGAACCTGGGATGCACGTGACAACACTAGGGCCGAATCTTGCAGGCACAAATGAAATAGAGATTGGAGTTGCAGACCGGAGCGATGTTATCGTCACTGATTCGCTTGCACAATTGGACAGCTACGGCGAGTACACAAAGCCGTACTTTCTATCGGAGACCAAACACAGAGAACGAATCCGTGACTTGGGAGATGTCATTGTCGGGAAGCGACCCGGACGAGAGTCCGACGAGGATATTACCCTGTTCTGTTCAGTCGGACTGGCCGGCACAGAGGTCGTTGTGGCAAATGAGGTATTCAAAAACTTAGCCGGCCAGTGACCCGTTACTCGAGTCCTCTATCACTTCAAACCTGACATCGAGGCCTGATGCCTTCCACCAGATCTCCCGAATGTACTGGACATATCCTCGTGTCACCTTGTCGGTCTTGAACTCGTCATCAGTGACACAGTCGTATTCTCGGGTCAGGCATTTCACACACCATTCACAGTCAGACCTGATGATGATTGTATCGGCCACTTCCAAGGATTTTGCATGTTCCAGACCGCGGAGTATTGCCATTAGTTTCATCTGTCGAGATGTTGTACCACGAGCGGCCCCCTCATTCGAGTGAGTGATCAACGTGTCGGTGTAGGGCTCCTCGTACTCGATTGTATAATCCCATTCACCACGTCCGGCCACCGCGGAACCCTTCGTCTTGACGATGAGGAGCATCTCTGTCATCCAGACCTCCGTGGTGATGATCACTGTCTCACCGAAATAAGGGCATTGCCGTAACGCAGCGTCATGAGCATACCCTCCCCAGAGGCGTTCTGCAGACCTAGGAATCAGCTGGATGTTGTGACCATGCCTAGGACATCACAGAACCAGAAGACTCTCCAGTGGAGTGTGTTATCAGGGGAGCGGCCAAGGGAGGGTCGGTTCTTTCAGCTGGTTCGGGAGATGTCACTTTTCTTCGAAGGCTCTCCAAGAAGTTCTCAACATCCTCGACACGGTATCTCGTTGCACCAACGAACATGAGGGGGAAGACTGCAAGGAAGAGTAGCATACCAATGATGAGAACAGTCGGATTTGTATAGACATCCGGCCCCTGAGTCCCTTGAAGAGTACCGACTTTTACGGTTTCGTTGAAGAAGTTGAAGAGTGTGTGTGCGATGATAGGGGCCATGAGGCTTTTCCCGGCACTGAACTTCTCATAGTATACTCCAAAGAAACCCCCGAGAACACCGGAGAATACGACCAGTGCCACACCGCTGATTATCTCCCCTGTGACGAGCACCCAACAGGCATGCCACAGTCCAAAAATGAGGGCGGATATGGCAATGGAAACATTCGCGGTGAACCTTGTCTTCATTCCCTGTTGGAGTACTCCCCGAAAGAGGATTTCTTCCATGATGCCATTTACCAGGAAGAAGAAGAGAAGATACGGTGCAAGCTCAAGATGAAGAAGATTCAGAGAGAGCGGATAAGAGGAGTCGAGTACTGCTGCATAGATTAACACGGCCCCCACATCTATTACGAAGAACAAGACTGCGAAGATGAATATACCAAGAAGGACGTGTTCGCGCAGGTTATTATCACTTATTCCCAGAACGCTACGGATCTCTGTGGGTCGATATCTCCAGAACACAGTCAGAATGATAGCGAGAGGGATCACCTTTGATGGGAGGATGTCAATCCACGTGTTACCGAGATCAAGAACAAACACATCGATGATGCGGAACAGAACGGCAAGAGAGAGTAATCCCACTGCAAGTGGAAGAAGATTCATGGCCGCCAACGGACTGAGTTGGTTGGTTTCATCCGTGGTTGATTCCTGTGCCATCTTAGATGAAGGCCGTTCATCTCTTGACTTCGACATCTTGAACCACGGATTGGACAGGCCGATGGTGGCGAGAGTCATCATCACCATGCTGAGAATGTCTGGGACAATCTCAAGCCCCATCGCGGTCAGAGGAGCTTTGATACCCTGACCAATGACACCGATTACCAGTGCCAGGACTAAGACATCGCTTCGAACCTCATTGAGGCGGCCGGTGCGCCATGTGATAACAAAGGTGACAAGCATGGCAAGCATCAGAGTCAGAAGGATTGGAATGTGGAGAATCATTATCACCATCTCGGAGGGAGCGAGGATGGTTGTGACTAACCAGTAGGTGGCCGTCAGAATCATTGCGCGGATATGGTATTTCTGATATTTATGCAACCAGATGTGCAATACAACACCGAGCAGGGGTACAGCGGTACCAGCAATGACAAACGCTCTGATTTTGAAGAGTTCCAGAGTAGGCTCAACCCATCCACCACGCGGGAGATTCTGGAGAAGCATGTTGATTGCCTGAGCAAAGGAAATGACCCCAAACATCAGGGGCAAATCTGTGTAGAGGCGAGCATCCTGTCTGAGCCAGGATCTGAACAGGTAAATGGCCAGCATGGCCGTCATAGACGCCACCAAGAAGCCCATTGCTACGGTAATATCCATTGATTCTCAACTCCAAATGTCAAGACATTGTGCAGATAGCCCAATAAAAAGGACCCAACAACTTGCGGATGCCGTAGAAAGCCATACGGGAATGGTGCAACAGGTGGGGCTGCCTCTAGGCCGTCTGGACACGTTCTTGTGCACTGGAATAGGCCCAGACCACCTCTGCACATACATGCCAGGCCATCATTACATCGGAATTAAGCCTCAAACGGGTCCCGAACAGACTGGAAACCTTGTCGCTGAACTCTTCGTGGGGAAACGCACCCACTCCCACAATGAGAGGTGTCTGTATTTGCTTAAGGAAGAGGGACTGCAGGTCTAGAAATGAGGTGGGTTGACCGTCTTCCACCATCAGGACCCCTGTCCC
>SDNO01000021.1 GCA_004524435.1 Candidatus Thorarchaeota archaeon | reverse complement strand
CTTTCTCTCTCTTGCCTGAAGTTCCCTCTTCCGGAAAAGACGTTTCAAGTCCTTTTGTAGAAGTTCTATCTCTTGCTTGACCACTTGTGCTTCAGACACAGCTGTTTCCAGCCGCCTCTTGTCCCGCGCGACCTGTGTTTCTTGAGAGCTTATTCTGTCCCTAAGAACCTCGAGTCCTGTCCCCTCCTCGACAAGCTTTCTCACTTCGATGGGATCCATGTCCCGAAGTGCATTGATCCTCTCTTGAGGCATGAAGACGAGCGTGTTGTCAACATCGATCCCCATTCTCTCGACTAGGCTGTTGTGCTCAGCCGCCTTGACACGCTTGTCATCAATGTAGGCACGAGGCACTCCATCCCTGTCAATCCTTCTGACCAGCTTGCGCGTCTGCCCATCTAGTGCAACGATCAGCTCGACTTCGGCCGAGCTGGCACCATGACGGATGAAATCGCTCCACTTCGAGTATCTCTTTTCTCGTTGATTCGAACCGAGCGCAAACTTGACGGCGTGGAAGATTGAGGTCTTGCCTGAACCATTGGGCCCTGTGATGACTGTGAGACCTGGGTCGAACTCCACGGTCCCCTTGTAGAAGGAGAGGAAGTTCTTAAGTCTGACACTTGCCAGACGAATCTCAGTGTCACTCAATATCACTTTCTACTCCTATCTTCCCATTATTCTTGCCAGTCGGTCGTGAGTCTTCTTCGCCCTCAGTAGCCGGGTCAGTCTTTCCTCTGAGTCGCCTTGGAGAAGGAAGGGATACTTGTTCAGAATCTCCATATCTTCAGTGGACAGAGGCAGGTTCGAATTCAGACTCTCGATGACGCGTTGTGTCTTGTGATAGTCTTCCCCCACAGCCAGCAGGTATAGCTGATCGAGGAAATCATCTGGATACAGTGCGCTGGCTGCATCAAGATCCTGCTGAGGTCGAGCGTCGATTCTTCGTGAGAGGCGTTGTAGGTCAGAAGCGGTTCCCACAGGTTGTATTCCCATAGCAGCAAGAATCTCTTCAATCCTCTCTGATGCAATCTGACTGCCCTCTGAGGGTGGGTTGAGAAGTAGCCCCGCTGCTAAATGTTTCAAATCGGCAAAGCTCCAGCCTTGTGTCATGTCGGATATCATTCCCAAATCGATATCTTCTCTGTCTTTGAAGAAGTGCTCGAAGAATCTCGTACGGTCCTCAGCATTAGGTTCTTCCAGTAATATGGTTCTATCAAATACGAGAGCGAGTTCCGGAGTGATTTCTTGTGGGTTGGTCAAAGATGTGACCACAAGAGTCTCGTTGGTATCCCACGTAGTTTCCTCTAGTTCACTATGTAATATAGATACGAGCTCGTCATCCTGCTTCACAGTGGACTCGAGCTGCTTGATATGAAGGACTACCGGCGCGTTTCTTCTGGCAAATTCAAATACCGCTCTGACGGACTGGCTGGCCTCTTCTACCTTGGTGGATAGTCCAATCAATGATACAGTGGCAAGTTTCAATGGAATCTCTTTTGCCAACTGGTATGTATATGCATCAAAGTCCGTTCCTGGAGGCCCGATTAGCAGAATCCTTCCTCCAAAGAGCAGGCCCATCGTTTCAAATTGGTCCTTTACCATCGAGTAGTTTTCGAGGATGCCCCGCATGAGTTCCGCCTGTTTCACAACACTATGCTGGCTGTACCTTTGAGTTGGCAATTCCTCAGGTCTCTTTATGTCGATGAGTTCGGAATAGGTGGTGTCTGTGCCCAATTCAGATGCCCCATTAAGTATCTTCTATGCTCAACTAATATCCACATATTACATCTTCGGAGCTAACATTATTCCGCGCCTTTCAAACAATGATGCGGAAGGTTTCTTTCATGGTTTGACCACAGTATCAATAAGTGGAGTAGTAAGAACAATGGCAGCAGATTGAGTGTGAGACTTGATGGCCAGTCGAAATGAGCTTCTGAGAGAGAAGGTCTGGAATGTTATAGGGACCGTGGAGAGTAGGGGGCTTTTCGTGCATTCCGAGGACCTCCCGATACGGTACAGTGATACTGGAGGAAGCAGCACCAAGAAGTCCAGCCTTCCCCTTATCGTAGGAACCTGCGTGTTGAATGCTATTGTGCCCAGATCGGCCATGCTACTCGTGGGAGGTCACGGGGGCGGGAAGACCACCCTCATTAAACTCCTCGGCCGCATGATGACAGGAAGTAGTATAGATGAGGTTGAGGCGGGAATCCTTCATGGCCATCCTCAGCTTACCGAGGAAAAGATGGTCGCCACTTTGAAACCAGGACCGCTCATGAAGGAGGGCAAGGAGGTTGTTGTGTGGCGAAGATTCGTTACTGGCTTCTGGAAGATACTGGACGAAATCAATCGGCTGACCCCACACGCTCAGAACATCTTGTTGTCCATGCTCGCTGAGGGCGAACTGAAGTACTACGATGAGGTCAAGAAGTGTGAGGAGTATTGTCTCTACGCAACCATGAATCCATCGGATGCAGGGACGTTCGATCTCGCACCCCCTTTTCTGGACCGATTTGGCATCGCCGTTCCCATAACGATGCCCTCGGTTGACGACCTGGAACTGATCCTTGCATCACGTGACGAGAAGCTCTTCGGCTATGATGAACTCTGGCAAGTTCCCGCGATTCTTGAGGTGGAGGACCTCTTGACGATCTGGAATCTAGCTGATAAGATGCCTGTGACCTCCGAGGCATCGGAATTCATGAGGGCCTTGGTGAGAGAATTTGGTGCCTGCATTCGGGTGGACAAGAGTCAGGTGCAGGAACCCAATATCGACTCAGGTTTATGCGACGGATGTCACTTCAATACCACGAAAAGCGTGTGCAACAAAGTACTGATTCCTCTCTCCGTGCGAGCTGCGAAGGATCTGAACCGCTACTCGAAAGCGGTAGCTTGGCTCTTCGGAGCAAGCGAGGTGAACGTCGAGATTGTGAAGTCCGTGGCACCCCTTGTCTTCTGGCATAGGACTCTGTTTGGAAGGGATGAGATTGCCAAACCCCCCTTCTATGGGGACAGGTTCGAATTCACTCGACATCTGGTAGAACTGGCGGCTGCTCGTTTCGCCAAGAGAGGGGCCGCCTTCACATTGATTGAGAGGTTCAAACACGGGAGGGCCTCGAAAGAGGATCTCTCCGAGTTGCGAGAGATGTCAAAGAGCGATCTGCTTGTTAAACTCGATTACGTACGGTTTGCCAAGGAATTGACGAGGTCCGCATACGTGAAGATGGTTCGCCGTATCGAAGAGAGTATAGACGACGAAGACGTCGAGGACTTGACTGACATTCATGATACACTGATGAGAGATGCAGACTTTCCAAATCGGAGTATGCTGCTGGGTCGCGTGTCAGATGCGCTTCACCGCATGACTCTGTCACAGTTCAATATCACATTCGAGGACTGGCAGGAACTATGGACGACGATAAGTCTGCAATATCCAAGGATGACACCGGTCCTCAAGGAAACACTCAGTCCTCCTCGTAGGAAAGTGATTCGGACGAACCAGCTGACCCTGGTGGTCTACGTGACCGGAGACTCTCCAGACTCATCGGTGTTTCTCGAGGTTTCAGGGGGTTCGCAGGCTGTGGAACTCTGCAAAGTGATTCAAGATAGCATTGTTGACTAGGATGTGACAGGGCGATGAGTGATGAGGGCGGAGTAAAACCAAAGCTAACAGAAGTTGCCCAGAGAGCATGGCACCGTGCCGTGGCTGACTTCTATCATCCCCCCTTGCCCGAGCCGAAGATTGAGCATGATGACAGTGTGAGTAGCTATTTCCACATAGACCCCTCAACTTGGACAGTGTATCTCAATGTAGCTGGAGTCCCACCAAAGATGGATAGAATGGTGGCCGAAGAACACCTGCGGTCGCTCTGCCATCACGAGATAGAGCACTATCTTCTATGTCCCTATGATGGTGTCACCAGCGGCATGATGTTTGCAGCTGCTCAGAAACACGTTAACGATGCAACCGCCATGTTCGCTTGTAACCTGTTTGCTGATCTTGTCGTTGATTCCACACTCTTGCGCCGCTACCCTACGCTTACCCGAAGGAGGCTTGTCGACTCAATCAATCATGCGGCGGAGCGAGTATCGGATCACTCTCCGCTCTGGCTACTGATTATTGCCTGCTACAATGAGAAATGGAACTTCGAGGTACCTTCTCAAGCCGACATCGATGAAGAAATCTGTGGAGTAGCAAGAGAGATTGTCAAAGTGGCCAACAGGTATATCCCTCGTGAGCGACGTTGGCCCTTTGCTGTGGGGAAAATCGCGAAACTGCTGTCCGAATGGTTGCCTCAAGATGACAATCAATTCGCAGGATGCGGAGTTCCTGAGGCGGGTAAGGAGGAAGGCGAAGAAGAAATCGCGTTGCCCCTAGATGTCGATGTGATAATGGGAAATCCTCTAGAGGTCAGGAATGGCGACCTCGCCCGTAGGTGCTTGGATCGCGATGACGCTCCCCAGCTAGAGGAGGAGATGGAGCGTCTTGCGGTGGAGGTCGTCGAACGAGAAGGAGATCTCAATGACCTTCGTGCAGTGTTCAGGCTTGCGGGAATGGGTTTCAAGGGCCGCAAGTGGTTGCGATTCTGGTACCGGGCCAATGTGAGAGCCGGACTTAGGATTGAGGTCCTTGAGAGGAAGAGTTCAGGAGAGACTCCTCTCACTCCCCAACTCTGGCGTCTTGGCGACCCGGTTGAGGAGCTTGATGTTGTTCAGTCATTGCAGGCATTCCCAGTCTTGGTCCCGAATATGTCCACTCGAAGATGGTTGCACTACCAGGGTGAGGGAACGGAGCGTTCGCTGTCTGTGCCCGACCTCTTATTGGTTATCGACTCTAGCGGCTCAATGACTTGGTCTACAACCAAGAAGAAGACTTCTGGGCCCTATCACTCGGCGTTGCTGGCTGCATTTGCTGCACTCGATTACTTAATGCGGAGAGGTCAACGCATTGCCGTTATCAACTTCTCTGACGACACCCGGAGCTGCAGCTGGACACGTGACCGGAGAACGGCGGAAGAGGTCCTGCTCTCTTATCAGGGCGGAGGGACAGTCGCTCCTACTGACGAAATCCAGTCGATGTGTGCTGAGGCGGATCATCCTGTCCTTGTCTTTCTAATCACCGACGCCGAAGTCGCAAACTGGGGCCGACTCTTGAAACTCACCCAGACGCTCACCAAGCGGGGTCACCATCTCTACTTGTTCCATATCGGGGCCAGTAGCTCTGGCCGTCATGAGGAGGTGAGGTCGGCTCTGCAAAGAGCGGGCGCGTCAACTCTTCCTGTGAGTTCTCCTGACGATCTTGTAGGTCTGGTCATACGAGAGGTCCAAACGGCTTACGGGGTGCAATTCTGAAAGATAGAATGCTACCCAAACTTTTATCACTCAGACAGAGTGGCATCGCACAATGGATAGGGTCCATCTGATGGGCCCGCCCGGTGAGGCAGTTGTAAGATGCCCTATGAGATCAAATTCAAACAGGTTCTCAATCCCACAACAAAGATGATGGTAGTACGTGCGCCCGACGTAGCAGCTGTATGTAGACCTGGTCAGTTTGTCATATTGCGTGTGAATGAGACTGGTGAGAGGTTTCCCCTTACCATTGCTGACTTTGACAGAGATAAAGGTGACATCACCATTGTCTATCAGGAAGTTGGCAAGTCAACGAAACTACTCGGTTCCCTAGAAATAGGCGACGAGATACTCGACTTTGTGGGGCCCCTCGGTAAGCCAAGTCCTACCGACAAATACTACGGAACGGTTGTGGCAATTGGTGGTGGCTGTGGCAGCGCAATCTGCTATCCTGTCGCGCGAGCCTTTAAGGAGTCAGGCAACTATCTCATCACAATCAACGGAGCGCGAAGCATGGATCTTCTGCTTTTCCGAAAGCAGATGTATGAGATTAGCGACGAATTCTATGAAACCACCGACGACGGGTCCTGTGGTGTGCACGGATTTGTGACGGCCGTTCTAGGTGATTTGATTCAGAAAGGTCGGAAGATTGACCTTGTGTTTGCTGTCGGTCCTGTTCCCATGATGAAGTTCGTTAGCAAGACTACTGAACCATCGGATATCAAAACTCTGGTTTCTCTGAACAGCATCATGGTAGACGGGACGGGTATGTGCGGAGCCTGCCGGGTTACGGTTGGTGGTCAGATGAAATTCGCCTGTGTTGACGGGCCCGAATTTGATGGTCACCAAGTTGACTTCAACGAGCTTATGGGTCGCCTGAATGCCTATTGGGAGGAAGAGGCTGTTTCCATGGGACGCTGGATGAAGGAGACAGGAGGCACGGCATAATGGCCGACGACAAGAAGAGGCGGGAGCGCAAACCTCCCACGAAGAAGGTACCCATGCCTGAACAGGATCCCAACCTCCGACGACGCAATTTCAACGAGGTCGCGCTCGGTTATACGGCCGAACAGGCAGTAGAAGAGGCTAACAAGTGTCTGGGGTGTAGGAATCCTCGGTGCGTGAGTGGGTGTCCAGTTGAGGTACCGATTCGCGAATTCATCAATCTGGTCAGAGAGGAGAAGTTCGTGGAGGCAGCGCAGAAAATCAAGGAAACAAACAGCCTCCCGGCTATCTGCGGTCGAGTATGTCCTCAGGAAACCCAATGCGAGGAAAGCTGTATCTACGGAATTCGCAATGAGCCTATTGCTGTCGGGCGGCTCGAACGCTTCGTCGCAGATTATGCTCGAGAACAGGGCGAGTCAATCCCAAAGACAACGAAGAGAACGGGGCGGAAAGTGGCCATAATCGGCTCGGGCCCTGCCGGTCTGACTTGTGCTGGCGATCTCGTGAAGCTCGGTCATGAGGTCCAAGTGTTCGAGGCATTTCACAAACCTGGTGGAGTCCTGATGTACGGTATCCCTGAGTTCAGGCTTCCAAAGGATATAGTTGAGGCTGAGGTTGAGTATCTTGAGAAGATGGGCGTCCAGTTCAGATACAATTTTGTCGTAGGCAAGATCCGAACAGTTGATCAGCTCATGGAAGAAGATGGATTCGATGCGGTCTTCATTGGAACCGGCGCAGGGGCGCCCAACTTCCTCCGGATTGAGGGGATGAACCTTGTCGACGTGTTCTCTGCAAATGAGATACTCACTCGGACGAACTTGATGCGCGGTTACAAGTTCCCTGAATATGACACTCCCGTAAGAGTGGGTGACAAGGTGGCGGTCATCGGTGGTGGGAATGTTGCTATGGACGCCGCGAGAACCGCGCTAAGACTGGGAGCTGCAGAGGTTTCCATTGTGTACCGCCGTTCGCGCGAGCAGATGCCTGCTCGGGCTGAGGAGATTCATCACGCGGAGGAAGAAGGTATCCAATTCAAGCTCCTCATCAATCCTACCGAGGTTCATGGGGACGACAAGAACCATGTCATCGGAATGAGCTGTGTACGAATGGAACTAGGTGAGCCGGACGAGTCAGGAAGACGGCGTCCGATTCCGATACCGAAATCAGAGTTCGTTCTTGACGTGGACACTGTCATCGTGGCAATTGGCAACTCGCCCAATCCGATTGTCCCTGAGAGTATTCCCGGACTGGAACTCACGAAGTGGGGCACGATAGTCGTTGACGAAGAAACGGGTATGTCAAGCCGTGAAGGGATCTTCGCGGGCGGCGATATCGTGACTGGTGCTGCAACTGTTATCAGTGCCATGGGTGCAGGAAAGAAAGCCGCACGGGGCATCCACAAATTTCTCACTGGTGAAACAGTCGAGGGAGAATCAGGCTCTGAGGACGAGTCCAAGAAGTCTGAGTCAGAGAAAAGGAAGAAGTCCAAGAAGTCCAAACAGGATAAGTAGAACTTGCAGGGATTTCTTCCTCCTCCTATCTCCATTATCACACGCCTTGCTTTTGACTTGAAAGAGTTCATTAGCAACATCTGTCTGTTAGGTCGTGTCGAGGATGACCAGGATGCAGCACGAGGCCATGACAACCGATGAGATGCGTGTACTTGAACTGAACGCGGAGTATCTGGGCGTTAAGCTCGGCATGCTAATGCAACAAGCAGGTCGTGAGATTGCCCGTGTTATTGAGGAGCGTGAGAGTGTCAAAGACGCGCATGTCCTTATTCTATCCGGACTCGGTGGAAACGGAGGCGATGGCATGGTGGCTGCTCGTCATCTAGATGAAGCGGGAGCCAATGTTGAGCTTTGTCTCATCGGTGATGAGAACCGTATCTCCAGCCCCGATACTGAGGAGAATTGGGCTATCCTGAAGCACCTGCGTACCATAGATTTGAAGATCCTCGGTTCGGAATCAGACATCAAGTCGTGCAAGTCAATCGCCAGAGCTGACATAATCGTGGATGCAATGCTTGGGTTTGGACTCACATCTCCAGTTCGACAGCCGATGCTGACTGCTGTGAAGCGGGTGAACAAGGCATCAGCAAAGAAGTATTCGGTTGACGTGCCAACAGGGATCAATAGTGACACCGGGGCTGTGCTAGGTGATGCTGTGAAGGCTGATGTGACAGTGACCATGCACGCACCAAAGACTGGTCTACTGAATGCAGCAGGACATGTTGGAGATCTTGTGCCCGTTGCCATTGGAATACCTCCTGACGCTTACACAACATGTGGAACGGGTGACCTGTGGCTATTCACTCAAGGACGACCTTCAAGTTCCAAGAAGGGCGATTTTGGCAGAATTCTCGTTGTCGGTGGGAGTGATGTCTACTCTGGAGCTCCCGCTCTGTCTGGCCTAGCTGCCCTACGGACTGGAGCAGACTTGGTGAGCATCATCGCACCTGAGCCTGTTGTTCCGGCCATTCGGTCTTACAGTCCAAATCTGATGGTAGTTGGTATGGGGACTCCCATATTCTCGCCACACTCACTATCCGTGACAAGAGACATTGCCGAGAGCAATGATGTGACAGCCATTGGTCCGGGCCTCGGACGAGATAAATCTACGAAAGAGGCGTTGAGAGCACTTGTAACTGAGTTGAGTGATAAGGGTATCAAGATGGTCATCGACGCAGATGGACTGAAACACTTGGCAGATTCTGGAATCTCCCTTGATCCTCTCACTACGCTCCTGACACCTCATTGGGGAGAGCTACAGATTCTACTTGGCAAAAAGACTGGGGAACCAAGTGAGATTGAGAATCGAATAAGGCGAGCACTTGATGCGGCAACTGCCTACAATGCAACCGTTCTCCTGAAGGGGCCGACAGACGTAGTTGCTTCGCCGAACGGTTCCTATAAGCTGAACCGTACCGGAGTCCCTGCGATGACAGTAGGTGGTACAGGCGATGTGCTCACTGGAATCTGTGCAACGTTATTGGCGAGAGGTAGGGGCGCGTTCCAAGCTGCGGCCGCCGCCGCCTTTGTGTCTGGGAGATCAGGTGAAATCGCTCATGAGAGGTATGGTAATCATGTAGTGGCGACCGATTGCATCGAAGCTATTCCGGATGCAATGAGGTCATGATTTCACTCGATGACCGGCATCTCGTCGAGCAGTTGGCGAGCCAGTTTTTGATTCTCTGAATCAATCGTGACCCAAACAATTCCCTCATCGGGTTGCCCATACAGCATCACTGCATTATCCGGTGCCAGGAGGACGGCAGGAAATCCCAGCAAGTCTTCTTCTCCATCGACGGTTATCACTGCCCTACGGTCATCGTGTATTGCAGTATCGATAGTGGACCACGCCTCTGGGTATATGACTGCCGGAGGGTTATAGATGAGGTATTCTCGGTCAGACGGAAATTCCCGCTCAAAGCGACCGCGCTTTGTAGTTCCATCCACAATGCATACCTGAGGTTGATATCCCTCGTCAATGAGCGTCGCGCTGGTAACGTCACCGACAGCTATGACGACGGGAGGGGCCTCTTGTTCAATTCGCTTCACAACAGCCCTTTCTGGTACCCCCTCAGATCTTCTATAGAGTTCTCCCTTCGGAGTCTTCAGTTGCTTTCGAGAATCAAACTCAAGTCTCCTCGGCGGTTCCGATGTTCCTCTCAGCTTGCGTCCCTCTCGATCGACTTCTCCCAGGCGAATTCTTGCTGATGAGAGCTTCTCTCCATCATATGCCCGCACGGGCTTGAGAAACTCAAGTTTATCTTCTAGGGCTAGTTTCTCTTGTCTAAGTTCCAGTCCCTTCGCTTCGAGTTCAATGCAACATGGTCCTTGGTACATCATGAAAGTTGTGGGCCCTTCAATCTCTAACAATTCATGGAAGCTAGTCAGGTATCTGACATCTATCTTGTTCCTTTGATTGATGGACTCAAGGTACTCGTTCAGCCGCCGCGTACGAACCTCCGGCGGCTGTATGATTGGTCGAAAATCCAACTCCTCCCCCATGAGCTCGCCTCCTGTGACCACCGCAACGGGCTCAGGCATGTCTTGAAGTCGGTCGATGAGCACCTGATGTCCCACATGTAGCCTGTCAAAGAGGTTCAGCGCCCACGTTCCGGCCATGGATTCTCATAACATCAGTTCCAGATAGAACTTTTAATATCTGCCCCTCTCATTTGTCATCCATCCAGAGAGAGTGGGCCATAGACATGAGGATTCTTGCGGTTGCAGATGTGCATTGTCCTCGGTTCTTAGAGGAGTTCCGAGCCTCATTAGAAGCCGTGGATCCACCAGATCTCTTCCTTATGGCCGGTGACATGATTAATCGCGGCAACGTAGAACAATTTACTACTGTCCTCAAGGCTCTTGACGAAACAATCGGTACACGTTTCCCGATAATTGCGTGCTTCGGCAACGAAGAGTATTCGGAAACAAGGGATGAGATTCTCACCCTTGTTGGAGAGCGTATCCTGTTTCTCGATGAGAAATCTATCGTCCTTCGGCTCAATGGTCGGAATATTGGAATCGTTGGAACACAAGGTTCGCTTGATACACCAACCAGTTGGCAGCGTAGAAACGTTCCCCGTATAAGGCGTATCTTTGAACGACGAGCCGAGCGTGCTGAGATTCTGCTTCGCCAGTTGTCCGACAAATCGGATGTCCGGATCTTGCTGATGCACTATAGTCCCTGTGTTGAAACCTGTGAGGGAGAACGGACTCGCTCTTTCCGTTGGCTCGGAAGCCGCAAGTTCTACAATGTGATTCAGTCAGAACGTCCTGAGCTAGTTATTCATGGGCATGTCCACAATGCATCAGTTCACGAGGCACGTTTTGGCTCGACGGTTGTTCGAAATGTAGCCCTTCCGGCAGTAGGTGGGGTCACTGAACTCCTCCTGCCTGATGAGTCTGATGGCGAGATACATTAGTTGACTGTCCCGTAGCGACCATTGTCTGCAGCCGGGCGCACCAGAGGACTGCAATCAAGACTATGAACCACGTGATTGCCAGAAGAGCAATCGCATAGGGATAACACCCCGAGCATTGCTTCGCCTTTATTGGGAAATCATAGCCGGACACGGGGCATACTTCTGTACCGGCACGGAGGTCTGCGTTGCACTTGGGACATATGTGGCATGCTGGAGCAATTGCATAGTAGCTGTCGTGCTTTTTCGCTCCCGAAGGGGGCTCCCCTGATTCTTCAGACTCTGCGGAATCGCTAGAAGGAATTCCACTAGACCCCTTGGGTCCAACGGTGTCCACTTCCTAATTTTGGCCGCTGAGTCATCGGTGACCTTTGGAGGGAGATCCACGCTCTCTCTCGTCTTCACCGTGAACCTGGTCGTTCAGCCTTTTGGTCTAATGTTGAGTCGACCGCAGTTCGGACACTTCCTCTCCCCCCGACCAGAAGGGCCCCGCGGCCCTTGCAGGTACGTGACGTCGTGGAAACACACCCACATATCCAACGAGCTGATTGCCTGCAAAGTAGATGCTACGCGGTTCCCGGGGCAAATGCTCTACGCTGACTATGGCTTCTTGAGTCACCGTAGGCTGGTATCACTCGTGACCAGTCACAATCATTGTGGGCTCGAATTTATAGCCGTAGACAATGATACCGCCTTCGCCATATTCTGTGATCTTTCGGAAACACACTCGGACGCGCATCCCAATCTTAACGTCTTCAGGGTCAATGTTCACTATCTGAGCCGTCAGTCGCGGTCCTTCGTCAAGTTGAACTTGTGCCACAACGTATGGTACTTGACGTTTGAAGTTCTCAGGTGCCTGTCGTACAATCGAGAAGGTATGAATCTTGCCGAGGCCCTTGTATTTGTACTCCTCGAGCTTGCCTTTCCTTCTGCACTTGGGGCAGACCAGTCGCGGTGGGAAGTAGTATGTGCCGCAGTTGCTACAGTGTGTTCCAATGAGATTGTAGATTGAGTCGAATCTTCGCCAGACTTGTGCTACTCCTTTCTCTGCCATTATCCTCACCTTCCAAGTATGTGGACTATTGACGTTGCTCCTGTCCCGCCGATGTTAACGGCCATGGCCTTCTCTGCTCCTTCGACCTGTCTCTTCTCTGCGTCGCCTCTCAGCTGCAGAGCAAGTTCGACTATCTGGGCCACACCGGTTGCTCCGATGGGATGTCCTCGTGCCTTCAGACCACCGGAAGTATTCACCGGAAACTCACCTTTTAGCTCAGTAATACCCTCGTCGACGAGTTTGCCACCTTCGCCTTTCTTAGCAAGGCCAACATCCTCGGTGAGTACAATCTCACTTATGGTGAAAGAATCATGTAGCTCGAAGACGTCGATATCTTCTATTGAGAGGTTCGCTCGTTCCAGAGCTCGTCTGCTGGAAAGAACCACTGAATCCATGGTGCAGATGTCCTTCCTATCATGTAGTGCGAGACTAGCGGTGGCTTGCGTCGATGCGTCGACGAAAACCGGGTTGTCTGTGAACTCCTTGGCCCGTTCCTCGCTGCACATCACCAGTCCAGCTGCACCATCTGTGATTGGCGATGAATGCAAGACCCGAATGGGGTCTGCGAGCATACCCGAGTTCATCACCACCTTCAGGGGTAATGCTCGTTGAAACTGTGCCCAAGGATTGAACTGTGCATTGTAGTGATTCTTCACGGCTACCTTACCCATCTGTTCGTCCGTGGTTCCGTATTCCATCATATGTCGTCTTGCTATGAAAGCATATAGGGCAGGAAACGTGGCACCAAACATGCCTTCCCAGTCCATGTCACTGGCGACGCTGATAGTGTCCATTGCCTCGCTCTGGCTCACGTCGCTCATCTTCTCGCAACCGAGAACGAGCATCACATCATGTTCGCCTGATTTGATCGACATGTATGCCTGTCTGACTGCGGCTCCCCCACTTGCACATGCCGCCTCCACACTATAGGCAGGGATGTTACCGAGTCCCCCCATGTCTACTGCCAGTGCACCCAGATGCTCTTGTCCGGTGAACCGCCCTGCACTCATATTGCCAATGCTTATGGCGTCAATCTCTTTACCTTGGACATCGGCATCGAAGATTGCATACATACCAGCCTCAAGTGTAATCTCACGTAGGCTCTTCTCCCAGAGCTCTCCAAACTTACTCATTCCTACTCCGACTATTGCTACTCTGTCACTCATCATATCTCCTCCTCACCCGAGTGCTTTAATTTTCCGTCTGTATTTTGCGTAGATTGAGTAGTTCACGTAGGTCTTTCTCTTGATGTAGTCATCAACTGTGGGCACTTCGCCTCTGTGTGCCTCAAT
This sequence comes from Candidatus Thorarchaeota archaeon, assembly GCA_004524435.1. GTDB lineage: Archaea > Asgardarchaeota > Thorarchaeia > Thorarchaeales > Thorarchaeaceae > TEKIR-12S. The sequence goes on along the minus strand of SDNO01000021.1, from coordinate 7,000 downwards.
CTCATCCTCAACCACAATCGAGAATGCATCACTACCCGCCCCCGAGCCATAGGATACCATGAAAATCTTTGAGCCAGGGTCAGCAATATCGAGAATGCGCGCAAGCCCCATCATGGCCGAGGCAGAGTACGTATTCCCGATATCCTTCACTACAAGACTGTCCTCTAGCTTCTCCATTGGAACGCCCAACGTCTTACCCATTGCCATGGGGAACTTTCCGTTTGGCTGGTGGAAGACAAAATAGTCGTAATCGTCAATAGTTGTGTCTGTCTTCTTCATCAACGCTTTGGCTCCTTCCTCAACGTGTCTGAAATAGGCTGGCTCTCCGGTGAATCGCGCTCCGTGGCTCGGAAAGTCTTCGCCCTCTCTCCGCCAGAAGTCTGGCGTGTCGGTTGTGAAAGATGTCGTTGTTTCAATTGTCGCTACGGGGTTCTCCTTTCCGATCAGGATGGCTACGCCGCCTGCTGCTGCAGAGTATTCCAGGGCGTCGCCAGGTCTGCCCTGAGCAGTATCTGCGCCTATGGCCAGACCAACATCAATCATCTTTGAGGACACTAGGCCCATGCATGCCTGTACTGCTGCTGTTCCCGCCTTGCATGCAAATTCGAAGTCTGCACAGGTCATATCGGTTGAGCAACCGATTGCCTCAGAAACGATGGTTCCTGTCGGCTTGACTGCATACGGGTGCGATTCGGATCCGACATAAACTGCGCCAATTCTCTTGGGATCTAATTCTGCATACTTCACTGCGTTTCTTGCAGCCTCAGTTGAGATGGTCACCACATCCTCATCGGGACCAGGTAGCGATTTTTCGAAGACTCGAAGACCATGTGCCATGGCCTCGCCGTCTTCGCCCCAGACACATGCGATTTCTTCTGTCTTTATTCTATAGCGTGGTATGTATACTCCATAACCAATTATGCCAACCATGACCACTTGCTCCATATGATTCGGTAATTGCCGAATCGCGTTTCGTCACTTGACTGGGTTGCGATGGCGGGCCTCTTATCAAGGTTGCTGTGTGTCAATCCATTTTGACCGACTTTCACCGAACGCACAACCCCTATTTCGCAGCATGACGACAACTGAGAAAATCGTTTCCTGATATATATGACTAGCGAAATCATAATATCGTCGAAATGAAATAAGCATCCAATCGAACAAAAGACCGAATCTACAACAGTCTATTGAATTCATCCACAGCTCTAAGATCTATTGTCAGGCTGGTGTCTTGCTCTGCCGGATGGCCGGGTAGTCCTATCGCACCTGCAATTGCACTGAGTACGATGTCCATGTTCCGATAGACCTCTCTTCGCGTGGCATCGGCCAGCTCGTCGACATTATCTCTCATCGCTTCTACCAGGAGCTTGGCCGAACCGGAGCTGTATTGTGTTGCCTTCTTCGGATTCCTAGAAAGGGCTGGGTCGAGTCCCATTTCCGTAGCTAGCTCCCGGAACAGCACCTTTCGCTCCGGTGACTCATCAACGTGAATCTTGTGTCTTGCAGGAACCATCATTGCTGAACGGATGAAACTGCTGCTGAGATAGGGAAAGAACAAGTCGCACCCTCCAAATGCAGCAGCCAGTTCATCGCGTTCTATGTTCTTGTCATGTGTAACTGAAACATCCTTCCACAACTTCTCATGCAAGGCCTCTTCTCCTGCTCTTCGAAGAATACCCACATATCTGGAATACCCTGCGAAAAGCTCGTCCGGTCCTTGCCCGGATAGGAGAAGACTCATTCCATCTGCTCTGGCTTCTCTTGAAGCGAGAAGAAATGGTACCGCTATCTCAACATCCTTTCTCTTGACTCGTTCAGTTGCATACAACACATGTGGAAGTAGATTCCAGACCAAGTCTTTGTCCATCTCCATCAGGGAGATGTCATATCCAAGACGACTTGCTGCTTCCTCGGCCACCTTACTATCTCTCGATCCTTGGGCATAGCATGTGTAGAGGTGGACGCTCCCGCAGATCATCCCCGCAAGATATGCCACCAGACAGCTATCTACTCCCCCCGAGAAGAGCACGCCGACTTCCTTTCCGGCAACCTTGTTGAATGATTCCATTAACTCCTGACGAAGTTGACCTCTTAATGCAACTTTCTTTCTTGACTTGTCAACCTGTGGCTGTAAATCTGGGATTCGCCAGGCGAGGGATATTCCCCCGTCCCAGGCCACGTTTAGGAGTTGCCCGGGCTGGATGGTAACCGGTTGACTGACTCCAAGGGCCCAGAGTGCCTTCCGCTCAGTTGAGAAGAGAATGCTGTTAGCCTGGAGCTGGTAGTGGATGGGCTTGAATGAGAATCGGGAACGCAGGATGTTGAGCCCCCGGGCATCAACGTTCAATACAATGAGATCTCCAATCCCGGTCAGGTAGACTGATAGTCCCTGATCATCTCGGTTATGAATCTCCGATGGATCAAGTCCTGCTTGTAGAATTCCAAGTTTGCCTTCCAACGCGTCCCATCCATCTGCAACCCAGAACGCGCCCTCATGTTCCTTGATTTCAGCCGGATGATTCTCAAGCATCTGTACTGCAACAATCACATTCTTGCCATGAGGGCCAGTGATTTTCATCATCTGCGGCGGTCCGCGATGGGATAGCCTCTCTAGTGCCGTCCGAATCCGAAGCTCATTATCCTCATTTTGACCGAGAGGGAATGCTCCAGTGACACATACCATTCTCTGTGACGTCCTCTAACTCATTTGCTAATGGATTGAGTCTTGGCTGGCAGATTGACTCTAGGCATCGGAACGCAAGTGCCAAGACTATCCTGATACCGGCACTTCCTGGAGGATGACCTTTTGAACTCCGGTGATGCCCTTCATCTTCTCTCTCAGTTTGTCTAGGTCTATCTCTAGCTGCTGAGGGGTGAAATAACACTCGTAGAAACATTGAGAGGCTGATTGACAGATTCCGCTTGTAAACAGGATGTCCTCAAGTCCCGCACTCTCAAAAATCAAGGTAAGTTCTTCAAGAAAGCTCTTGCTCAACTTGTCTATATCGAGTTTGAGGTAGAGCACCTTGTCACTGTCAACAGGATACAACTTGACGTTCTTGTCTTTCATTACGAGAATGGCAAGACCATACGGTTGACCAATCCCCTCCACAAAATCTGCGGGTAGGGTGATTGCATTGCCTTTTTCAATTTTCATAACCCTAGCTTGTGTCATGTCTGCCTTGGCCATCTTGTTCGTACTCCGGACTGAGGATAAACGTCCTTGTCCTGTGATGATTATATTTCTTGTGGGCAAGCCATCTGATGGCTAAGACTTCTTTCTGAACCAGCTCATGATCTCTCCTAAGACGCCTTTCTCCGGTTTCTTGATGATATGAAGCTTCCATTTGTGTCTATCAGGTTCGTAGTATTCAAGGAAGCCACAACCGCCCTCGTCCTTCATCTTCTCCATCTCCTGGAGTCGTCCCATCAACCAAGCCTTCCTTGTTATGGGCACATTTGATGTCGTGAGGTCGAAGAGATCTGGGTGCAAATCGAACACAAGGGCTCTCTCACTCATGTATTCGCGTACACCTTGAGTCAGAGCGTCGCTGATCTTTTCTCGGTTGGTGTAGAATGAGGCAGCCACTGACATATTCGGGTACTTCTCAGGAATATTGAGAGCGAACTCGAAAGACCGATTGAACTTAGAAAGGTGTGTTGCGGCATCAATGAAGAGGATAGTTTCGGGCTTTCCTTCGAACTCGTCTTCCGATACCTCAATGTCGGTCTTCATTACTAGGTCTTCCCTGTTCTCATCTGACTCTACTTCGATATGACCAATCTGGCCGCTGTCCATTGATTCATACCTGAGCGAATCGGTGTCCCAGTCAGCCTCTGCAGTTTCTTCTTCTTCCGGTGCAGGTGCCCGCTTTCTCCGGAGATGCGGGGGTAAGTATCCCACTTCCTCTACAAGATGCTGAAGGATTAGAGGCAAGAAGAGATCATAGAGCGTCCCCCTTGTCTCGGTGATAAGGAGCACGGGCTTGAAGGCCTCCACAGCCTCCTGAATTCCAGACTTGTAGTCAGGGTCTTCGTCAAAGAACTTCCTTAGTTTTTCAATCGAGTATCCTTTCTTGACGCGATCTTCCCACTCCTCGTAGACCTCCTTCACCTCTTGTTTTCGTCGGTCCTTGAGAAGCCCCATAAACTTGCCTAGATACTTGACGCCGCGAGAGACCGCAGTAGTGGGACTGATGAATACAGTCATCAAGCCTACTGCTTCTCCAGCATACTCACTGGCCTCGGTACTCTTTATCTTCCCCATGACTTCCTCCGTCAGTGAGGGTGGACCTAGTTTCTCCACAAGGACATCATTCATCCCGTGGAAGTCTTCAAAGGATGCATCTGCCGGGCCGATATCCTCTCCCACCGGCGAAGCATCCGACAGGACCTCGGCAAAAATGTTGGGCCGGGTGATCAGCCATGCGAGCGGGATTCTGAATGTCTGATACTCATGGAGCCAATCACGATCCGAGTCCTTCGGGCCGAAGTAGAACTTCTCAGCGCCTGGGAATGATTCATCGAAGAGCTCCATGAACTGGCTGAAGCCTTTAGGGGTGCTCAGTCCCATTTCCGCCTTTTCCAGAGAGTCAACCACAAACACAAGTCCTGACTCTTTCTTCTTACTCAGTGATGCCATGGTGAGCATGACTTGTTTGGGAGAGAGGTACAGGAGATCGCTCTCTGCATACGGTGCATCATAGAATGAGAAGATGCCGAGTCTTCTCCAGGGTCTGCCTCGAAGCTGCTCATGGCCCAAATATGAGAACCATTCGTATCCTCGCTTATACCTGGGAATGCTCTCATCGATTTCGGAATCGTTCATCTAGAACCCTCTCAATATCCCATTCTTGCAGAGTGAAGGAATCAAACTCGAACTGAGCGAATGTCCATATGAATCTTGGCCACGATGACCGATACTTGAGAACGGCTTCTAGTCCATTCGCACCGACACAATGGCAATGACGACGGCACCGACGGTGATTGCAATGACAGCAACGATTCTCCAGTCCAGCAGAACTGGTGCTGGGTTGTTTGGGTCCTCAACAGCAAGTACCTGATTGAGGTTCTGGTTTAGCATCTCAAGGGAACGAATGGCTCGACCGACATATGCGATATTCCCAACTTCCCTCTCTGGGGTGAAACCCCAGCTACCATCGGTTGCTTGACAATCGAGTATGAAATCCACCGCAATTGACTGGTTGACTTGACTGTCTATTGCATCCAAGAGATCAAGAGCCAACAAGGCATAGTACGTGCTCATGATGTTTGTGTCATTGGTGTTGACCCCCTCAGCCCATCCACCAACATATTGCATACTGGTGGCTTGCTCGACCTGCAAGCTACCAATCCAATCAGCAATATCCTGGATGTCATCCGATATCTGAGGCAATGCGTCAAGAATATCCAACGCGAGAAGAGCGGATGCGGTGGATGTGACACCGCTGACTCTACTGTCAGGGGAAATCTTGAATCCGTTGCCTTCTCGGCATTTCAGAATCCACTCTACAGTTGCCGTGGCATTGGGTAACCAGACACTCCATGTCTGCTCCGGAAACTCTTCACTTATGGCCTCGAGAATGGCATCCATTGTTGAGACAGCATGATATGTCGAGAGGAGATCTGAATCTTCTCCCTCTGCCCTCCCAAACCCGCCATCCTCATTGTAAGTCTTGTTAACATAGACGAGGGTGGCCGTGAGATTCATTGTGACATCTTCCATGCCAGGGATGTCTTCGTCCTGTTGGCTCAGGAGGAACCATGTCTGGATACCCATGAACGTTGAATGTATGTCATAGGAACCAGCAATGAAATCAGCCATACTCCCATACTGGTCATCCGTTTCATCCAGTGATCGTATCCACTGGAGTTTCTGAGTGAAGTTCTTCATCTTCAGAAGGTCAAATGGCGGAGGTCTTGCATCAAAGTAGCCCAGAGCATCCAATGCTATTGTGGCGGAATATGTTGGCTCATTCCGTGAAATCGTCTGACCGATTCTTGTGAAACCTCGTTCCCCATCATCATCGTACCTTTCGACGAGAAATCCATAGAGTGATTCCAGTCGTGTTCCGGGGTTAGCTGCAGCAGGCTGAACTGCCGTTGTCATTACGACCAGAGCTATTGCCATAGTAATACCTGCTATTCGTGCCTTCTTCATATGGACTACCTTCACTCAAAGCTCTACGTTTTCAGCCTCGGAAAGGGGCGCGGTTATTAACGTTTCCCCAAGAGAAGAAACGTACGCCTATGCATAGCCACGAGGCGAGTCATCGAGGCAATATCTCCTTATGTATGTATATGCAGAGTCTGCGGCTATTGCTCCTGTGCCTGTGGCAACGACAATCTGCTTCATCGAGTCTATGACATCTCCTGCGGCAAAGACGCCAGAAACATTCGTAGCCTGCTTGTCGTCTACTAGAATCTCTCCTCTGCTATTCGTCTTCACACCAATGTCCTGAGCAAGCTTGCTGTCGGGATTAGAACCTAGTGCCACGAATGCACCATCGACATGAAGTTCTTGTTCTTCTTCGGTCTTGACGTTCTTCGTGATGATGGTGTCAAGAACATCACTCCCCTTGAATTCCGTGGCAATGGTGTCCCAGAGGATTTCAACGTCACTGTTGAAGATCATCTCTTGGATTGCAGACTCAGCTCGAAGTTCATCGCGTCTGTGGATTAGATAGGTCTTCTCCGTCAAGTCTGCCAGATAGACCGCCTCGGTCACAGCTGTGTTTCCCCCACCAATCACTGCAACAGTCTTATCGCGGAAGAGAGGGCCATCACATGTTGCGCAGTACGACACCCCTCTACCGGTGAGCTCTTCTTCGCCGGGAATGTTCAGTTTTCGATGTCCTCCACCCGTGGCCATGATGACTGCTTTCGCGTGATAGTCGCCCCTCCGGGTCTCAAGGATGAAGTCGCCACCGATTTCCTCTGGTTTCGTTATCTTCTTGACTTCAGTTATCTCTCTGATCTGGGCTCCAGATTCCTTCACTTG